>NZ_JBLRVZ010000045.1:0-51753 GCF_048159505.1 Streptomyces sp. T028
GCCACAGTCGTAGCCGCCTGGTCAGGCCACGACCAGCCCGACAGCCCCACCCGAAAGCCCGAAACGGGCATCACGTCACGTACTGCCCTCTCAGTGAGTACGTCGTGTTCTGGGCGTCCAAGGTGTACGCCGACGACGATCCCGAGCACACCGGCTCGACGTACAACAAGATGCTCTACGCGACGACCAAGGACTTCCGCACGTTCAGCGAGCCCAAGGTCTGGGACGACCCGGGTTACTCGGTCATCGACTCGACGGTGGTGAAGTACCGGGACACCTACTACCGGTACACCAAGGACGAGCGCGACCCTGCCTCCAGCTCCCCCTGCTCGAAGTTCATCACCGGGGAGAAGTCGACGAGCCTGACCTCCACGTCGTACGACTTCGTCTCCGACTGCATCGGCAGCGGCTCGATCAGCCGGGGCGAGGGGCCGACGGTGTTCAAGTCCAACACCGGGGACAAGTGGTACCTGTTCATCGACGAGTACGGCGCCCGCGGCTATGTCCCCTTCGAGACCACCGATCTCGACTCGGGCCGCTGGACCATGTCGACGGACTACCAGCTCCCGGCGAACCCGCGCCACGGCACGGTGCTGCCGGTCACCCAGGCGGAGTACGACCGGCTGCTCACCGCCTATCCGAGCACGTCGGCGCCGGTGACGGACGTGACGGCGAAGGGGCAGCAGGGGTACGCGATCGCCGCAGACGTACACGGTGACGGCGGCCGACGGGACGCGCCGCGTCTGGACCGTGGAAGCCATCCGCGTCCGCGGCCTGCCTGCAGATGAGCACCACCATGCCGTACGTAGCGATCCCGCTACAGCTGGTCATGGTCGGGGGTGAAAGCCCGCGGAGGTGCGGGACATCACCCCGGAGAACTTCCGCGAGGGGTCCTTCGTCGTGAAGCGCGGCGGGACGTACTGCTTCATGTGGTCCGAGGACGACACCCGCAGCGAGAACCACCACGTGGCGTACGCGACGGGACCGTCCCCGCTCGGCCCGTGGACCAAGCGGGGGACGATCCTGTCCAAGCGTCCCGAGTACGGCATCCTCGCCACCGGTCACCACGCCGTGGTGAACGTGCCCGGCACGGACGAGTGGTACATCGTCTACCACCGGTTCGCGCTGAACTGTCCCGGCAGGCCGGGCGGTGACGGGATGCACCGGGAGACGACGATCGACCGGCTGAGGTTCGCCGCGGACGGCACGATCGAACCCGTCGTACCGACCCTGGAGTCGATCCGTCCGCTGCGGGGGCTCAGCTGACGAAGTACGTCGGGTTCGGCAGCTTGTACTTCCGGTCGGCGTAGCCGCCCTCGAGGTCGGAGTACTGGTCGCCGAAGTTGGCGATGATCTCGTACCCGAGGTCGTCCTCGATGTGCTTGCGGGTGCCCGACTTGTACTGGACGGTGGTGCAGGTCCAGTTGTTCGCGGTGGCGCAGGCGCTCAGGTAGGACGGCGGGTTGGCCGCGTCCTTGAGGAACATGTGGCCGGCGTCGAGGTTCACATCGGCGCCGACCTTCTTCAGGTTCTCGACGGCCGCGGCGCGCTGGGATTCCTTCAGGCCCGAGTTGTAGAAGACCTCGACGCCCTTGGACGTCGCGTACCGCACCAGCTCCGGGCTGCCGAAGACCGCCGGACGGTCGGCCTTCGCCACGTACTCGGCCCAGGTGGACGAGTTGTACGTGTAGTTGGTCTTCTTCTCGTAGTCCAGGCTGAGCAGCAGCGTGTCGTCGATGTCGAAGACGACGGCGGGCTTCTCGCCGTGGTGGCGGGCCTTGCGGGCCGCCTGGTCGATGTACTTCTTCGCGGCCTTGTCGATCGCCGCGAGGTCCTTGGCGTACGGGCTGGTCGGCGACGCCTGGTACACGCCGTTCGCGTCCGCCGTGGTGCCGTAGTAGGTGTCGATGTCCTTCACCAGGAGCCCGATGTTGTACGGCTCGTGGGTGGAGTTGGCCGTGGACTGGCCGGCCGTGGCCGCGCCGGCGCCGTAGAGCGCGGCACCGGCGACGGCACAGGCGGCGACGGTGGCCGCGATGCGCAGTGACTTATGCATGACAGATTTTCTACGCGCGTCACGCGGTCGGGCGCGAGACCCGTTGCCCGATCGATACGCGTTCGGCGGGCAAAAATCGGGTCAAGCGCCCTGGACGGCTCGGCCGCAGGTCAGTCCATGGTCGCGCCGATCGTCGTCGAACCCGTCGTCAGGAACGTGGTGGCGGGCAGGGTGCCGCTGGAGCTGCGGGCGTTGTACGTCGTCGAGGCGTCCGTCGACCGGAAGGCGGGCGTCGAGACGCCGCTGTCCCAGTTGTTGCCGGCGGAGACCACCGACGAGCCCTTGTTGACCAGTCCGCTGCCGTTGCTCACGGCGAGGTTCTTGCCGAGCCTGGCGGCGCCGGTGGCGAAGTAGTAGCCCCACTTGCTGTTGGCGTAGGCGGTGGTGCGGTTGATGACGATCGCGCCGGTGTTGGAGTTCTCGGTGAAGCCGTTGCCGGCGTTGCCCCAGGCGGCGGAGTTGTTGACGACGTGCGCGACGACCTCGCCGTCGCCGCCCAGTTTGTAGCCGTTGCCGTCACCGGCGAACGCGGAGTCGGACCAGCGGTTGACGCCGTTGCCGAAGGACCAGGTGTGCTCGATGGTGACGGGCGAGGAGAAGGACCAGAAGTCGATCCCGTCATCCGAGTTGTTGTAGAGGCGGGCGCCGGTGATCAGGTTGCCGGTGCCGGAGCCGTACTTGACGGCGATGCCGTCGGCGTTCTCGCCGTGGCCCGCGGCGTCGTAGTGGCCGTAGGAGTCGATGTTCCTGACGGTGTTGTTGACCGTGCCGTCGCCCGTGAGGGTGAAGCCGGAGTCGCCGCCGTTGATGGTCTTGATGTTGTTCCAGACCGTGCCGGTGCAGGACTGGCAGACGACCGCGCTGTCCGGGGAGTTCTGGAAGGTGATGTTGGAGACGTTCCAGTAGTCGGCGGTCAGCTTGAAGATCCAGTCGCCGTCGGGGAGCGAGGAGCCGTCGATCCTCACCGTCTCCGAACCGTACGCGGTGAGCGTGACCGGCGAGGAGGAGGTGCCGTTGGCCGTGGACTGCAGAGTGGCCGTGGGGTAGTAGGTGCCACCCCTGACCTGGATGACGGTGCCCGCGGTGGCGTTCTTGACGGCGTTGGACAGGTCGGTGGAGTTGCTGACGACCACGGTGGCCGCCTGGGCCTGGGTGGGGAGGACGGCGAGACCTGCGCCGAGGGCGAGGGCCGCGATGAGCGCGAAAGCGGTGCGACGAGACATGGAGTGCGGGTCCTTTCTCGTGTGGGGAGAGGGGTGGTTCACAGGGTGAGGTCGAGCCAGTCGAAGACCTCGTCCTGCATGCGGTCGGCGAAGACATGGCCGAGCTCGGGCCAGGTCTTCAGCCGCAACCGCTCCTCGGCGTGGCGGGAGCGCCAGACGGCGCGCAGTTTCTCGTGGGCGGTGCGGACGCCGTCCGTGGGGAAGAGCGGGTCCAGTCCGCCGGAGAAGAACAGCATCGGCCGGGGTGCGGCGATGCTCGCCACGTCGGGGAAGTCGAGGAACCGGGGCAGGCCCGGGTGGAGCATGTAGTACGAGGACTGCCCGCGCAGGGTGTTGTTGCCGGGCACCATCATTTCTTTCAGGCCGGTCATCCAGCAGACGCAGGCGGCGGCGCTCACGGCGTCGGTGAGGGCCGCGGTCTGCCAGGCGCGGTAGGCGCCCATGGAGAAGCCGACGGCCGCGACCCGGCGGGCGTCCACCCGCTCCAGCCCCGCCAGGAAGCCGGCGGCCCTCGCGTCCTCACGCGCCGTCAGTCCGGCGAGCGAGGAGCCGAGGTTGAAGAAGTTCGAGGCGAGCGCCTGCTGCTGGTCGTAGGCGAGGGGGCCGCGGTCGCCCCAGCCGAGGGCGTCCGCGCACAGCACGACGTACCCGCGCCGGGCCAGCTCGTCGCCGACGAACCGTCCGCTGAAGCAGCGGTCCGCCCAGGCCTGCGCGGAGGCCAGCCGGGTGTCGTCGTCCCAGGGCCGGACCAGCTTCTCCTTGCCGATGTCGAACTTCGCCCCGTGGTCGTGCAGGAGCAGCACGGCCGGGAAGGGGCCCGGGCCTTCGGGGGTGAGCAGGGCGGCGCGGACGCGTTCGTGCCGGGTGAGGGAGAGGGTGACCGGCTCGGCCCGGTAGCCGTCCTGTTGGACGGACGGGCCGAACTCGGGGGCGTACGGGGTGCCGTCCTCGCGGTCGACGATCAGCAGTTCGTCGACCTTGGTGCGGGCGGCCCGGCGCCAGGCGCGGAAGTCCCGGATCGGGGAGGTGCCCCAGGCCAGGGGGAAGGTCAGGGCGGCCTTGAGGGCGGGGTGGAAGTCGGGGAGCGGACCGTCCACGACAGCCGCTTCCGCGGTACCGGCGGCCGCTCCCCCGGCGAGCAGCGCGGCGCTCGCTCCGACGACGAACGCCCGCCGTCCGACGGGGTCACGGACGCCGCTCATAGGGCCTCCAGTCCCCGAGGTAGGTCCGCGGGGTGTGCGCGACGGCCTCCTCCGCCGTCAGCTGGGGGCGGTTGTCGGGGACCGTGATCTGCGCGCCGGGGCCGGAGTTGGCGTGCTCACGGAAGCGCATGGTCTGCCAGGGGTAGGCGTCCCGCATGTTGGTGTAGGGGGCGACCGCGTCGATGCCGGGGCCGATCCAGGTGTCCCGTACGACCAGGGAGGGCCAGGCTGTCGTCTCGTACGACGGGACCCAGGGCCGGGCGATCTTGTACGCCGCGTCCTCCGCGCCGGAGGTGATCCGGCCGCGCAGGGCGAGGAAGCCGTAGGGGTTGGCCCGGGCAGTGGAGGGGGCGAAGACCATGCCCTTGGGGGTGAAGGTCACGTCCCTCTGGAGGGTGTGGAAGCGGCAGGCGTCGAAGACGGCGCGGGCCCGCCCGAAGACGAAGTCGACGTCTCCTTCGATGTAACAGCCCCGGTAGTACTGCCGGTCGAAGGCGTCGAGTGCGGTCGTGTCCGCGAAGAGGGTGTCCTGGTGGGCGAGGAGACGGACGTTCTCGAAGTGGCTGCGGTCGCCGGTGACGTAGGCGGCGACGGCCTGGGTGCCGGTGATGTCCGGGTGGTCGGCGCGCAGCCAGTCGTTGGCGAGCGTGAGGTCGTGGACGGTGAGTCCCGGGGCGGCGGAGGTGAAGGTGGCGGAGCCGGCCGTGCCGTAGGTGCCGGAGCCGTCGGGCTTCGGGGTCCCGTTGGCGTTGTCGTGGACGATCACGGCGGCGCGGGGGTCGCGGCTCGCCCCCCGCAGCGTCAACTCCTCTTTGTCTGCTGGGATGTTGACGACCCCACGATACGTTCCGGGGTGCACGACGATCGTCCAGCCGGGGCCGTCGACCGTGTCCACGGCGGCCTGGACGGAGTCGCCGGGGCGGACGTGCAGGACACGGCGGGAGTGGGCGGGGGCGGCCGGGGCGGCGAGGGCCGGAGCCGCGGGGAGCAGGGCGGTTCCGGTGAGGCCCGCGAGGAGTGTGCGTCTGCGCAGGGACATCTCAGCACTCCCCCTTCCACGGCTCCCAGTCGCCCAGGTGGGCCGCGCGGGTCGCCGACTCGGCCTGTTCGTCGGTGAGTTGCGGCCGGTTCTCGGGGACGGTGATCTCGGCTCCCGGGCCGGTGTTGCGGTACTCGGCGAACCGCTGGTTCTGCCAGGGGAAGGAGGCCGACATGTTGGTGTAGGGGGCGACCGCGTCGATGCCGGGGCCGATCCAGGTGTCCCGTACGACCAGGGAGGGCCAGGCGGTGGTGTCGGAGCTGGGGACCCAGGGGCGGGCCAGCTTGTAGAAGGCGTCCGGGGCCTCGCTGCTGATCCGGCTGCGGGTGACGAGGTGGCCGAGCGGGTTGGCGCCCGCCGTGGAGGGGGCGAAGACGAACCCGTAGGGGGCGGCGACCAGGTCGGTGCGGTTCAGGGTGCGGAAGTGACACTGCTCGTAGACGGCGGTGGCCCGGCCGAAGACGAAGTCGACGTCTCCTTCGACATAGCAGTGGGCGTAGTACTGCCGGGCGAAGACGGCCAGGGCGATCGAGTCCGAGTACAGGGTGTCCTGGTGGCCGAGGAAGCGGCAGTGGTGGAAGGCGGAGCGGTCGCCCTGGACCTTGATGGCGACGGCCTGGGTGCCGGTGATGTCCGGGTGGTCGGCGCGCAGCCAGTCGTTGGCGAAGGTGATCCAGCGGGCGGTGAAGCCGTCGGCCTGCACGGTGGTGGTGGCCGAGCCGGTGGTGCCGTAGGTGCCGCCGCCGGGCTTGGGGGTGCCGGCCGCGTTGTCGTAGACGATGACGACGGCCCGCGGGTCCTCGGCGGCGCCGATCCAGGTGGCCTCGGTGCGGGTGGCGTCGAGGAGGACGGTCTCGCGGTAGACGCCCGCGGCGAGGACGAGGGTCCAGCCGCTGCCGGTGGTGGCGGCGACGGCGTCGCGGACGGTGGTGAAGTCGCCCCGGCCGAGCGGGTCGACGTACAGGGTCTGGGGGGTGAGGCGGGCGGCCGGGCTGCCGTGGCGGCCGAAGGGGCCGCGTCTGCCGGTGGCGGCGGCCTGCGCGGGCCGGGCGGCGAGGCCCAGGGCGGCCACGGTGCCGCCGGTCGCGGCGAGGAACCGCCTTCTGGAAGGGGAGTGCATGCGGGTGCTCCTTGGCGGTGTGCGGCGGTGCGGGGAGGGGCCGGGGTGACGACGGGAGGCCGCCGCCCCGGCCTTCGGGGAGAGGGATCAGCCGAGGTGTCCCGCGCCGGCGCCGCAGTCGACGATCCGGGGGACGGACTTCGCGGGGTCGACCTTGGTGCGCAGGGTCGGGGTCCAGCCCGCGCCGGACTCCAGGACCTCTCCGGGGATCTCGGCGTTGTGGACGGCGATCAGGTCGGTGGCGGTGCCGTTGACGTGGTTGTCGTCGGCGGTGACCGGGGAGACGTTCCAGCGCTTGAGGACCTTGGCCGCGCTGACCCCCTCGGGCAGGGTGAACGCGTTGTGCTCGGCGACGAGCTGGGACTCCTTGCCGATGCCGAAGCTGTAGGAGTAGTCGCCGTTCGCGACGAAGTGGTTGTTGTAGGAGTCGACCTGGCCGAAGCGGACGCGGGGCGCGCGTTCGACCAGGTTCGAGAACAGGTTGTGGTGGAAGGTCACCTTCAGGTGGCCCCGGTCCCCCGCCGCGGTCGACTCGCTGTCGCTGTTGCCGATGAGGATCGTCTTGTCGTGCTCGGTGAAGACGTTCCAGGAGGCGGTGACGTAGTCGGCGCCTCGGACGATGTCCAGCTCGCCGTCGTGCTGCTGGTAGAGCATCCCGAAGTAGGTGGGGGCGGCGCTGTCCGGGTGGGAGCCGTCGGTGAAGGTGTTGTGGTCCAGCCACACATGGGTGGCCCCGTAGACGACGGCGGTGTCGTACTCGGAGTTCCAGTTGCCGTTGCTGCCGTCGGTGGGGTCCCACTGCGGGAAGCAGTCGATCGGGGACTCGAAGGACAGGTTCCGGATGATCACGTTGTCGACGGCCTTGATCTGCAGGCTGACGCCCTTGAAGCCGGCGCCTCGGCCGATGCCGACGATGGTGGTGTTGGAGGGGACGCTCGCCTTGATGGCCTTGTCCTGGTTGGCCTGGGAGACGCGGCGCAGCCCCTCCGGGCTGTCGTCGGGCTCGGCGCTGAGGTCGGTGTCGAGCCCCCAGGCCTCGGGTGAGTACTTGGCGAGGTAGGCGTCGAAGTCGTAGCCGGGCGCGGCGAAGGCGTCGCAGCCCTCGGCGACGGCGTCGATGACGCCCTTCACCTTGATGATCTTCGGGGCGGAGCCGCCCGCGGCGAGGGCGGCCTTGAACTCGGCCCAGGTGGTGACGGTGTGGACGTGCTCGGCGTCCGCGGCCGACCCGCCGGTCGTCCCCGTCCCGTACGAGGCCCAGCCGTCCGAGGTGGGCAGCGTCTGCCGGCCGAGGTCCCGGGGCGCGGCGTGGGCCGCGGCCGTACCGGTGACGGACAGCACCAGCGCGGTGCATCCGACCAGGGCAGCGATGACGCGTCCATGACACTTCTGTGTACGCACTGTACGGTTCTCCTCTTGCTTACGACAGCGGCTCTTGCTTGCGACAGCGGCTCTTGCTTGCGACAGCGGCTCTTGCCTACGACGGTTCGGGCCAGGTGATCCACGACGTGGGGATCACCTCGTGCAGCCGGACCACGTCCCGCGGTCCGAGCACCCGGGTCCGCAGCAGCTCCCGCGCGACGAGCCGCGCCACGGCGATCGCGCCCGGCGGATTGAAGTGCGTGTTGTCCTGCTCGGTGTCGGTCCAGTTGAAGTAGGTCTTCGTCGCCTCGACCCCCAGCTCCTGCCAGAGGGCGAGCGACAGCGCCTGGAGGTCGAGCAGCGCCACCCGCTCCTCCTCGGCGAGCGCCCTCATGGCGGCGGGGTACTCCCCGTGCGTCGGCACGGCGTTCCCCTCGGCGTCGAACCTCCGCCGCTCCACGGGCGTGGCGAGCACCGGCCGCGCCCCCTTCGCCCGGGCACCGGAGAGGTACATCCGCAGATGGTCCTGGTACGTCGTCCAGGGCTCGGTGTAGCGGGTGGGGTCGGTGGTCTTCTCGTCGTTGTGCGCGAACTGGACGAGCAGGAAGTCCCCCGGCCTGATGGCCGCGAGGATCGCGTCCAGCCGCCCCTCGTCGACGAAACTCTTGGAACTGCGCCCGTTCACCGCGTGATTGGCGACGGACAGACCGGAACAGAGGAAGAAGGGCAACGCCATGCCCCACCCGGTCTCGGGCGCGGCGTCGGAATACTTCTGGGCGGCGGTGGAGTCACCGGCGATGAAGACGGTACGGGACCGGCCGTGGGCTTCGGCGGTACCGACCGCGACGGCCGCGAGCGGAAGGGCGGCAAGGGCCGCGGTGGTGACCTGCCTACGGGTAAGAGACACGAAGTGCACCTCTCAAGAAGGGTGAGCGGATTCCCTTGAGGGGCGCGGGGAACTGCGCGACCAGCCACAACGGACCCGCAGCCGCCCCGCGACCCGAACCACCCGAGCTACCCGTGGTTCTTCTTCCAGTCCGCCTGCGCGGCGTTCAGCTGCTCGGCCAGCGTGTCCAGGAACTCCTTCGCGCTCATCTTCCCGAGCAGCACCTTCTGGAAGTTCGGCTCGTTGTCGGCCTTGGAGATGGTGTTCCAGTCGGGCAGGTAGTAGGGAAGCTGCACGATCTTCGTGCCGTCCCCGGACAGCGCCTCGGCCGCCAGCTTCGTCGGCTCCGACGACTGCACCCAGCTGTCCTGCGCCGCCTCCAGGTTGGCCGGCACCTGTCCCGCCGACTCGTTCCACTTGCTGTTCGCCTCATGACCGGCGGCGAACTCGATGAACTTCCAGGCGGCGGTCTTGTTCTTGCTGGACTTGAACAGCCCGAGCCCGTCGACGGGGTTGGACACCTGCACGCGCGTGCCGTCGTCCTGCGTCGGCGCGGGGATGCCCTTGAACTTTCCGGCGAGTGCTTTCTGGTGGTCGGCGTAGGAGCCGAGGTTGTGGCTCAGCATGCCGATGGTGCCGCTGTCCCACTGGGCGACCATCTTGGTGAAGTCGTTGTTGACGTCGGCGGCCGGGGTGTCCTTCTTGTACAGGCCGACGTACTTCTCCAGCGCGGCCACGTTCTTCGGGTCGTTGACCGTGGTGTTGTCGCCGTTCCAGAACTCGGTGATGCCGCTCTGGCCGTACGTGGCGTCGAGCGCCTGGGCGATGGACCCGGCGCCGCCGCGGATGGTGTAACCGAACGCGTTCTTGCCCTTGTTGGTGAGCTTGTCGGCGGCCGTGTAGAACTTCGTCCAGGTCGTCGGCGCCTCCAGGCCCGCCTGCTCGAACAGGTCGGTCCGGTACCACAGGGTGCCGTTGTTGGCGGAGGTCGGCACGCTGTACGTCTTGCCGTCGACCCCGGCCGCCTTGACGCTGTCCAGGAACTTGGCGTTGAGCTGGTCCTTCAGGTCGCTCTCGGCGAGGCGGTCGTCCAGCGGCTCGAGGGCGCCCTGGGCCGCGACCTCGGCGAGCATCGCGGTGCCCACACCGCCGACGTCGGGCAGACCGCCGCCCTGGATGGCGGTGTCGTACTTGGACTGGACGCTGTCGGCGGGGACACCGACGTACTTCACCTTGATGTCCGGGTTCGCCTTCTCGAAGTCGGCGATGATCGTCTTCCAGATGTCGGTGCGGACACCGCCGTTGTTGTCCCAGAAGGTGATCTCGCCCTTGCCCGAGCCCTCGCCTCCCTTGTCCCCGGCGCTGCCGCTGCCGTCGTCACCGCAGGCGGTGGCGGTCAGCGCGAGCACGGAGCCCAGGGCGACGGCCAGTGCGGCGCGCCTGCTTCTGCGGATGCTGCTCTTCATATGGTCGGCTCTCTTCTTCTTCTGGGTCCAACGGAGGTATGAAGTTGTGGGGGTCAGTGACCGATCCGCGCCTGCGGACCGGAGAAACGCTCGACCAGCGCGGGGACGGCGGCGGCCGGGTCCAGGCGGTAGTCGTAGAAGGCGTGCGGGTCGAAGGCGGTACCCCACGCGTCCGTCCGCCCGCTCGTGTTCTTCAGGATCGATCCGCGCTGCACCAACTCGGCCGTGGCATCGGCCTGGTAGGGGTGCTGGACGCCGTCGAAGTAACTGTTCTCGATGACCATCCGGGTGTTTCCGCGCGACCAGTTCCCGTACGTCCACACCGGGTCGCCGTCCGCGACCTGCGCGGAGAGGTAGTTGTTGTAGAGGTGGGCGTAGGCGCAGTTGTCCGCGGACGGGTTGCGCTGCTTGGTGCCCGTGAACCAGTTGTGGTCGATGGTGATCTGGGTCAGGACGTTCGTCGTCCAGCCGATCCCGAAGGCCTTGTTGTGGCTCGTGAACCGGTTGTAGGAGACGGTGATGTACTGGCTGTCCTTGCGGATGTCCAGCAGCCCGTCGCCCATGTGCGTGAAGCGGTTGTGGTCGATCCAGACGTGGTCGGCGGTGTCCATCTGGATCGCGTCGAAGTCGGTGGTCTTGCCGTCCCAGTCGCCCTCGACGTACGAGTCCCGGATGGTGAGGTTGCGGATGATGACGTTGTGCGTGCCGGGGGCGAGGTGGAGCTCGCCGTGGACGATCTCACCGGTGTCACCGACGCCGATGATCGTCTTGTTCGAGCCGACCACGATGTCCGAGCCGAACGGCTCCACCGCCACCGAGCCCCTGACCCGGATGACGTACGGCTCCTCGGCCGCCGCGTACTTCGCGAGCGCGGCCTGGTCGGTGACCGTGACGACCTTGCCGCCGGCCCCGCCGGTGGTGCCCCCGGCGAGGGAGGCGAAGCCGTGGGCGCGGTCGGTCCAGCGGTCGGGGGTGGGGGCGGAAGACACCGGGTCGGCGGCCCTCGCCTCGCCGGTCGCGCCGAGCCCCAGGGCGGCGACGAGGCCGACGATCGCGGCGAGCACCGCGCCCGCTCGCGGTCGTGGTCCCGGTCCCGGTCCCGGTCTCGGTCGCAGTCTCGGCAAGCGCTTGCTATGGAAGTGCGTCATTGCGGCTCCCAACGGCGTGTGGGGGAAGAGGTCAGAGCGGTCTGATCCGGAACTGCGTGAACGAGGCCGCTCCGGCGTGCCCCGGTCCCGAGGGGGCGAGTGCGAAGAGACCGAGCAGGGCGCCGA
This sequence comes from Streptomyces sp. T028, assembly GCF_048159505.1. Taxonomy (NCBI): domain Bacteria; kingdom Bacillati; phylum Actinomycetota; class Actinomycetes; order Kitasatosporales; family Streptomycetaceae; genus Streptomyces; species Streptomyces sp. T028. The sequence continues at coordinate 11,629 of NZ_JBLRVZ010000045.1, forward strand.
CCCAGCGCCAGGGGGTGGCGGCGAAGACGGGGCCGGAGTGGCGCAGGCCCTCGCCGATGTCGTAGGCGAACCGGCAGCGGGCGCCCGCGCCGATCTCGATCCGCAGCCGTGCCCGGCCCTCGGGCGCGAGCCGTGCAACGGCGGCGTCGCGCTCCCCTTCGGCGACCGCTTCGGCGAACCGGTGGACGAGCCGGACGCTTCCGTCGCTCCCGCGCTCCAGCCCGATCCAGGCGAACGCGTCGCCGAGGACCGCGAGTCCGGCGCGGGCACCGGGCTCCTCGCCGGGCAGGCTCAGCTCCACCTCTGCGGCCGACGGGACACCCGGGAGTCGCTGGGTGAGGATGCTCGGCAGCCTGCGCAGGTCGTGGGCGTCGGCCGTCCGGACGCAGGACAGGCGCAGACCGTCGCCGGAGTGGTGGGTGGCCCAGCCGTCCTGGGGGTTGGCGGTCCAGGTCCACTGGCGGCCGAAGCGTCCGCCGGGGAAGTCGTCGTCGGTGGCGGGCGCGGCGGGCGGCTGTGCGGGCAGGTCGGGGCGCCGGTGGACGAGGACGGGGGCGCCCTCGTCGCCGAGCACCGGCCAGCCGTCCTGACCCCAGCGCATCGGCTGGAGGTGGACGACCCGGCCGTAGGCGCCGCGCTGCTGGAAGTGCAGGAACCAGTCCTCGCCGGACGGGGTGCGCACCCAGCCGCCCTGGTGGGGGCCGTTGACCTCGGTGTCCTTCTGCTCCAGGACCACCTTCTCCTCGTACGGGCCGAAGAAGTCCCGGGCGCGGAAGGCGCCCTGCCAGCCGGTCTCCACTCCCCCGGCGGGCGCCAGGATCCAGAACCAGCCGTCGTGCCGGTAGAGCTTGGGGCCTTCGAGGGTGAACCAGCCGGGGATGCGGTCCCCGTCGACGATCAGCTTGCCCTCGTCGAGGAGGGAGGTGCCGTCGGGGTGCATCCGGTGGCCGGTGAGCCGGTTCTTGACGCCCGCGCGGGACTTCGCCCAGGCGTGCACGAGATACGCCTCACCGGTCTCGTCGTCCCACAGGGGACAGGGGTCGATGAGTCCCCTGCCCTCCTTCACCAGGTGCGGCTGGGTCCAAGGGCCCCTGATCTCGGGAGCGTTGACCTGGAAGATGCCCTGGTCGGGGTCGCCCCAGAAGATCCAGAAGCGGTCGTCGTGGTGGCGGATCGAGGGGGCCCAGACCCCGCAGTCGTGGCGGGGCGCGGTGAACTCCGCCGCCGGTTCGAGGCGTTCGAGGGCATGGCCGACCAGCGTCCAGTTGACGAGGTCCCGGGAGTGCAGCAGCGGCAGGCCGGGGGCGCGGCCGAAGCTGGAGGCGGTGAGGTAGAAGTCGTCGCCGACCCGTACGACGTCCGGGTCGGACCAGTCGGCGTTCAGGACCGGGTTGGTGTAGGAGTCGGCGGCCAGGACGGGGCTGGTGTAGGAGTCGGCGGTCACTGGCTCACCGCTTTCCTGGCCAGCGCCGCGGCCTCGTCGCGGCCCAGGCGGCCGTCGGCGACGACGGTGACGATCCGGCGTACGGCGGTGTCGCCGGGGGCGATCGTGAGGCGGGTGTGCGAGGCCAGCGAGGAGCCGACGCCCGGGTACTCGGCGGTGCGGACGAACCAGGGGTCGCGGCGGGTGGTGTCGGTGGCGCCCGCGAAGACCAGGGTCCAGTCGGCGCCGGCCATGGCCAGCCAGTCGGCTCGGCCGCCGTGGACCTCCGTCTCGCCCTCGGCGTCGGCGGTGAAGACGTCCGGAGCGGTCTCCTCCTTGCGGGCCCGCCAGAAGTAGCCGCCGTAGGCCGCGCCGGGGCGTCCGTTGGTCGCCGGGCTGCCGATGGACAGCTCGGCGTCGGTGACGTTGGTGAGGGAGAAGGTGAAGTCCAGCGCCCAGGCGGCGTCGGTGAGTTCGGTGGCGGCGACGGTACGGCGCTCGCGCAGCAGCTCGGCGCCCGAGGCGACCCAGCGCAGCTCCTCCACGAAGCCGTCGGGGTCGCGGAGCTGGAAGGAGGCGTGGCGCTGGACGCCGTGGTTGTCGAGCTCGGTCGGGCCCCGGTCGCGGACGTAGGTGCGGCCGCCCCAGAAGTTGTTCCCCTCGACGTCGGGTACGGCTACACCGACGCCGAGGTGGTGGAGGTGGTCGGCGGGGGTCAGCTCGGTGACCTCGGTGCCGGCCAGGGTGGTGACGGGGTGGAGGTAGGGGCGCGGGGAGAGCCGGGCGGGCAGCTCGGGCCGGGTGACGTAGCGGCCGACCGGGCGGCCCGCGACGCGCAGCACGACCGGTGCGTCGGGTGCTGGTGCCATCAGGTGCTCACCTCTTTCGGATGCGCGGTCGTGAGCGCCCAGGGGGCGCCCAGTTCGGAGTAGAGGGCGAGGGTGTCGGCGGCGGCCGCGACCAGCCCGTCGATACCGGGGACGACCCTGCGGTCCTCGTCCTTCAGCAGGTGCCAGGTGTCCTGGTCCAGTTGCACGGGGTCGGGGGCGACGCGGATCGCCTCGACGACCCGCATGAACGCCTCGGTGGCGGCCGGCGGGACCAGCAGGTCGGTTCCGTCGGTGAGGTGCTCGACGAGGTTGTCCAGCAGGTCGGTGCGGCCGTACTCGAACTCCTCGGGGCCGTGGTCGGCGCGCTGGAGCAGGACGCGGTCCTGCTTGTACCAGTAGGTGATCCGGCCGCGGTCGCCGTGGACGACGACGTACGGGTCGTCGGGGTCCTCGGCGCACAGGGTCGCGGCGACCACGATCGGCAGGCCGTCGGCGGTGGTGACACGGACGCAGGAGGTGTCGTCGGACTCGATGGCGTTGGCGTGGGCCAGCTCGGTCTCGATGCCGGTGACGTCCTCGGCGCGGGTGGCGCCGGCCAGGGCGAGGGCGGTGGCGACGGCGTGCGCGAGCGGGTTGGTGAGGGCGCCGTCGATCACGTCGACGCCGTTCAGCCGCCGCTTGCCCGCCCAGGGTGCCCGCCGGAAGTAGGCCTCGGCACGCGCCCAGGCCCCGGCGCCGCCGACCCCGGCGATCTCGCCGATCACCCCGTCGGCGATCAGCCGGCGGATCGCGGGCACGGCGTGCGAGCCCAGCGACTGGAAGCCGATCTGGCAGACCACGCCCGCCGCGGCGACCCCGTCGGCCATACGGCGGAACTCGGCGTAGGACGGGGCGGGCGGCTTCTCCAGGAGAAGGTGCACGCCGCGGGCGGCGGCCGTGAGGGCGAGGTCGGTGTGGGTCGGGATCGGGGTGCAGATCACCGCGATCCGGGCACCGGTGGAGTCCAGCAGGGCGCCGAAGTCGGCGGACTGCTCGGGGGTGCCGAGGCCCTCGGGGATCTCGTCCGGGGTGAGCGGGGTCAGCTCGCAGATGCCCGCCAGCCGGACGATGCCCTTGTCCTGGAGCCGGCGGATGTTCTCCAGGTGCCAGTGGCCGTGGCCGCGCGCGCCCGCCAGAACGATGTCGATGGTCATGGGATCCTCCCTGCGCCCGCGCCGTGGGCCACCTCGTGGTCGGCCACCTCGGCGCTGTCGATCTTTCCGTGCAGGGTAGGCGTCCAGCCGACGTCCGCGGTGAGATCGCGCTCGCTGCCGCTGTTGTAGGCGTTGTGGATGGCGAGGAGGTCGACGGGCCAGCGGTTGAAGAGGGTGCCGCTCTGGTGCAGGGCGGTGCCGTTCCAGCTCTTGACCAGGTCGGCGACCTCGACATGGCCGGGGGTGTGGAAGGCGTTGTTCTCGGCGAAGATCCCGGACTCGGTCGACACGCCGAACGAGTAGCGGTACTCCGTGCCCTCGGGGACGACGTACCGGTTGTCGTAGACGTGCACCTGTCCGAAGCGGACGCGCGGGGCGCGCTGGACGACGGACTCGAACTGGTTGTGGTGGAGGGTGACCCGGAGCTTGCCCCGGTCCCCGGTCGCCGAGTCGCCGCTGCCGATCAGCATCGCCTTGTCGTGGTCGGCGAACCGGCTCCAGGACACGGTGACCAGGTCGGAGCCGTTGGTGATGTCCAGCAGGCCGTCGTGGCGCAGGTAGTTGCGGGCGAAGTAGGTGGGCTCGTCCGCGTCGGGGTGGCCCTTGTCGCTCGTCGTGATGTGGTCGACCCAGACATGGGTGGCGCCGGTCAGCCAGATGTTGTCGTACGCCGTCTTCCAGTCGCCGAGGCCGCCGGTGTTGGGCTGCCAGACGGGGAAGCAGTCGTAGGCGTCGCGCAGGTCGAGGTTGCGGAGGATGACGTTGTCCGCGTTCCTGACCTGGAGACTCGCGCCCTTGAGGACGGCGCCCCTGCCGAGGCCGACGATCGTGGTGTTGGAGCCGACGGTCAGGACGATCCGCTCGGCCTGCCGGGCCGCCGAGGCCTGGCGGGCCTCCTCCTGGGCGCCGGCCGGCTTGGCGGAGCCCCAGGTGCGGGGATCGTAGGCGGCCAGGTACTTCCTGGTCGTGTAGCCGTCGGTGGCGTAGTCGGCGCAGTCCAGGTGGTCGCCGTCGTCGTCGGTGTTGGCGTCGATCGTCCCGGCGATCTTGATGATCTTGGGGGTGGCGCTGCCGCCGTCGAGGGCGCGGACGAGTTCGGCGCGGGTGGTCACCGTGTGGACGTGGGCGTCGTCGGCGGCCGCGCCTCCGGTGGTGCCGCTGCCGTACGCCGCCCAGCCGTCGTCCGTGGCGAGGGTGTCGCGGCTGATGTCCCGGGCCTCGGCGTGCGCGGGGACACAGAGAAGACCCAACGCGGCGGCCACCACGGTGATCTGACGGAGTCTCACCAGATGGGGTTTCATCATCCCTTCACCGCCCCGGCGCTGAATCCGGTGATCAGCCACTTCTGGATGAAGGCGAACACGATCACCACGGGGACCGCGGCGATGATGCCGCCCGCGGCGAGCGCGCCGAGGTCGACGCTGTCCGCGCTCATCAGGGTGTTGAGGCCGACCGGGATCGTCTGCTTGGTCTGGTCGGAGAGGAACATGAGCGCGAAGAGGAAGTGGTTCCAGGCGTGCACGAAGGCGAAGGAGCCGACGGCGATCAGCCCGGGGCGGAGCAGGGGAAGGACGACGATCCGGAACGCGGTGAGCCGGTTGCAGCCGTCGACCCAGGCGGCCTCCTCCAGGGAGTAGGGCACGTTCCGGATGAAGCCGCTGATCAGGATCATCGACAGGGGCAGCTGGAAGACCGTCTCGGCGATGATGACGCTGCCGAGTGAGTTGATCATCTTCAGTTCGGCGAAGATCTGGAACAGCGGGACCAGCAGCAGCGCGCCCGGTACGAACTGGGTGCACAGCAGGGCCAGCATGAACCCGCGCTTGATCCTGAAGTCGAAGCGGGCGAGGGCGTAGCCGCCGGTCAGCGCGACGAGCGTGGTGAGCAGCAGGGTGGCGACGCCGGTGAGCACGCTGTTCTGGAAGTAGATCCCGAAGTCACGTTCGTTCCAGACCTTCTCGAAGTGCTCGAAGGTCATCGGCCAGGGCACGAGCGAGGTCGAGCCGGCCGGGCGGAGTGCGAAGAGGAGGATCCAGTAGAACGGGATCAGGGTGAAGAGCAGGTAGATCGACAGGGGGACGTAGATCTGCCAGCGGGGGACCTCGTCCCAGGCGCGGTGCTTCCCGCGCGGCCGCTGGTCGGCGGCGGGGGTCACGGGCGCGGGTACGGGCGCGACCTCGGTGGCCTCCTTGGTGATCACTTGCCTTCACCTCCGAACTTGCTCAGCCGCAGATAGACCATCGAGCAGAAGAGCAGGATCACGAACGCGACCGTGGTGAGGGCGGACGCGTAGCCGAAGTTGTGGGCGTCGACGGATGTGTTGGCGATGTAGAGCGGGAGGGTGGTGGTCTCCCCCGCCGGGCCGCCGCCGGTGAGCGTGTACAGCAGGTCGACGTTGTTGAACTCCCACACCGCGCGCAGCAGCGTGGACAGGACGATGGCGTCCTTCAGATGGGGCAGGGTGATGTGCCAGAACTGCTGGAGCCTGCTTGCCCCGTCGACCTCGGCGGCCTCGTAGAGGTCCTTCGAGACGGACTGGAGGTCGGCGAGGATGAGGATCGCGAAGAAGGGGACACCGCGCCACAGGTCGGCGACGATCGCCGCCGGGAACACGGTGGAGGTGTCCGACAGCCAGCTGGTGCCGTAGGAGCCGATGCCCGCGTCGGCGAGGTAACGGGTGATGCCCGTCTGGGAGTTGTAGAGGAGCACCCAGATCGCGGAGGTCAGTACGCCGGAGACGGCCCACGGGGAGAAGACCAGGGCGCGGCCCAGCGCCCGGCCGACGAAGGTCTGGTTGACGATCAGCGCCAGCGCCAGACCGAACAGCAGCTGCAGCCCGACCTCGACGACGACCCACTTGGCGCTGAAGGTGAGTGTGTCCCAGAACTGCGGGTCGTCGGTGAAGGCGTGGACGAAGTTGTCGAAGCCCGCGTAGCCGTTCCGCCACGGCTTGGTGGGGTTGTAGTTCTGCAGGCTGTAGTAGAAGACGCTGATCACCGGGTAGGCGATGAAGCCCAGCATCAGCAGGGCCGCCGGCGCGATCAGCAGGTACGGGAGCCTGCGGGGCGTGGCGGAGGCACGGCGCCGCCGGGGTGGCGCGGGCGGTTTCGCCACGGCTGCGGCTTGGGCCATGAGTGGGAACTCCGTTCGTGTGCGGGGGCGCGGCCCCTTGAAAGCACGGGGTACCGCCAAGTCAGAGCGTTCAGCCTGCGTATGGGTCCTGGACCTTGCCCGGCCTTGACAGGAACTCGAAGTCGCAGCCTGTGTCGGCCTGGGTGATCTGGTCGTTGTAGAGGGCGCCGTAGCCGCGTTCGTAGCGGGTGGGCGGGGGTGTCCATTCCGTCTTGCGGCGGGCCAACTCCTCGTCGTCAACGTTGAGTTGGAGGGTGCGCGCCTTGACGTCGAGGGTGATCTGATCTCCGCTGCGGACCAGGGCGAGCGGTCCGCCGATGTACGACTCCGGCGCCACGTGCAGCACACAGGCGCCGTAGCTCGTGCCGCTCATGCGGGCGTCGGAGATCCGGACCATGTCCCGTACGCCCTGCCTCAGCAGGTGGTCGGGGATGGGCAGCATGCCGTACTCGGGCATGCCCGGGCCGCCCTTGGGGCCGGAGCCCCGCAGCACCAGCACGCTGTCGGCGGTGATGCCCAGCTCGGGGTCGTTGATGGTGCGCTGCATGGTCCTGTAGTCGTCGAAGACGACCGCGGGACCGGTGTGCTTGAGCAGGTGCGGCTCGGCGGCGATGTGCTTGATGACGGCGCCGTCCGGGCAGAGGTTGCCACGCAGCACGGCGACCCCTCCCTCGCTCGCGACCGGGTTGTCGCGGGGCCGGATGACGTCGTCCTGGTGGACCTGGGCGCCGGCGAGCTGCTCGCGCAGGGTGTCGTACGAGACGGTCGGCCGGTCCAGGTGGAGCAGGTCCGGGATCCGGGAGAGGAAGCCGGGCAGGCCGCCGGCGAAGTGGAAGTCCTCCATGAGGTACTTCTGGCCGCCGGGGCGGACGTTGGCGAGGACGGGGACCGTGCGGGCGATGCGGTCGAAGTCGTCGAGGGCGAGGCGGACGCCGGCGCGGCCGGCCATGGCGATGAGGTGGATGACGGCGTTGGTGGAGCCGCCGAGGCCCAGGACGGTGGTGACGGCGTCCTCGAAGGCTTCGGCGGTGAGGATCTCGGAGAGGACGCGTCCCTTGTGGACTTGTTCAACGATCCTCATGCCGGCCTGTGCGGCCATCCGGTCGTGTCCCGAGTCGACGGCCGGAATGCTCGACGCCCCTGGGACCGTGACGCCGAGTGCCTCTGCGGCGGCGGTCAGGGTGGACGCCGTGCCCATCGTCATGCAGTGGCCCGGCGAGCGCGCGAGGCCGTTCTCCAGTTCGGCCATCTCGCAGTCGCCGATGAGGCCGGCGCGCTTGTCGTCCCAGTACTTCCACATGTCGGTGCCGGAGCCGAGGACCTCGTTGCGCCAGTGCCCCGGCAGCATCGGTCCGGCGGGCACGAAGACGGTGGGCAGGTCGACGCTGGCGGCGCCCATGAGCAGCGCGGGGGTGGTCTTGTCGCAGCCGCCCATGAGGACGGCCCCGTCGACCGGGTAGGAGCGCAGCAGCTCCTCGGTCTCCATCGCGAGCAGGTTGCGGTAGAGCATCGGCGTCGGCTTCTGGAAGGTCTCGCTGAGTGTGGAGACCGGGAACTCCAACGGGAAGCCGCCCGCCTGCCAGACGCCCCGCTTGACCGCCTGCGCGCGATCACGGAGGTGTACATGACAGGGATTGATGTCCGACCAGGTGTTGAGGATCGCGATGACGGGCTTGCCGAGGTGTTCCTCGGGCAGGTAGCCGAGCTGGCGGGTGCGGGCGCGGTGGCTGAAGGAGCGCAGGCCCTCGGTGCCGTACCACTGGTGGCTCCGCAGCTCCTCGGGCCGCTTGCGGGGAAGATCGTCGAAGCGCTTCACAGGGACCACCCCGCGGCGATGGCGGCAACCTCGGCCCGCTCGCTCTCGGGCAGCCCGCGGCTCGGCGGACGAACCTCGCTGCGGCACAGACCAAGGGAAGCAAGGGCTTCCTTGACCACGGTGACGTTGTTTGCGGAGCCGTTGGCCGCCCGGAGCTCCTCGAAGCGGCGGATCTGCTCCCAGACCTTCATCGCCGCCGGATAGTCCCCTGATCGAAGCGCTTCGATCATGTTCAGCGAAACGGCAGGGGCGACGTTCACGAGCCCCGAGGTGAAGCCGGTGGCGCCCGCCGAGAAGTAGGAAGGGGCGTAGGGCTCGGCGAGGCCGGCCACCCAGACGAAGCGCTCCAGGCCCGCGTCCCGGGCGAAGGCGGCGAAGCGGGCCGCGTCCGGGACGGCGTACTTCACGCCGATGACGTTGGGGCAGGCGTCGGCGAGTTCGGCGAGGCGTTCACCGTGCAGTTGCGCGTTGCGGATGTACGGGACGACGCCCAGCTCCGGCACGGCCTCGGCGATGGCCCGGTGGTAGTCGACCCAGCCGCGCTGGGAGACGTAGGGGTGGATGGGCTGGTGGACCATCACCATCCGGGCGCCCAGCTCCCGGGCCTGCCGGGCGGAGGCGACGGCGGTGGGGATGTCGTGCCCGACCCCCACGAGGATCGTTGAACGATCCCCCGCCTCGTCGATCGTCAGTTCCGTGACGAGCCGCCGCTCCTCGGGGGTGAGGGCGTAGAACTCCCCGGTGTTGCCGTTCGGGGTGAGGGTGGTGATCCCGCCGTCGAGCAGACGGCGCAGCAGGGCCCGGTGGGCGACCCGGTCGACGGAGCCGTCCTCGGCGAACGGGGTCACCGGGATCGCCACCACGTCGGCCAGGGCCGCACGCTGGGTCTCGAACGCCACGCTGCTCATTCCTGACCTTCCTGGTTCGCTGCCTCGGGGAACGCTCGCTCGACGAACGACGCGATGTGGGCGTGCAGGGCGCGGGCCGCGCCGTCGGCGTCGCCGTCGAGGGCGAGCCGCAGGATCTCCCGGTGCTCGCCGGCCTCCCGCTCCCACGAGGGGGAGGCGGCCCAGGCGACGGCGGAGACCAGGGCGGCCTGGTCACGGACCTCGTCGAGCATCCGGCCGAGCAGCGGATTGCCGCACGGCAGGTAGAGGGCGCGGTGGAACTCCCGGTTGGCGAGGGAGCGTTCGGCGGTGTCGGTCGCGTCGTCGGCCCGGGCGAGCGCGTCACGGGCGGCGTCCAGCGAAGCCCCGCGCCTGACGGCCCGCCTGAGCGCCTCGGGCTCCATCAGCAGCCGTACGTCGTAGACCTCGCGCGCCATGTCCGCGTCCACCATGCGCACCGTGACGCCCTTGTACTGGCTCATGACGACCAGTCCGGTGCCGGCCAGGGTCTTGAGCGCCTCGCGCACCGGGGTCTTGGACACCCCGAACTGCGCGGCGAGCTCGGTCTCGACCAGGGCCTGGCCCGGCGTCAGCCGCCCGGTGAGGATGCGGCGTTTGATCTCCTCCAGCACGTACTGCGTGCGGGAGGGGATCGGCGTGGGCACAGAGGTCATGCGCGCCTCTCGGATCTCAACGGATCGGATCTCAAACGGATGGGATCTCGCGTCTCATATATGACGTACGAAGTACGACGCGTTGAAGGTAGGGAGGGCCTCTGTGTTTCGTCAATGCTTCTGACAGAAGAAGCCGGAAGGGGCTCGCCGGAGATCAGAAGGGGATGGTTTCGCCTTCGCGAGCGGTACGGGTCGTCCTGCCGAAGGCCGCCCCCGCCCGGGCGGTCGCGTCCTCGCGGGTCAGCTCCGGGCCGACATGGGTGACGAACAGCTCGCCCACACCGGCCTTGCGGGCCGTCTCACCGGCGTCCTCGGGTGTCAGATGCGCCTGTTTGCCTTCGCGACGCCGGTCGATGTCGGCCTCGCACAGGAACAGGTCCGCCCCGGAGGCGAGTTCGGTGAGGGCGTCACACGGTCCGGTGTCCCCGGAGTACGCGAACACGCTCCCCTGGCACTCGACGCGCAGCGCGTACGCCTCGGTGTCGTGGGCCACCGCGCGCGTGGTGAGCCGCAGGTTCCAGTGCCGCACGGTGTGGCCGTCGTACAGCGGGCGGAAGTCGAAGGCCCCGCTCAGAAACCGGATGTCCGCCCGCCCGAAGAAGCCGGCCAGCCGCAGCGCGCAGTCCATGGGCGCGTACACCGGGATCGGGGCCGGCGGGGTGAGCCCGCCGAAGGCGAAGGCATAGGAGGCGGCGAGGAGATCGGCGCTGTGGTCGGCGTGGAGGTGGGAGATCCAGATCGCGGTGAGCCGGTCGGGATCCGTGTGCCGCTGCAACGCGGCGAACGTACCGGGCCCCGCGTCCACCCACACCTCGGCGCCCGCCCCGCGCAGCAGGTAACCGGAGCAGGGGCGGCCCGGCCTGGGGTACGGGGAGGCGGTGCCGAGGACGGTGAGACTGAGGGGCATGGTGGGGAGCGTACGGATCGGGCCACCGGTAGGGGGCCGGTTTGCGTTTGTCTACGCCGCGTGCGGGGGTGACGTACACCTCCTGGCCCGCCCGCCCCGGCGATCACGCCTCTGCCGACCCGGCCCACTGCGGGTCCCGTCCGCTCAGCCCGAGCGCCCGGTCCAGCAGCGGGGCGTCCTCCGGGACGGGCACCACGGGGCCGAAGATCCCGCCGCCGCGGCTGGGATCGTCGGCGGCCGCGAGCAGGAAGGCGTACGACGCCTGCAGCGCGCCCGGGTCGGGGGTGTACTCCTGGCCGGTGGCCCGGGCCAGATCCCAGCCGTGGATCACCAGTTCGTCGGTGGCGACGGCTCCGGCGACCGCGCCGGGCAGGTCGACGGCGCCGGCCCGGGTCATACCGGTCCAGGCGGCGGGGTCCCGCCAGGCGTCGGCCAGTTCGTCGAGGACCCGGGGCAGCTCGGTGCGCCAGTCGGGCCCGAGCCGGGGTTCGGCCTCGGTCGGCGCGGTGTCGGTGGTGGGCCCCAGATCCTTGCGGGCGGCGTCCCGGAAGGCGGCGGCGAGGCCGGTCAGATGTCCGAGCATGGTGCGCACGGGGTACGCCGGGCAGGGCGTGCCGTCCGCGAGCTGCTCGTCCCGGACGGCCGCGGCGAGACGCGCCACGATCCGGGTCTGGGGTCCGAGGTCGAGAATGCCGGTCGTCGTGTCACTCATACACGGTGGACTGCCCGGGACGCGGGAACTCATCGCACCTCGGTCAACCTCCCGCGCGCCGGTCGCCAGGCCCGCAGCAGCTCGGCCGGTGTCCGTCCGCCGCCCAGGCACCACACCGCGATCACGGGATCGCAGATCGCGCAGCCCAGCGAGGAGTCGTGGGCGAAGGGGACGATCGGGTTGCCCTTGAGGTGATGGACGACGTCCCACGCGGTGTGCAGCAGCCAGCCGACGCCGATGAACGTCCAGGAGTCCAGTCCGCGGTAGGCGACATAGGTGGCGACCGCGGTGAACGCGAACTCCCAGCCGCCGAGGCCCCCACCGCTGAGGTAGGCGGCACCGGCCCCGGCCACCATCACGGCGTTGAGGCGGCGCCGGTGCGGTGCACGTAGGAGGCACATGAGGAGGACGTAGAGGAGCCCGATCAGGACGGGAGCGGCGTAACTCATGGCCTCGACGCTAGGGCCGACGCGGGACGCGCCCCAGGGGCGTTGTCGACAGGTTCCGACGGATTCCCGCCGGGCCGCCCAGGCCTGGAGCTGTCCCCGGTGCTCAGCGGGCCGCCAGTGCCTCCCGTACGGCGGTCAGGTCGGCGTCGGAGGCCAGCCCCGCGTGGTACAGCCGGATCTCCGTCGCGCCCAGCTCACGCGCGCGTGCCGCGTCCGCGGTGAGCGTGTCCGGGCTGCCGCCCATGCCGGAGACCACGCCGAAGTTGGCGGCGATCACCGCGTCCGCCCGGCCCTGCCCGGCGAACGGCGTCAGCAGGCCCGGCCCGCCCGCGCACGGCACCACCACGCCGTCCGCGACGGACAGGACGTGCGCGGGGTCGACGCCCGGGTTGGCGCCGACGTGGTACGTCACGGGGTCGGCGTGCAGCAGCACCTGGAAGCCCTCGGGGGCGGCCGCGCGGACGGCGGCGACCGCCGTCTCCTGGAGCGTGCGGGCGGTTTCGTCGCGCCACGCGCGCGTGGCGGCCGCCGTCTCCTCCCCGAGCAGCTTCTCGACACCCGCCCAGCCCCCGTCGTCCGGCGTACCTCGCCACAGCGGCTCCAGCGCCTCGCGTACGGCGGTGGCGAGCGCGTCGGCGTCGAGGCCCTGGGCGCCGTAGCCGGCCCGGCAGGCGGGGCAGAAGCAGAGCGCCATCAGGTACTGACCGGCGTCGCCGAGGCCGACCCCGCCGGTCTTGTCGTGAGCGTGCAGATGCTGCAGGCCGTACCAGCCGAGGGACTCCAGTTCGGTGCCGCGCGCGCCGGGGCGTACGGCGGCCTCGGCGGCGAGGTCGACAAGGTACGCGCGTGTGGCGGGCTGGGCGATGCACGGCGCCCAGGGGTAGTGGTCGCCGTAGGCGTTGACGACGGAGGTGTCCGGATGGTCGGCGCCCAGACGGGAGTTGTGGGCGAGGACCACCCAGGTGTGCACCTCCAGACCGGCGCCCGCGAGGGCCTCGGCGGCCTCCCCGTAGGCGTCGCCGGGGGCCCAGTCGCCGGCCGGGTACGGGCGCAGTTCCCGGCCCTCCCAGCGGGCGTCCGCCGGGTAGAGCACGGCCGCGTGCTCGGCGGTGACGATGCGGTGGCGAGGATGGCGGGGGGTGAGGGCGCGGGTGGAGTGGTAGGCGGCGGCGAGGGTCACCTGCTCCACGCCGAGGGAGGCGATGCGGGCCGGGGCCGCCGGGTCGCCGTTGACGTCCCAGGGGTAGACGAACGTTGACGCCTTCACTTGGTGGTGTCCTCCTCCAGGAGCGCGTGTCCGCGCTCGATCACCTGGGCGAGCTGCTTGAGATGATGCTCGCCCGGTTCGTGCAGCGGCGGGCGGACTTCGCCCACGTCGAGGCCGCGGAGCCGGACGCCCGCCTTGACGAGGGAGACGGCGTATCCGCGGCCACGCGCGCGTAGTTCGACGAACGGGCGGTAGAAGCCGTCGAGCAGGCGGTGGGCCGTCGCCTCGTCGCCGGTGGTGAGCGCGCGGTGGAAGGCGAGGGCGATCTCGGGGGCGAAGCAGAACACGGCGGAGGAGTAGAGGGTGACGCCGAGGGCGCGGTAGGCGAGCTGGGTCTGCTCGGCGGTCGGCAGGCCGTTGAAGTAGAGGAAGTCACCGGGGACCCCGGTGCGCACGGCGCTGATGATCCGCTGCATGAGGTCGAGGTCGCCGAGGCCGTCCTTGAGGCCGATGATCCCGTCGGTCCGGGCGAGTTCCACGACGGTCTCGGGGGTGAAGACGGCGTTGTCGCGCTGGTAGACGATCACGGGGAGCGCGGTGGCCGCCGTCATCTCCCGGTAGTGCCGCAGCAGGCCCTCCTGGGCGGCGAGGACGAGATAGGGCGGCAGGGCGAGCAGCCCGTCGGCGCCGGCCTCCTCGGCGAGGCGTGCGTAGCGTACGGCGAGGGCGGTCCCGTACCCGGCGCCCGCGACGACCGGCACCCGTCCGCCGGTCTCCTCGACGGCCGCCCGGACACAGGCCTGGAACTCCTCCGGGGTGAGCGCGTGGAACTCCCCCGTACCGCAGCAGGCGAAGACGGCCGCGGCGCCGTCCTCCACGCCCCGGCGGACATGCGCGCGGTAGACGTCGAGATCGACGGAGCCGTCCCGGCCGTAGGCCGTGACGGGGAAGAACAGCGGTCCGCTGGGGATGCCGAGTCGAGTGGCCAGGTCGGCGGGCGTCACGGGCTCTCCCTGGAGTCAGTACCGAGGTGTATGTGCATGCTTCTGATCGGAGTTTATATTTATGAACACGCCTTGCGCCACCCTTGACCGGGCAAGCCGGTGATCCTTAACTTGTCCATGAATGTGAATACCGTGCACGCAGGAAGCCCGTGACTCAAGGAGACCCGAGGATGCCCGCTCCCCGCACTGTCCTGCTCACCGGGGCCGCCGGCGGCCTCGGCACCCTGATGCGGGACCTGCTCCCCGCCTACGGCTACGAGCTGCGCCTGCTGGACCTGCGCCCGATCGAGGGCGAACCGGACGCGATCGTCGCCGACCTCGCCGACCGGGAGGCCCTGCGGGAGGCCGTCCGGGGTGTCGACGCGATCCTCCACCTCGCGGGCATCTCCCTGGAAGCCCCCTTCGAGAAGATCCTCAAGGCCAACATCGAGGGGACGTACAACCTCTACGAGGCCGCCCGCGAGGAGGGTGTCGGACGGATCGTCTTCGCCTCCTCCAACCACGCCATCGGCTTCACCCCCCGCCCCCAGGGCGACACGCCTCTTGATCCGAGCGTGTTGATCCCGGTCGACACCCCGCACCGCCCGGACACCTTCTACGGCCTGTCCAAGTCGTTCGGTGAGGACCTCGCCCAGCTCTACTGGGACAAGCACGGCCTGGAGACGGTGTCGGTGCGCATCGGCTCCTGCTTCGGCGAGCCCACCAGCGTGCGCATGCTGTCGGTCTGGATGAGCCCCGCCGACGGCGCCCGTCTCTTCCACGCGGCCCTGACCGCCGAGAACGTCGGCCACACGATCGTCCACGGCTCCTCCGCCAACACCCGTCTGTGGTGGGACCTCTCCTCCGCGCGGGCGCTCGGCTACGAGCCGCAGGACGACTCCGAGCCGTACGCCGAGAAGCTGATCGCCGAGCAGGGCGAGCTGGACCCGGAGAACATCGCGCACGCCCACCTGGGCGGCCACTTCGTCAGCGACCCGCCGATCTGGCCGTACTGACTGTCTTCGACTGGAACTCCGCGGACACCTGGGGCCGGACCCGCCCGTTCGGCCGCAGGTAAGGGAACGGCAAAGTGGTCTCGTTCGTTCCCCCTGCATGACAGCTATGACCCCCGGCTCGAACATCCCTCTCCCCGCCGCGCGCGTGACGGTGGACGTCGCCGCTCCGGTGCGGCTCGACGTATCGGGCCTGCTGCTCACCGCCGACGGCAAGGTGCGCTCCGACGACGACTTCATCTTCTACAACCAGCCGAGCGGCCCCGGCGTGACGTACCGCTCCGGCGGCGGTACGTCACCGGACGCGATCACGGTCGACACGGCCGCCGTCCCCCCGGGCATCGAGAAGATCGTCGTCACGGCGAGCCCGGACGCCGCGGGTCAGACCTTCCAGGGCATCGAACCGACGGCGACGATCCGCAACGCGGACGACAACAGCGTCCTCGCCACCTTCACTCCGCCGCAGCTCGGCACCGAGACGGCGCTGGTGGTCGTGGAGATCTATCTGCGCAACGGCGCCTGGAAGGCCCGGGCGGTGGGCCAGGGATACGCCAACGGCCTGGCGGGCATCGCGACGGACTTCGGCGTGACGGTGGAGGAGCCGGCCGCTCCGGCCGCCGCCGCGCCTGCGGCCCCGGCTCCGGTGGCCCCGGCCACCCCGCCGATGCCGCAGACCCCGCCGCCGCCCGCCCCGCCCGCGCCGGGCACCGGGAAGATCAACCTGGACAAGGGCAGGGTCAGCCTCCAGAAGAACCAGACCGTGTCCCTCGTCAAGGGCGGCCGCCCGCTGCTCTCGCAGGTCAAGATGGGCCTCGGCTGGGAGCCCGCATTCCGCGGCGCGGACATCGACCTCGACGCGTCCGTGATCGCCTTCGGCCCCCAGCGCAACCACATCGACAGCTGCTACTTCGGCAAGCTCACCATCGTGAACGGCGCGATCAAGCACTCCGGCGACAACCTCACCGGTGAGGGCGGGGGCGACGACGAGGTGATCGTCGTCGACCTGGGCCGGCTCCCCCAGGAGGTCACCGGCCTGGTCTTCACCGTCAACTCCTTCTCCGGCCAGAAGTTCACGGAGGTCGCCAAGGCCTACTGCCGCCTCCTCGACGCCGCCACCGGCGAGGAACTCGTCCGCTTCGACCTCACCAACGCCGAACCCCAGACCGGCGTGATGATGGCCAAGCTGATCCGCCAGTTCTCGGGAGAGTGGGAGATGACGGCGATGGGCGACTTCGTCAAGGCCCGCACGGTCCGCAACATGGTAAAGCCAGCGGCACAGGCGCTGTAAGGAAACGAGTACGGGCGCAGCTGCGGGCAATCGTGCCTCCCCCAGTGCCTTAAAGGCCTGGGAGGTACCCCCAGGCGGCACGGGTGGGCGCAGCGGCACCCGCAAACGCGGGCAAGCGAAGCCCCCCCCCCCCCCGCCCCCGCCGCCCCCCCCCCCCCCCCCCCCNNCCCCCGCCCGGCCCGCTACGCCCCCAGCCCCTCCACCAGCAACCCCACATACCGCCGGATCACAGCCCCGTCCCCCTTCGCCAGCTCCGACGCCGTGGCCACCCCGTGCGCCAGCCGCAGCACATCGATCGGCTCGACGTCCTCCCGCAGCGCCCCCGCCTCCTGCGCCGCCGACACCAACCGCGTCGCCGCCCTCTTCACGCTCGTCCCACAGGCCGTCGCCGCCGCCACACTCCCGTCCGTGACGGCGGACCCCAACAGCGCCTTCATCCCGCGCACCTGGATCGTCCCCACGCACAGCTCGTTGAGCCACTCCACCAGCGCCTCCCCCGGCGGCAGCTCCTCCCCCAGCTCGTCGGCCCGCGCCGCCAGCGCCTCGATCCGGTCGACGTACGCCGCCTCCAACAGCGCCTGACGCGTGGGGAAATGCCGGTACAGCGTGCCGGAGCCGACCCCCGCCCGCTTGGCGATGTCATCCAGGGACGCCCCCTCCCCATGCTCGGCGAAGGCCTCCGCCGCCACCTTCAGCAACCGCTCATAGTTGCGGCGAGCGTCCGCGCGCATGGGTCTGACCTGCGTCATCCACCTACTCCTTGCGAACCGGGGGCTCTCTCCGTACTTTATCGAGCACTAGACGGAGAAATCCCCCGAAGGGAAAGGGGACATGGCCAGTCGACCACTGACGAAGCTGCTCGTGATCAGGACCTCTGCGTCGAGCTGGTCGTGAAAATGCAGCAGACCCGGCGACCGACGCCCCAGCACACGCACCCGGAAGCCGTTGTCTCCATCCGAGAGGCTGATCAGTTCCACCGCGCACCCTCTGCTCTGCCCACCTTCGCCCGCCCGCCAGGGCCCATGGTGCTGAACCAAAGCTTCAGCCACAACCAGACGGTGTGGTGCGACGGGTTCTCGCCACAGTGCTCCAGCACCCAGCTCTGCGGTTCGACGAAGTCCTCGCCGACCACCGAGGACTTCCCGCACACCACGCACTCCATTGCATACGTGATCGCCTCCGCATCCGGCTCGCGGTCCGGCGTAAGCGTCCACGTCTCATGGCGAATCACCGAACGCGCGCTCACAGCTTTCGCTCCGCCCGCAGGTTGGCCGCCTTCACGCGCGCGCTGAGCCGTTCCGCGGAAGTGGCCGGGCGGATCTGGACAGGGTCCGCCTCCCATTCCCGGCCGCCGCCCACCGGGCGCAGCATGGCGTAGGGACCGGCCATGTCCTGGTACTCCCCGACCTTGCGGCTTGCCGGGTCGTACACCAGCTCTCCACGCTCAGGGAGGGCCATCTGTGCTTTTGTCCTGCCTTGAGTCGCCATACAGATGACGCTACGTAGTCACGCGAACGCACCTCAATGGCACTTTGGCGACGCGGCAAGGTCAAGTACCACTCGGCGTCACAGCGGGACTCCGATCGCGTCGGCAAGGCTTCGCATCTCCGGCGTGAGGGTGCGCCGCCGGCCGATCACTCGGCCGAAGATGTCCCGCGCGTACCGCTGGTTGGGGAGCCACTGAGGAGCGTCCGCGCGGATGCCCTGAAGTACTTCGACGGTCTTCGCGTAGTCGCGTGAGCGGGCGTGTGCCTCCGCAACGTCCAGGAGGTGACGGTTGCGGTTGTTGGATGTGGGGCGCATGCCGCCGGTCGGGATACGTGCCGAGAGCTTGAGCACCAAGTCAGGCTTGTCGACGATCATGGCGTTCTCGGCCCGCTTCAGAGCCACCGTGACCGGGCCGAACGCCTGCAAGAAGTCGTCACGCGGAGCGAACTCCCGCCCCATCGCCACCGCCGCCGCGTTGGCATGGCGCAAGGCGTCCTCCGCCTCTCCCGGCCGGTTGTCCCGGATCGCCGCAGCGGAGGCCCGCAATAGCAGCCAGCCCCACGCGCTCAGCTCCGCCGGAGTCGCCCGCGAGATGCGGGGCTCCACCTCGTCGGCCCACCGAGTCGCCAGCTCCCGCGCCGCAGCCAGACGACCGCGCCGCAGCAGGAGCCAGCACTGTGTGTTCACTGTCGCCGCCGCCTGAAGCCGGTCCGAGGACTCCTCCAAGGACCGGGACAGGGCGACGTCCGCCGCCTCGAACTGCCGGGTCTGGGTGAGCAGCCAGCCCGTGAGCTGTGAGAGCCGGACGCGCACCGCTCGCCCCCCCGGGCCACTCTCAGCGATCAGATCAGCGTCCCGCAGCAGGGGCGGAAGGATCACGCTCAGCTCTGCGAAGCGATCACTGGAGAAGAGCGGGATGGCCGAATCCAGAGCCTCCTGTACGCCGTCCACGGTCGGCTCTTCGGCCACTCCGTCCGCACGCACAGGAGTCACGAGTGCACGCCGGACCCCTTCCCAGCGATCATCCGCCCCGGGCGCCGTTTCCGGCTCGTCCTCGTGTTCGGCGAGGAGGTTCGTCGTCGGCACCCGTAGTGCCTGAGCCAGTTGGCGCGCGGTTTCCAAGCGCGTGTCAGCCCGCTCCCCTTGCTCCAGCTTCCTGATCAAGGACAGGGATACGCCGGACTCGCTCGCAAGCCGGCGCTGCGTCAGACCGCGCCGCTTGCGTACCTCCTGGAGCCGTTTGCCAAGGTCGGCACTCATGATTCGAGCGTACGACGCCCGCACCATTGGCGCAGGATTCCATCACTCCTCACCCCATACGTGGCAGAAGCTCCGCGCAGAGCCTTCACCCCGCACCGGGACCGACGAGAATTTCTTCGCAGCTCAGCCCGGAAGCTGAACTCGGATCGTGAGAACGCCTGGCCCGACGGTTCCGCCTGATCGCCCTGACAGCCCTCCTGGTCACAGTCTTCGCGATCACCGGCAGGAAACCCCGGACCACCAGTTGCCGGCGAATCCCACCGACTCCGGTGCCTCGCCGAACAACGGCCTCAGGGCCTCCCCGCCATTGCACGAGGGCCCCGAGACCGTCGAACCGGCCTGCTCGAACGCGGTTAGTTACTCGTCCCCGCGCTGTTGCCCGTGGTCTCCTTCTTGTCGAGCGGCCGAATCGTGATCTTCTTCATCATGAGTGCCTCCGAGTGAAGAGCGGACAGGGCCTTGCCAAGGATCCAGGAGTTGCACAGTATGTCAAGTGCCCTTTAAAACACGGGAGTTGCTCAGGTGACGAAACCTGAAACACGGGACCAGAGCACGACTTCGCTGCGGCGTCCGCGGGTCAAACCCGAGCACCGTCCGTATCTCACCGTCGACGGCCATGTGCGCATCGGGAGTGTCATCCACGGAATCGGCGCGGAGATCGAGGACCCGGACGGCTGGGTCTGGGCGCTGACGCAGGCTCTGAACGGCACTCGCACACCGGCCGAGATCGCCGCGGAGATCGTCGGCACCCGCCCCGGTCTCATGACGGAAGACGTGCTGCGGGCGGTGGCCGATCTCGCTGAGGCAGGCTTCCTGGAGGACGCGGCGGCCACGATGCCCGCGGCGTTCTCCGACCGCGACGCCGAACGCTACGGCCGCGGGGTCGCCCTGCTGCGCTGGATGGACCGCTCACCACGCCTCAGCAGCTGGGAGCTGCAGCTCCGGCTGGCGAAGGCACGCGTAGTCGTCGTCGGTCTAGGCGGTTCAGGGGGCATCGCGGCCCAAGGGCTCGTCGCATCCGGTGTCGGGCGCCTGCACTGTGTGGATCCCGATGTCGTGGAGCTCTCCAATCTCAACCGGCAGGTCCTCTACCGGGAGAGGGACATCGGCCGGCCCAAGGTGGACGCGGCCCTGGAGTCACTGCGCGCGTTGAACTCCGACGTCGTGGTCACCGGCGAGCGCTCGGAGATCCGCGGACCCGACGACTTGGAGAGGCTCCTGCGGCGCGAAGCGGAGAGTGACGGCTACGACCTGCTCATGCTCAGTGCAGACCGCCCGCCGGCGATCCGCCGCTGGGCGAACCAGGCCTGTCTCGCGACGCGCACACCCTGGGTGGAAGGCGGCTACCGGGGACCGTTCATCACGGTCGGCGTGTACGCGCCGGGGCACGGCGCCTGCTTCGAGTGTCACCGGGACCAGGACGCCGACTCCCGAGACCTGCGGCTCGCCGCGGGCCAGGACGACGAGTCCATATCACCGCGTATGAACTGGGGCCCAGTCAACGCCGCCACGGCCACCCTCTCCGGAGGCCTGCTCGTGCACGCCGCACTCAGCGCACTGACCGGGGTGCCGCGGGAAGAGCCGGGCTTCCGGTACGGCATCAACCTGATGGTGCCGGGAGAGCCGGAGCTGAGCCGGTATCCCCGCCGTCCCGCCTGCCCGGCCTGCGGCGGTATCGCCCCGTGAGCGGTGCCGAGTCGGCGGCGACCGTGGTCGGACCGGACACCCGGTTCCGGCTGCACGCCCTGACCTGGAGAGAGGACGGCGCCGAGTGGATCGTCGGGCGCCGGGAGACGAGAACGTTTGTGGCCATGCCCGAAGCGGGCATCAGGGCGATCCGACTGTTGCAGCAAGGCCTGAGCGTCGCGGGGTGTGAGGAGCGGCTTCTGGCCGAGACGGGCGATGAGGTCGACGTCGCTGATTTTGTACGCGCCCTCATCGGCCTGGGCTTCGTGGCGGAGACGGAAGGCCGCCCTGTGTGCTCGGATCCCGTCCCGCCGGCCACGCTGCCGCGGCTGCGGCCGGAGCACGTCCGTTTCCTGCTGAACCCGCTGGTGCCGTTGCTGCCCGCCGTCCTTGTCATCGGGGCTTTGGCGGCTCTCGTATGCCGCCCCGAGCTCATGCCCACATACCACGACCTGCTCTGGAGTGACCGGGGCAGCGTGGTGATCGTCTCCGGTGCCGTAGTGGGCTGGTCGATCCTCCTGTTGCACGAACTCGCGCACCTGGCCGTAGCCAGGGCCGCCGGTGTCCCTGGCCGGATCGGTTTCGGGACCCGGCTGCAGTTCCTGGTCGTCCAGACGGACATCAGCGGCATCGAACTCGCGCCCCGGCGGCACCGGCTGACGGCCTATCTGGCCGGCATCGCGGTCAATCTCAGCGCGGGTGCCACGGCGTTCCTGCTCCTGACCGTCACCTCATCGGGTTCGGCGACACACCGGCTGCTCGCCGCGACGGTTCTGTGGGCACTGCTGCCGCTCACCTTCCAGCTCATGATGTTCATGCGTACGGATGTCTACTTCGTGCTGCAGGACCTGACCGGCTGCCGTGACCTGTACGGGGACAGCCGCGCATACGCCCGTCACCTCGGGGCCCGTCTGCTGCGGCGGGACGCCCCGACCTCCGATCCCAGCCGGGCACTCCCTGCGGCGGAGCGGCGCGCCGTACGGATCTACAGTGTGGTTCTGGTCATCGGAACCGTGCTCTGCCTGGCCGGACTGGCGGCCTACACCGTCCCTGCGGAGATCCGACTGGTCATCACCGCGGTGAGGGATCTGCAACGGGCGCACACGGGCCTCGACCTCGCCGACGCCCTCTTGACCCTCCTCTCACTCGCAACCATCCACGTACTGTGGCTCACCACGCGCCTGCGCGACCGCGCGTCCCGCCGAACGGGCTGAAGAAGAAACCGAACCGGAAGGTGTCCCTCCATGGCAGACCTGCTCCCCGCCTCGGGAGGCACGCGGCTCGATCAGGGTGCGTACATCGACGACTTCGGGCGGAGGTTCTGGCGGACCGGTGGGTCGGGATTCTGGAAGCTGGAGCGGATGCAGGGGTACGACGAGGGGGACTTCGCGAGCTGGCGGGCGCTGGTGCGGGGGGACTGGGAGGAGTCACTGCGGCTGATCGAGGAGCTGCGTCCCGAGTTCGAGGAGTACTACGGGAAGATCGCCGCTTCGGGGTTCGCGCTGCACCGGGTGCGGATCGTCGAGCGTCCGCTCGTGCCCTACATCCAGTGGGAGTTGAACCTTCTCCGGCTCAAGCGCGAGTACGGGGAGCGGGTCTCGGTGGTCGATGCCGTCGAGGTGGCGCCGTACGAGGACCGGGGGCCGCTGCCGGAGCTGTGTGTGCTGGGGAGCGAGGCGGTGTACGTCCTCGACTACACCTCGTCCGGAGTGCCGGACGGGGCCGTGCGGCACACGGACCCGGCCGTGGTCCGGCAGGCGCGTGAACTCGTTCAGCGGCTGCACTCGGACGGTAAGGACCTTGAAAGCTACTTCCGGCGGGAGGTCGCGGGGCTCGCCGCTCCCCGCGGGAAGTGAGCGCGGGGAGCGGGCAGAGGTGGTCGGCCCGTGGGTCAGAACAGGGCGCTGTACGCGTTCAGGGCGGGCTGACCGCCCAGGTGGGCGTACAGCACGGTGGAGTCGGTGCCGATCTCGCCGCGGGTGACCAGGTCGATCAGGCCGGCCATCGACTTGCCCTCGTAGACGGGGTCGGTGACCATGCCCTCGGTGCGGGCGGCGAGGCGCATCGCCTCCAGGGTGGTGTCGTCCGGGATGCCGTAGATGCCCGCGTGGTAGCGCTCGTCCAGCTCGATGTCGGAGACCGTCACCTCGCGTTCGACGCCGATGAGTTGTCCGGTGCCGTGGGCGATGCGGGCGATCTGCTCGCGGGTCTCGGCGGGCTTGGCGGAGGCGTCGATGCCGATCACCCGGCGGGGCCGGCCGCCGGCCTGTTCCAGCGCGGCGAACCCGGCGACCATGCCGGCCTGGGTGGAGCCGGTCACCGAACAGACGATCACCGTGTCGAAGAAGACCCCGGCCGCCCGCTCCTGCTCGGCCACCTCGTACGCCCAGCCCGCGAAGCCCAGTCCGCCGAGCGGGTGGTCGGAGGCGCCGGCCGGGATGGCGTACGGCTTGCCGCCCGACTCCTCGACCTCGCGCAGGGCCAGTTCCCAGCTCTCTTTGAAGCCGATCCCGAAACCGGCCCGCACCAGGCGGACGTCGGCCCCGGCGAGCCGGCTGATCAGGATGTTGCCGACCTTGTCGTACGCGGAGTCGGGCCACTCCACCCAGCTCTCCTGCACCAGCACGCACTTCAGCCCGGCGCGGGCGGCGACGGCGGCGACCTGGCGGGTGTGGTTGGACTGCACCCCGCCGATCGAGACGAGGGTGTCGCAGCCCTGCGCGAGGGCGTCGGCGACGAGGTACTCCAGCTTGCGGGTCTTGTTGCCGCCGTACGCGATCCCGGAGTTGCAGTCCTCCCGCTTGGCCCACAGGGCGGCGCCGCCGAGGTGGGCGGTCAGCCGTTCCAGCGGGTGGATCGGCGAGGGGCCGAAGAGGAGGTGGTAACGCTCGTACGAGGAGAGGGACTTCGCGGACATGGAGCCTCCTTGGCTCAGTCGGTGTCGGCCAGGTCGGCCAGGGTGCGCCAGATCTCCGCCGTGACCCGGACGGCCTCGTCCACGTCGCCTTCGGCGCAGGCCCCGATCAGCCGACCGTGCAGCCCGGCCGAGCGGCAGGTGCCGCCCTCACCGAAGCGCCGTCGCTCCAGCCGCCGGATCAGGGGGGTGTAGCGGGCGATGGTGGCGGCGGCCGCGCGGTTGCGGGCGACTCGCACGAGGACGTCGTGCAGTTCGTCGTCGGCGTGCAGGGCGGCGTCCACGTCCCCGTCGCGTACGGCGGCGGCGAACCGTTCGTTGGCCGTGCGCATCGCCTCGACGTCGGCGGCGGACAGACGCGGCACCGCGCCCGTCGTCACCAGCTCGTGCATGGCGCCGACCACGGCCGCCGCGTCCCGTACGTCGGCCGCGACCACCGGCGTCACCCGCGTGTAGCTCTGCGGCTTGCTCTCCAGCAGCCCCTCGTCCACCAGCCGGGAGAACGCCTCCCGCACCGGCGCCCGGGACAGCCCGAGCAGCTCCGCGAGATCGGCGTCCCGCACCACCGCACCGGGCTCGATGGCCCCGGTCACGATGGCGTCCCGGATCGCGGCGTAGGCGTGGTCCCTGAGCAGGGTGCGGGGTACGGCCTCCATGAACTGAAATGTTAGATGTCAGTTCCGGGCGCGGACAAGGGTGTGGCCCGCCCCCTTCGTGAGGGTGCGGGCCACGGTTCGGTCCGGGGCGCGGGTCAGCCGCGCTTCTGGCGCTTCCACGGGCCCGTGATCGCCAGCATGATGCCCGGGTCCTGGATGTTGGCGAAGAGGGTCCTGCCGTCCGGGGAGAAGGTGACGCCGGTGAATTCGCTGTACTCCGGCTCCTCCTCGGTGCCGGTGTTCAGGTCGTTGCGGGCGATCGGGTAGGTGCGGCCGCTGTCGGTGGCGCCGAAGAGGTGCTGGATGCCCTCGCCGTCCTCGGCGATGACGAGACCGCCGTACGGGGAGACCGTGATGTTGTCCGGGCCGTCGAAGTCGCCGTCCGCGTCCGGGTCCGGGTTGACGCCGAGCAGGACCTTGAGGGTGAGGGTGCGGCGCTTGGGGTCGTAGAACCAGACGGCGCCGTCGTGCGCGGTGCCGGGGCTCTCGGTGCGGGCGTAGGAGGAGACGACGTAGGCACCGCCGTCGGCCCACCACATGCCCTCCAGCTTGCGGGCGCGGGTGACCTGGCCGTCGGTGAACTGCTTGCGGACGGCGGTCGTCCTGGCGTCGCGGTCGGGGACGGTCACCCAGTCGACGCCGTACACGGTGCCGATCTTCGTGGCGCGGGAGAGGTCGTCGACGAACTGGCCGCCGGAGTCGAAGCACTTGAAGGCCTCGAGGACGCCGGCGTCGTCGGCGAGGGTGCGCAGCTTGCCGCGGCCGTGGCAGAAGTGCTCCGGCGGGGTCCAGCGGAAGAGCAGGCCGTTGGGGTTGGAGGCGTCCTCGGTGAGGTAGGCGTGGCCTCGCTTCGGGTCGATGACGACCGCCTCGTGGTCGTAGCGGCCGAGGTACTTCAACGGCTTGGGGTCGAGGTTGGCGCGCCGGTCGTGGGGGTCGACCTCGAAGACGTAGCCGTGGTCCTTGGTCATGCCGTTGACGCCGGCCTTGTCGGAGTTCTCCTCGCAGGTGAGCCAGGTGCCCCAAGCAGTGCTGCCGCCCGCGCAGTTGGTGGAGGTGCCGGCGATGCCGACCCACTCGGCGACGTGGCCGCCGGGGCGCACCTCGACGACCGTGCAGCCGCCGGACGCGGCGGGGTCGTAGACGAGACCCTCGGTGAGCGGCACCGGGTACTTCCAGTTGGCGCGCGGGCCCTTGAGCTCGTGGTTGTTGACCAGGAGGGTCGTGCCGCGGGGGCCGTCGAAGGTGGCGGTGCCGTCGTGGTTGGAGGGAGTGAACTCGCCCGACTCCAGCTTGGTCCTGCCGCTGTAGGTGATGATCCGGTACTTGAACCCGGCGGGCAGCGCGAGGATGCCGTCGGGGTCGGGGACCAGCGGCCCGTAGCCGACGCCGCCGTGTGCGGCCGCGGACTCCTCCGTCGCGCTCTCGGTCTCGGTCTCGGTGGAGGCGAGGGCGTTCGGCGCGGTGGCGAGGGCGCCGACGGTGCCCGCCAGTGCCACCCCGGCACCGGTGAGCGCGGATTGTCTGGCGAAGTCCCTGCGGGTGAGCGACATGAAGTCTCCTGAGACGGTGGACGTGCCGTGGAGGGTGGTGGACCTCGGTTCGGGCGACACCGTCCCGCCCATGTCTGAACGGGAGTTGAACGGCGGGCGGCGGACGGGGACCCGCTTCCATGAATCCGCACGGATCCCAGCCACGCAAGCCGGAAGAGACATCTCCGGCCGCTGAAACATGGTCGGGCGGTCAGCCGCTCTGCTGGGATCTCGCCTTGAAGGCCGCCTTGCGGGCCTCCTTCGCGATGCGCTTGTCGGGGTGGAGGCGGCCCATCGCCTCCAGGACGTCGGGGGTCGCGGGGTGTTCGACGCGCCAGGCGGCCGCGAAGAAGCCGCTGTGCTGGGCGGCCAGTCCCTCGACGAGGGCCTGGAGTTCGGCGGAGTTGCCCTCGGCGGCGAGCTGCGCGGCGACGGTGTCGATGGTGAGCCAGAAGACGAGGTCCTCGGAGGGGGCGGGTACGTCGCTCGCGCCGAGCTCGGTCAGCCACACCCGGGCGAGTCCGCCGAGCTCGGGGTCGTCGAGGACCTCGCGTACGGCGGGTTCGGCCCGGGCGCCGACGAGTGAGAGTGCCTCCTGGCAGCGGAGCCTGCGCAGCGGGGCGCCGGGGTCCGTGCCGCGGGCGGCGGCGAGCAGCTCCCGTGCGGCGTCGAGGGGTTCGCGGCGGGTCAGCCACTGTTCGGTCTCGGCGCGGGCGGCGCGCGGGCCGTACCCGGCGCTCCCGTCGAGGAGGACGTCGGCGCCCTTGTCGGAGAGTTCACCGACGGCCGGCGCCGCGAAGCCGGACTCCAGCAGGCGCGCGCGCAACCCGTAGAGCCCGAGCGGGGTGAGGCGGACCATGCCGTAGCGGGAGACGTCGGTCTCGTCGACGGGGGTCCCGGCGCCCTCCTCGTCCGCTTCGGTCATCAGCGCCTCGTCCACCGGCTGGTACGTGACCAGGCCGATCGGCTCCAGGAGCCGGAACTGGTCGTCGAGGCGCATCATCGCGTCGGAGACCTGTTCCAGGACGTCGTTGGTGGGCTCGCTCATGTCACCGGGGACGATCACGGAGGCCGCGAGGGCGGGCAGCGGGACGGGGCCGTCGCCGGGGCCGTCCTCGCCGGCGGTGAGGAGGTAGAGGTTGCCGAGCACGCCGTCGAGGAAGGCGGCCTCGCCCTCGGGGTCCCAGTCCAGCTGGGAGAGGTCGACCTCACCGATCGCGTCCATGGCGTCCATCAGCTCGTCGAGGTCGGGTACGGCCGCCTCGGCGATCACCGACTCCAGGGCGCCGAGCCAGACCCCCAGCACCTCGTGCGGGCTGCCGCCGGTGAGCAGTGCGAGGTCCTCGCCGGGGCGGACGGTGCCGGCCTCCTCGTCGACGACCTCCACCAGCCCTGTGTCCATGGCGGCCCGCCAGGCCTCGCTCGCGTCGGCTGCCGCGTCGTCGCCGGTCAGCCCGAGCAGTTCGGCGGCGGCCGGCAGCTGTTCCTCCACCAGCCGGCCCCCGGCGTCGACGCGGGTGTCGGGGCCGGCCCAGCGGGCGAGCCGGGCGGCCCGGGAGAGCAACGGCGTGGACAGCGCTTCGCGCGCCAGCTCCGCTTCGGGGTGCAGCCGTACGGGCGGCAGGGGGGAGCTGTCTGACATCGGCTGGGTCTCCTAGGGCGTCGTACCACTCAGGCGTTCAGCCTAGAGGGATTTCCACCCATCCCGTCCGGTTCATCTCCCCGCCGGGAGCCATACATGGCTCAATCCTTGACAACTGGCCTGATCACACAGGAGATTGACGCGCGTAGAAGTCGGGGGAACGACTGTTCACTCATTTCTGCGCGCATTTCTACGCGCGTCATACGCGCTCACGCTCCATCTCGTCCCGGCGCCCACGCATGTCCCCGGAGGGATCACGTTGCCGAGCAAGAAGTCCGCGCGCGTCGCCGCGCTCACCGTCGCCGCCGTCTGTTCCGCGGCGTCCACCATCGCCCTCACCTCGCCCGCGCACGCGGACACGGTGGCGATCCATGACATCCAGGGCACGACCCGGATCTCGCCGTACGCCGGCCAGACGGTCAGCGGTGTGACCGGAATCGTCACCGGTGTGCGCACCTACGGCTCCTCCAGAGGTTTCTGGATCCAGGATCCGAACCCGGACGCGGATCCGGCCACCAGCGAGGGCGTCTTCGTCTTCACCAGCTCCACCCCGAAGGTCGCGGTCGGCGACTCGGTCACCGTGAACGGCACGGTCTCCGAGTACGTCCCCGGCGGCACGGCGTCGGGGAACCAGTCGATCACCGAGATCACCAAGCCGACGGTGACCGTCGTCTCCAGCGGCAACGCGGTCCCGGCCGCGACGGTGATCGACGCGCGGTCGGTCCCTGCCGTGTACGCCCCGACCGGGGACAGCGCCGCGAACAACTCGGTCAACGCGCTCACCCTGGAGCCGAAGAAGTACGCCCTGGACTTCTACGAGTCCCTGGAGGGCACGAACGTCCAGGTCGCCGACGCCCGTGTGGTCACCGCCACCGACCCGTACAGCGAGCTGTGGGTGACGGTGAAGCCGCGGGAGAACGCCAGCCGCCGCGGCGGCACGGTGTACGGCTCCTACACCTCCCAGAACACCGGCCGGCTGCAGATCCAGTCGCTCGGCTCGACGGCCTCCTTCCCCGTCGCGAACGTCGGCGACACGCTCACCGGCACCACCACGGGCCCGCTGGACTACACCCAGTTCGGCGGCTACACCCTGGTCGCGAACACGCTCGGCACGCTGAAGAGCGGCGGCCTGGAGCGGGAGACGACCCAGAAGCAGCGGAAGGGCGAGCTCGCGGTCGCGACGTACAACGTCGAGAACCTCGACCCGTCCGACGCCACCTTCGAGGAGCACGCCTCCGCGATCGTGCACAACCTGCAGTCGCCCGACATCGTGTCCCTGGAGGAGATCCAGGACAACACCGGTGCGAAGGACGACGGGACGACCGCGGCGGACGTCACCGTGACCAAGCTGATCGACGCGATCGCCGCGGCGGGCGGCCCGACGTACGACTGGCGCTCGATCGACCCGGCGAACGACACCGACGGCGGCGAGCCGGGCGGCAACATCCGCCAGGTGTTCCTGTTCAACCCCGAGCGGGTGTCGTTCACCGACCGCGCGGGCGGCGACGCGACCACGGCCGTCGGGGTGGACAAGGTGCGCGGCAAGGCTCGGCTCACCGTGTCCCCGGGCCGGATCGACCCGGCGAACACGGCCTGGAACGCCAGCCGCAAGCCGCTGGTGGGTGAGTTCGTCTTCCGGGGGCAGACCGTCTTCGTGATCGCCAACCACTTCAACTCCAAGGGCGGCGACCAGGCGCTGCACGCGCAGTACCAGCCGGTGGTGCGCAGCTCCGAGGTCCAGCGCCACCAGCAGGCGACGCTGGTCAACGCGTTCGTCAAGGACCTGCTGAAGGCGCAGCGGAACGCGGACGTCATCGCGCTCGGCGACATGAACGACTTCGAGTTCTCCGACACCGCGAAGATCCTCGAGGGTGACGGCGAGCTGTGGTCGGCGATCAAGTCGCTGCCGAAGAGCGAGCGGTACTCGTACGACTACCAGGGCAACCAGCAGGTCCTGGACCAGATACTGGTCAGCCCGTCGGTCCGGCGGTCCTGCGGCTTCGCGTACGACAGTGTGCACATCAATTCGGAGTTCCACGACCAGATCAGCGACCACGACCCGCAGGTGCTGCGCTTCGAGCCGTAATCCCGCCGGAGCCGTGACCCGCTAGCGGGCCTGGCTGTACACCGCGTCCAGCCAGGTCTGCCAGGCGGTCTCGTTCGCCTCGGCGTCGGCGTCCGCCGCGAAGTCGTGGACGCTGATGCCGACGGGGGCGCCCCAGTGGTTGCGCCCGAAGACGCGGATCAGAGCGTCGTCGGTGCGCAGTCCGACGAAGTAGGGGTTGCGGTAGTCGAGCACGGCGTCGAACTCCCGCGGACCGCGCACCGTCACCCGGGCGCCCTCCGCGGCGTCCTCGGCCAGGCCCAGTGCCCGCTCGACCTCGGTGAGCGCGCCGGGGGTGATGGACGCCTCCGGCCCGTTGAGCTGGGCGAACGTGACCGGGCGGGGCGCGAAGTGCACGAGGTACTCGCGCAGGGTGTGCAGATAGAAGTCGGTGTGCCGGCTCGCCCCGTCGTACTGGTTGTCCCAGTCGTCGGTGAGGATCCCGCTGTGCACGTACCGCACCCAGGCACGCCGGCCGCCGTCCCGCTCCTCGATGACGTGCTCGAGCTGGTTCAGGCTCTGGACGGGGCTGCCGACGTCGTCGCTGCGGATGACGAGGTGGTGCGGCGGGTCGTACGCGGTGACGGTGGACCCGAAGGCCGCCGTGCCGCCGACCTTGGGCTCCGGCGCCTCCATCGGCCACAGGTAGGCCCCGGTGCCGTGGGTGATCGCCTCCCACACCTCCTCCGGTGTGGCGTCCACATCGAACTCGCGGACGATCTCGAATTCCTTTTCCTTGGACATCTTCTGCTCCTGAACCGGTCTCACGGGTGGGAAAGTTCGGGGTGTTCCGGGTGTTCGGGGTGTTCTGGGTTCTGCGGCTTGAGCGTGGGATGGACGGCGACGACGATCCGGTGGTCGCGGCCGCCCTCCGCGTCGGGGGCGTCGTACTTGCGGACGAGGGCGCTGACCCCCGCCGTGAGCTCCTCGATGAACGCGGCGCGGTCGGCGGCGGAGGCGAAGCGGACCTCACCGTCCAGGGCGTAGGTCGCCAGCCGTTTGCGGGCCTTCGCGGCGCCGGTGATCAGCGAGCCGACGTCCCGTACGAGACGGGCGCCGAGCGCGAGCAGCCAGCGTGCGGAGAGCTGGTCGCGGAAGCGGTCGGGGTCCGGCTGCACCTCGGCGAGGGCGAGCGGCGAGATGACGTACGAGGCGGCGGTGGCCCGCATCAGCCGCTCGGTGACATTGCCCTTGCGGCGCTCGCCGGCCAGCTCGACCAGGCCGTGCCGCTCCAGGGCCTTCAGGTGGTAGTTCACCTTCTGCCGCGGCAGGCCGACCTTCCCGGCCAGCATCGCCGCCGACGCCGGCCCCGCCGCCAGCTCGGCCAGCAGCCGGGCCCGTATGGGGTCCAGGGAGACGGCGGCGGCCTCGGGGTCCTCGATCACGGTCACATCCAGCATGCGTCCACCGTCTCACCGAAAACTTTTTTTGTCCAGGAGGGATGACTTTTCGGTGGACCGCCGGGCGCGCCCCGCCTGCGCCTGGCAGCAATCAAGTGTTGCTTACGAATATCTCTTAGAAGATTTAAGTGGAGCTTCACGATCGTGCGGCCGAGACTACTGCCATGACGAACTCAGCCGCCCCGAACCGTCCCTTCGGCCGCGCCCTCTGCGCGATGGTCACGCCCTTCACCGAGTCGGGTGCGCTCGACCTCGACGGGGCACAGCGGCTCGCCGACCGGCTGGTGGGGCACGGCTGCGACGGGCTGGTGCTGTCCGGGACGACGGGCGAGTCACCGACCACCACGGACGCCGAGAAGGCGGATCTGGTCGCTGCCGTACGGGAGGCGGTCGGCGACCGGGCCTCCCTCGTCACCGGCGTCGGCACCTTCGACACCCGGCACACGGTCGAACTCGCCCGGTCCGCCGAGAAGGCGGGCGCGGACGGGGTGCTCGTCGTCAGCCCGTACTACAGCAGGCCCCCGCAGGACGCCCTGGAAGCACACTTCCGGGAGGTCGCCGACGCCTCCGGGCTGCCCGTGATGCTGTACGACATCCCCGGCCGCACCGGCACCCGCATCGAGCCGGAGACCCTTCTGCGGCTAGCCGGTCATCCCCGGATCGTCGCCGTCAAGGACTGTTCGTACGACTTCCTCGGCGCCCAGAAGGTCATCGGGCAGACCGGGTTGGCTTACTACGCGGGATGCGACGAGCACAATCTCGCCCTGTACGCGGTGGGCGGGGCCGGGTACGTCAGCACGGTCGCCAACGTCGTACCGGACCGGCTCCGCGCCGTCCTGGACGCGTTCGAGGCGGGCGACACCCCCGTGTCCGCCCGCCTCCAGCAACGCGCCACGCCGCTCATCGAGTTGATGATGGCGACGGGCCTGCCCGGCACCGTCACCGCCAAGGCGCTCCTCAACGCACTCGGCCTGCCCGCGGGCCCGGTCCGTGCCCCGCTGCGCCCGGCGGGCCGCGAGGCGGTCCACGGGCTGCGGGAGGCCTACGAGCGACTGGTCGCGTGACGGTGACACAGGCTCTGGGGACCGTCATCGGTCCGCGAAGACCGGCTGCCAGCGGCCCAGGGTGTTGTCCTTGGCCGAGCGGAAGTCGCTGAGCGGGACCACCTCGTCGCTGTCGAGCGTCACCAGGACCAGTCGCTGGTGGAACTCGTTGCCGTCCTTGCCGATGTCCCAGGCGATCAGCGAGGAGTCGTCGGCCCAGGCGAGCAGCTGCTGACCGTGCGTCTCGGTGATGTTCTCACCCGTCTTCGGGTCCAGGATCCAGGACGACGTCTTGTATTTCTCGCCCGCGAAGTCACCGGCGAGCTTCCTGCCGTCGGGAGAGAGACCGGCGTCGACGTACCACCGCACGTACTTCCCGTCGGCCGGCGGGGCGACCTCGTCACCCTTCCGGTCGTAGTACTGATAGCCCGGCTGCTCGGGCGTACCGGTCCAGACGAGGCTGCCGTCGTGGCTGAAGGCGAAGTCCTGGCGGCTGTTGATGGAGTAGGGGTCCGCCGTGTCGACCTGGCTCCACTCCCCCTTCCCGGACGCCACGTCGAGGACGAAGAAGCCGGTGCGGTGCGAGCTGGTGGCCTGGGTCTCTTCGCCGCCCCCCTTCAGTTTCTTCGGGATGGGACGGAGGTCCGGGTTCTCGCTGTACGTCGTCGCGACGAGTTCCCGTCCGTCGCGGGAGAACGCGAGCCCGCCGACGGCGTGGTCGACCTGGATCCACCGCTTGACCTCGCCGCTGGCCATGTCGAGCAGGCCGATCCGGCTCACGGGCAGGTTCTGCTCCAGGACGGCGGCGGTCTTCAGCCCCGGGGCGACGGCCACCCAGGACCACTTGGTGGTCTTCTCGTACTTCTTCGTCGCCGGGTTCAGCAGCCAGTACGTGCGCGTCGCCACCGCCATGTCCTTCGACTGCGCGACGGAGGTCGTCCCGTAGTACGCGGCCAGCGCCGTCCGCCCGGCGGCGATCAGGTCGCTCGGCGGGGACTGGTCGGGGTGCGCGGCGAGCCGGTTCGGCGGTGTGACGTCCGCGGGGCGTACGTCCCTGGTCCCGCCGGACTCCAGCATCGGCACCGCCACGGTGACGGCCACC
Organism: Streptomyces sp. T028; assembly: GCF_048159505.1. Taxonomy (NCBI): domain Bacteria; kingdom Bacillati; phylum Actinomycetota; class Actinomycetes; order Kitasatosporales; family Streptomycetaceae; genus Streptomyces; species Streptomyces sp. T028. The sequence goes on from NZ_JBLRVZ010000045.1 coordinate 44,970, forward strand.
ACGGCGGCGGCCACGGCCGCCATCGACACGAGCCTGCGGGTACGGCGGCGGCGACGCAGCCCGAGCACACGGTCGGCGAATCCCGGCCCGGCCGGGGCCTGCTCCTCGGCCTGTTCCCGCAGGGAGTCCCGCACGAGTTCGTCGACGTTCACGGACGCACCTCCACGGGCGAGAAGTCACGGGACGGCGGCTGCTCCACGTCCGCGGGGCCCAGGGCGGCGAGTTCCGGCGCGAGCGAACGCAGCCGGGCGAGGGAGCGGTGGGTGGTGGACCGTACGGTGCCGACCGAGCAGCCCAGGATCCGGGCCACGTCGGCCTCCGGGAGGTCCTCGAAGTAGCGCAGCACGAGGACGGTGCGCTGGCGGGCGGTCAGCCGGGACAGCGCAGCGCGCATCACGACCCGCAGTTCGGCGGCGGACGAGGTGTCCGGGTTCGCGCCGGGTTCCGGCGGCTCGGCGACGCTGACCTCCCGGCGGCGCCACTTCAGCCGCCAGCGGCTGATCTGCTGGCGGTAGAGGACCTGCCGTACGTACGCCTCGGGTTCGTCGATGCCGTGCCAGCGGCCAGCGGCCTTGGCGAGGGCGTTCTGGAGCAGGTCCTCACCGGCGTGTCGGTCGCCGCCGCTGAGCAGGACGGCGGTCCTCAGCAGCGCGGACGACCTGCTGTCCACGAAGTCTCGGAAGCTCTCCAGTCCCTCGGCATCCATCGTCACCTTCTCTTCCCCCCGGAAGCGGACCCACTGCCCGACCCCTGTGCCCCTTGTGACGCCTGCGGGCACGCACCGCTATGCCTGCGCTCCGGAAACAATTCCGCCGACTTCGGAGCGGCGCTGCCCTACGGTGACCGCATGAGCCGGCCGCTGTTGTTCCTCGACGTCGACGGACCTCTCAATCCGTACGCCGCCAAGCCCGAGCGGCGCCCCGACGGCTATACGACGATCAGGGCGTCCGTGCGGCCGGGCCGGCCCCTGCGGGTCTGGCTGAACCCGGGACACGGGGCGGCGCTGCAGCGGCTTCCCTACGAACTGGTCTGGGCCACGACCTGGATGGCCGAGGCCAACCGCTGGATCGCCCCCGTGGTGGGACTGCCCGAACTGCCGTACGTCGACTTCGGCCCGGCCCTGCTCACCGATCGGGCCGACGGGATCCACTGGAAGACGGAATCCCTCGTCGCCCACGCGGCGGGCCGCCCCTTCGCCTGGGTCGACGACGAACTCTCCCCCACGGACTCGGCCTACGTCGCCGCCCATCACCCGGGTCCGGCGCTGCTGCATCACGTCAGTCCGCGGGTGGGACTGAAGGACGGGGACTTCGAGGCGTTGTGGGGGTTCGCGAGGGGGCTGGGCGGCGAGAACGCACGAACGCCCTCCCCGGCCGTGGGAGGGCGCTCTGTTGGGGTCAGTTGTGGCTGTGGAGGATGTCGTTCAGGCCGCCCCAGACCGCGTTGTTCGGGCGGGCCTCCACCGTGCCGGTGACCGAGTTGCGGCGGAAGAGGATGTTGGACGCGCCGGAGAGTTCGCGGGCCTTGATGATCTGGCCGTCGGGCATCGTCACGCGGGTACCGGCGGTGACGTAGAGGCCGGCCTCGACCACGCACTCGTCGCCCAGCGCGATGCCCACGCCCGCCTCGGCGCCGATGAGGCAGCGCTCGCCGATGGAGATGATGACGTTGCCGCCGCCGGAGAGCGTGCCCATCGTGGAGGCGCCGCCGCCGATGTCCGAGCCGTCACCGATGATCACGCCGGCCGAGATGCGGCCCTCGACCATCGAGGTCCCGAGGGTGCCGGCGTTGAAGTTGACGAAGCCCTCGTGCATGACCGTGGTGCCCTCGGCGAGGTGCGCGCCGAGGCGGACGCGGTCGGCGTCGGCGATCCGGACGCCCTTGGGGGCGACGTAGTCCGTCATGCGCGGGAACTTGTCGATGGACGTCACCTGGAGGTGCAGGCCCGCGGCGCGGGCGTTCAGGCGGACCTTCTCGACGTCGTCGACGGGGACCGGGCCGAGCGAGGTCCAGGCGACGTTGGCGAGGTGGGCGAAGATGCCGTCCAGGTTCTGGCCGTGGGGGCGGACCAGGCGGTGGGAGAGGAGGTGGAGGCGGAGGTAGACGTCGTGCGCGTCGAGCGGCTTGGCGTCCAGGGAGGCGATGACCGTGCGGACCGCTACGACTTCGACGCCTCGGCGGGGGTCCGGGCCGGTCGCCGCGGTCGCGCCTTCGCCGAGGAGCTCTGCGGCCTGGTCGGCGGAGAGGCGCTCGGTGCCGGAGGGGCCGGGGTCGGTCACGAGTTCGGGGGCCGGGAACCAGGTGTCGAGGATCGTGCCGTCGGCGGCGATGGTGGCGAGGCCGGTGGCCACCGCGCCGGTGGTGCTCGGAGCAGTCGTATCGGTCATAGGAAAAACCTAACCGGACGAAGAGTGCGGAGGCTAACCAGCGGGGCGTTGTCTCAGGTAGCGGGCCAAGGGGGTGGGAAGCGGGGGGTCGGGCTCCTCGTCGTGGCGCCCTCGCGGCTTGCGGGGTGCGGTGGTGAGAGCCTGTGTCATATCCCCGGCCGGATCAGCGCGCGGCGTCTGGTGCGTGCGATCGCAAGGCGCCGGAGCGCCCTCGTGGCGGAGCCACGTGGGCGTTTCGGCAACGCGGCGAGCGTGCGTGCCAGGCGTCGCGCGCCCGGCCGGGGATATGACACAGGCTCTGAGTACCGCGGCTCCGGCCAGCATCGCCAGCGTCGCGCACAGGGGCCACAGGGTGGTCGGGGACGCCTCGTAGAGGGTGCCTCCCAGGGGGGCCGCCAGGACTACGCCGCTGATCGACGCGCCCGCGTAGAGGGACTGGAAGCGGCCCTGGACGTGGGGTGGGGCCTCGTCGGCCATGTAGGCCGTGGCCGTTGTCTTGTAGAGGAGTTCGCCGAGGGTGAGGAGGGTCATCATGGCGGCTGCCGTGGTGACCGTCGCGCCCAGGAGGAGGGTCGCGTAGCCGGCGCCGACCAGGAGGAGGCCCGTTCCGACGATGCGGAGGGGGGCGTGGCGGCGCAGGGCCAGTGCCGCCGGGAGTTCCAGGCAGAGGAGGACCGCTCCGTTGACGGCCAGGAGTGCGCCGTACACGCCCGTGTCCATGTGGTGGTCGGCCAGGTACAGGGGGAAGGTGGAGTACTGCTGGCGGTACACGATGTCGGTGATCAATATGGCGACGAGCAGGGTGAGCACCGCCGGGCGTGCGCGTAGCGCCGGCCAGAGGCCGCCTGCCTGGTGGGGGGTTCGGGTGGTGCGCGGGGTCGCCCCCTGGGGGACCACCCGGGCCGTCCAGGCCGCCAGGGCCAGGCCACTGATGCCTTCGGCCGTGTAGAGGTAGTCGTAGGAGAAGTGGGTGGCCACGAAGGCACCCAGGACCGGGCCGATCGTGAAGCCGCCGTTCGCCGAGGCGCGGACCAGGGCGAAGGCCTGGCGGCGAGCGCCCTCGGGGACGATCACCGCCACCAGGGCGGCGTTGGCCGCTCGTTGTACGCCGGCGGTGTACTGGGCCAGGGGCAGAGCGGCATAGAGGGCCGGGGTGGGGAGGAAGGGGACGGCGGCGAGGAGTGCGCCGGAGGCTGTCGCCGAGGCGAGGAGGACTCTGCGGTGGCCCAGGTGGTCGCCGTACCAGCCGCCGGTGAAGTTGCCCGCCACCAGGCCGGTGCCGCCGAGGCCCACCAGCAGGCCCGCCTCGCCGGGGCTCATCGCGCGGGGGCCGGTCAGGTAGAGGAAGACGAAGACGAAACTGACGCTGACGGTCATGTTGGCGAACGTGCCGGCCGCCAGCAGCCACACCGGTCGCGGTAATTGCCGCAGCCCTCGCACCTGCCCCCCTTGAGTGAGTGCCCTTTGAGTGAGTTTCCTTTGGGAACTCACTGTGTCAGCATGGCAGCCTCGGGTCAACGGAGAAAGGAGCCCTTCCATGGCCCGCAGGACGAGCCTCGAGGACTCCACCTGTGCGATCGCGCAGGCTCTGGACGTCGTGGGCGACTGGTGGACGCTGCTGATCGTGCGGGACGCGGCGCGCGGGGTGCACCGGTTCGATGCGCTGCAGCGTGAACTCGGGCTGTCCCGGAAGGTGTTGACCGAGCGGCTGCGACTGCTGGTCGAGGCCGACGTACTGGTGCGGGTGCCGTATCAGGAGCGGCCTGTGCGGTACGAGTACCGGCTCACCCCGAGGGGGCGTGCACTGCTGCCGGTGCTGGTCGCCCTGCAGGACTGGGGGGACGCGTGGGTGCTCGGGGACGGGGGGACCACGGCCACGGGCGAGGAGGCGTCCGCCGAGGGGCGGCGGGTGCACGCGCTCGTGGGAACCCGGGTGCCGGAGCTTCGGCTTGTCGACGACCGGGGGGACGTGCGGGATCCGGTGGATGAAGGGGTGCCGTACACCGTCCTGTACTGCTTTCCGGGGGCTTTTGCCCATGGGGAGTCCTATCCCCCGCGTTGGGGGGACATTCCGGGGACCGCCGGCTGCACGCTCGAGTCATGTACGTATCGGGACCTGAATGAGGAGTTCCGGGCCGCGGGGAGTGCCGTGCGGGGGGTGTCCACCCAACGGGCCGACGAGCAGCGGGAGTTCTCCGAGAAGGAGGGGCTCGGGTTTCCGTTGCTGTCGGATGCCGACCTCGCGCTGATCGGGGCTCTGCGGCTTCCCACGTTCCGGGCGGCGGGGGTCAGCCGGCTGAAGCGGCTGACGCTGGTGGTGGATCGGGAGCGGGTGGTGCGGAACGTGCAGTATCCGGTGACCGATGTCGTGGGGAGCGTGGAGGCCGCGCTCAGTGCGGTGCGGAGGATGGGGGCGGGGACGGGGACGGGGACGGGGGCATGACTCGGGAGAAGGCCTCGCGGGCGTACCGCTCGTCGTAGGGGGTGTCCGTGAGCAGGACCTGCAGACAGATGCCGTCCATGAGCGCGACCAGCGTGCGGGCCGTCGGGGGGTCGGTGCGGTGGGCCAGGAGGGCTGCCATGCCGTCGGCCCATTCGGCCGCCACCGGGCGCAGGGCGGGTCTGCGCAGAGCCGCCAGGTAGAGCTCGTACTCCAGTTCCACGCCGGTGCGGTCGCCGGCGAGCCATTCGCCGAGCCAGGCGGCCAGTTCGGTGGGCAGGTCGGCCCGGGGGTCCGACAGGGCGCCGCGGGCCGCGATCACCTTGGCGAAGCCCTCGCTGGCCTGGCGCAGGGCGGCGGTCATCAGGTCGTCGAGGGTGGTGAAGTGGTACGTGGTGGAGCCCAGGGGGACATCCGCCTCGGCCGCCACCGAACGGTGGGTGAGGCCGGCCAGGCCCTTGCGGCCGACCACGCGGATCGCCGCGTCGATGATCCGCTGGCGGCGCTCGGGGTCGTAGCGGCGGGCCATCAGTGGGCACCGCCGAGGTTCAGGACCACCACTCCGCCGATGATCAGCAGGATTCCGGCGACCTTGGTGAGAGTGAGGGACTCGCCGAAGAGGGCGAGACCGATGACGGCGATGGTCGCGGTACCGGCCCCGGACCAGATCGCGTACGCCGTACCGATCCCCACGGACTTGAGGGTCTGGGCCAGGAGGACGAAGGACACCAGATACCCGACGGCCGTCAGGAGGGTGGGCCAGAGCCTGCTGAAGCCCTCGCTGTACTTCATGGCGGTCGTCGCGGCGACCTCGGCGGCTATGGCTGCGGAGAGCGTCAGGTATCCCATGTGTACGAGCGTACACAACGAATGGGGTGATATGTACAGCCGTACGTATATGACGGGCGGAGAGCTGCGAAAGCGTTATCGAAAGCGCTCACTCAAACGGCTGAACGTGGGCCACGGCTTCCACTACTGTTTCACCGTTCACATACCGGGCCATCGCAGCCGCGGCCGCCGTCAGCAGCGCCGCTGGAGGAACTAGCGCATGCCAGAAAACAAGTCCCGGCCTCCCCTGGATCAACCGTGGGAGAACGGCTGGGCCCCGGACACCTCCCGGGCTCCCGGAACCCGACGGCTCTGGCTGGCCGGCGGCCTCGCCGTGGCCACCGTCGTCGCCTGCGTGACCGCGATCGCGGTCAACGACCGGGATTCCGAACGCGGTTCGGAAGCGCGTGAGGGGCGGACGCTGTCCGGCGACCCGAGCTCGGAGGGGCTCATCTCGTTCGCCACGCCGTCGACCTCCGCCAGCGAAACCACCTCCTCGACTGCGGGCAGCCAGAAGGGCCCCAACAGCCCCTCCCCGTCCGCCTCTTCCTCGCCCTCGGCCGCCGGGGAGGCCTCCTCGACCGCCTCCGCCGGGACGGACGAGAGCAGTCCCTCGTCGCACACCTCGGGCAAGGCCTCGGCGTCGCCGACCAAGAAGCCGTCCGACCCCACGCCGACCAGCTACGAGCGCTCGGTACGGTCGGTCAACTACCCCGACCGCTACTGGCATGTGAGCAGTGGTCTGGTCAAGCTCGATCCGCTGCGCGGCTCGGAGTCCCGCGAGGACTCCACCTTCACCGTGGTCAAGGGGCTGACGGACAGCTCCTGTTACTCCTTCAAGACGGACGACGGCAGGTACCTGCGGCACCGCAACTTCGTCCTGCGCGCCGACAGCAACGACGGCTCCTACCTGTTCAAGCAGGACGCCACCTTCTGCTCCCGCAGCTCCTCCTACTCCGGCGCCGTCATGCTGGAGTCGGTGAACTACCCGGGCCGCTATCTGCGCCACAAGGACTTCCAGATCCGCCTCGACCGGTACCAGGACAGCAGTCTGTACCGCGCCGACTCGGCGTTCCGGTTCGTGGCCGGGGTGAGCTGAGCCGAGCCGAACGCATGCGGACGGAAGCGG
>NZ_JBLRVZ010000045.1:51773-155298 GCF_048159505.1 Streptomyces sp. T028
CCCCCCGCTTCCGTCCGCTCGGCCTGAGACGCCTCGGGTGAACTCAGACGTTGAAGCCCAGCGCGCGCAGCTGCTCGCGGCCGTCGTCCGTGATCTTGTCGGGACCCCACGGCGGCATCCAGACCCAGTTGATGCGCAGTTCGCTGACGAGGCCGTCCGTGGCGGACTTGGCCTGGTCCTCGATGACATCCGTCAGCGGGCAGGCCGCCGACGTCAGGGTCATGTCGACCGTGGCGATGTTCGCGTCGTCGATGTGGATGCCGTAGATCAGGCCCAGGTTGACGACGTCGATGCCCAGTTCGGGGTCGACCACGTCGTACAGCGCCTCGCGGAGTTCCTCCTCCGAGGCCGGCTTCATCTCAACGGTCTCGCTCATGCCGTCCTCCTCTCGGCGTCGGCCCCGCCCAGGGCCTGGGCCGTCGCGTCCTTCCACGCCATCCAGCTCAGGAGAGCGCACTTGACCCGGGCCGGGTACTTGGAGACACCGGCGAACGCGACCGCGTCCTCCAGCACCTCCTCCATCGCGTCGTCGGGCTCGATCCGGCCCTTGGACTGCATCAGCTCCAGGAAGGTCTCCTGGATCTTCCGCGCCTCGGACACGTCCTTGCCGACCAGGAGTTCGTTCAGGACGGACGCACTGGCCTGGCTGATGGAGCAGCCCTGGCCCTCGTACGAGACGTCCTCGATCCTCGTGCCGTCGTACTTCACGCGCAGGGTGATCTCGTCGCCGCAGGTGGGGTTGACGTGGTGCACCTCGGCGTCGCCGTCCCGCAGACCACGCCCGTGCGGGTGCTTGTAGTGGTCCAGGATGACTTCCTGGTACATCGAGTCCAGTTTCACAACGAGATACCTCGCGTCCCATCGTCCGTCGCGTGGTTCTTCGGCCGGGGGTCCGGGGGTTGTCCCCCGGGCAGACACAGCACGGTTTCAGCACGCCCCTCAGCCGAAGAAGTTCCGTACGTGCTCCAGGCCGTCGACCAGTGCGTCGATCTCGGCCGGCGTGGAGTACAGATAGAACGACGCTCGCGTGGTCGCGGGAATTCCGTACCGCAGGCAGACCGGGCGGGCGCAGTGGTGGCCCACGCGGACCGCGATGCCCTGCTCGTCGAGGACCTGGCCCACGTCGTGCGGGTGGATGTCGCCGAGCGTGAAGGAGATCGCGGCGCCCCGGTCCTCGGCCGTCGTCGGGCCGATGATCCGCAGGTCCGGGACCTCCGCCAGACGGCGGACGGCGTACTCCGTGAGCGCGTGCTCATGGGCGAGGATCTTGTCCATGCCGATGGCGTTCAGGTAGTCGATCGCCGCGCCGAGGCCGACCGCCTGCGCGATCGGCGGGGTGCCCGCCTCGAACTTGTGGGGGGCCGGGGCGTACGTCGAGGAGTGCATCGACACCGTCTCGATCATCTCGCCGCCGCCGAGGAACGGGGGCAGGTCCTCCAGGAGTTCCTGGCGGCCCCACAGCACGCCGATGCCGGTCGGGCCGCACATCTTGTGGCCGGTGAAGGCCACGAAGTCGGCCTGGAGGGCCTGGACGTCCAGGGGCATGTGGGGTGCGGCCTGGGAGGCGTCGATGCAGACGAGGGCGCCGACCTCCTGGGCGCGGCGCACTATCGCCTCGACCGGGTTGACCGTGCCGAGGATGTTCGAGACCAGGACGAAGGAGACGATCTTCGTCTTCTCCGTGATGATCTCGTCGATGTTCGACAGGTCGAGGCGGCCGTCGTCCGTCAGGCCGAACCACTTCAGCTTCGCGCCCGTGCGCTGCGCCAGCAGCTGCCACGGCACGATGTTGGAGTGGTGCTCCATCTCGGTGATGACGATCTCGGTCTCGTGGTCCACCCGGTAGGGCTCGTCGGCCCAGCCGAGCATGTTCGCCACGAGGTTCAGCGATTCGGAGGCGTTCTTGGTGAAGATCACCTCGTCGCGGCTGGGGGCGTTGACGAACGCGGCGACCTTGTCGCGCGCGCCCTCGTACAGCGCCGTGGCCTCCTCGGCGAGCACATGCACACCGCGGTGGACGTTGGCGTTGTAGCGCTCGTAGTACTCGCTCAGGACGTCCAGCACCTGGCGCGGCTTCTGCGAGGTCGCCGCGTTGTCCAGGTACACGAGCTTCTTGCCGTCGTGGACCAGGCGGTCCAGGACGGGGAAGTCCTTGCGGATCGCCTCGGTGTCGAGGAGGCCGGGGAGCCCATGGCGGGAAGGGGTCACGCGGATACGCCACCCTTCGTGTATGCCTCGTAGCCCTCGTCCTCCAGCTTGTCGGCGAGTTCGGCGCCGCCGGACTCCACGATCCGACCGGCGGAGAAGACGTGGACGAAGTCGGGCTTGATGTAGCGCAGGATGCGCGTGTAGTGCGTGATCAGCAGGGTGCCGACCTCGCCGGTCTCGCGGACGCGGTTGACGCCCTCGGAGACGATGCGAAGGGCGTCGACGTCCAGACCGGAGTCCGTCTCGTCGAGGATCGCGACCTTCGGCTTGAGCAGTTCGAGCTGCAGGATCTCGTGGCGCTTCTTCTCACCGCCGGAGAAGCCCTCGTTGACGTTGCGCTCGGCGAAGGACGGGTCCATGTTGAGGCGCTCCATGGCCTCCTTGACCTCCTTCACCCAGGTGCGCAGCTTGGGGGCCTCGCCGCGGATGGCGGTGGCGGAGGTGCGCAGGAAGTTGGAGACCGAGACGCCGGGGACCTCGACCGGGTACTGCATCGCCAGGAACAGGCCCGCGCGGGCGCGCTCGTCGACGGACATCTCCAGGACGTCCTCGCCGTCGAGCAGCACGGTGCCGCCGGTGATCGTGTACTTCGGGTGGCCCGCGAGGGAGTAGGCGAGGGTCGACTTGCCGGAGCCGTTGGGGCCCATGATGGCGTGCGTCTCGCCCTGCTTCACGGTGAGGTCGACGCCCTTGAGGATCTCCTTCGTGGCGTTGTCGGCCTCGACGGTGACGTGCAGGTCTCGGATTTCAAGCGTTGCCATGGTGGCCTCAGGACTCCTGGGTGAGGGAGACGAGCACGTCGTCCCCTTCGATCTTGACGGGGTATACGGGGACGGGGCGCGTCGCGGGAAGGCCGGACGGCTTGCCGGTGCGGAGGTCGAACGAGGAGCCGTGCAGCCAGCACTCGATCTGGCAGTCCTCCACCTCGCCCTCGGAGAGCGAGACGTTCGCGTGGGAGCAGATGTCGTGGATGGCGAACACCTCTCCCTCGGTTCGGACGACCGAGATCGGCGTGCCGTCGAGTTCCACCCGCTTCGGGGTGTCCTCCTCCAGTTCGCTGAGCCCACAGGCGCGTACGAAGGTCATCGGCCCGATCCAGACACGGTCTCCAGCTCGGTCTCGATCTTGGCGAGCAGGCGCTCCTCGATGTCCGGGACACCGATCTGCTGGACCAGCTCGGCGAAGAAGCCGCGGACCACCAGGCGGCGGGCCTCGTCGGCCGGGATGCCGCGGGCCATCAGGTAGAAGAGCTGCTCGTCGTCGAAGCGGCCGGTGGCGGAGGCGTGGCCGGCGCCCACGATCTCGCCGGTCTCGATCTCCAGGTTCGGCACGGAGTCGACACGCGCGCCGTCCGTGAGGACCAGGTTGCGGTTCATCTCGTAGGTGTCGGTGCCCTCGGCCCTGGCCTCGATCAGCACGTCACCGATCCACACCGCGTGCGCGTCGTTGCCCTGGAGGGCGCCCTTGTAGGCCACGTTCGACTTGCAGTGCGGGGTGTTGTGGTCCACGAGGAGGCGGTGCTCCTGGTGCTGGCCCGCGTCGGTGAAGTACAGGCCGAAGAGCTCGGCCTCGCCGCCGGTACCGGCGTAGGCGACGCGCGGGTGGAGACGTACGAGGTCGCCGCCGAAGGTGACCACGAACGACTTGAAGGTGGCGTCCCGGCCGATCAGCGCGTTGTGCTGACCGACGTGCACGGCCTTGTCGTCCCAGTCCTGGACCGAGACGACGGTGAGCTTGGCGCCGTCCCCAAGGATGTAGTCGACGTTGGCGGCGAGGACCGCGTCACCGGTGTGGTCGATGACGACGACGGCCTCGGCGAAGGCTCCCAGCTCGACGACCTGATGGCCGTAGGCGACCCCGCCCTCGCCGTGCACCGCGATGCGGATCGGCTCGGTGAGGACCGTCTCCTTGGGGACGGTGATCACGCCGGCCTTCTCGAACGCGGAGTACGCCTGGGCGGCGACGCGGTCCACGGGGGTGCCCGCCCTGCCGAGGCGCGGGTCGTCACGGTCGACGGTCTCGACGGTGACGCCCTCGGGGGCCTCGACGGCGACCTTGACGCCCTCGCCGGTGGCGACGGCGGTGCCGTCGTGCAGACCGCGCAGGCGCTCCAGCGGGGTGAACCGCCACTCCTCCTCGCGGCCGTGCGGGACCGGGAAGTCCGCGACGTCGAAGGACGGGGGCGCGCTCATGCGCGTGGCGACGGTCGACTCGGCGGCGACCGCGATCGCGCCGGCGGTGGTGCTGCCCACCGATGGGGGTCCCCCCGCCTGAGCGGAGCCGAAGGTGGGGGAGTTCTGAGCCTCAGCCATGGCTGTCGGTTTGCTCTCTTCCTACGTCAGTAATCTGCGTGCTGCGTCAGGGGCGGGCGTCAGCCGACCGCGCCTTCCATCTGCAGCTCGATCAGCCGGTTGAGCTCCAGCGCGTACTCCATCGGCAGCTCCTTCGCGATGGGCTCGACGAAGCCGCGCACGATCATCGCCATCGCCTCGAACTCGGAGAGACCGCGGCTCATCAGGTAGAAGAGCTGGTCCTCGGAGACCTTGGAGACGGTCGCCTCGTGGCCCATGGACACGTCGTCCTCGCGGACGTCCACGTAGGGGTAGGTGTCGGAGCGGGAGATGGTGTCGACGAGCAGCGCGTCGCACAGCACGTTGGACTTGGAGCCGTGGGCGCCCTCGCCGATCTCGACGAGACCGCGGTAGGAGGTACGGCCGCCGCCCCGCGCCACCGACTTGGAGACGATGTTGGAGGAGGTGTTCGGCGCCATGTGGACCATCTTGGAACCGGCGTCCTGGTGCTGGCCCTCGCCCGCGAAGGCGATGGAGAGGGTCTCGCCCTTGGCGTGCTCGCCCATGAGGTAGACGGCGGGGTACTTCATCGTCACCTTGGAGCCGATGTTGCCGTCGATCCACTCCATGGTGGCGCCCTCGTAGGCGACGGCGCGCTTGGTGACCAGGTTGTAGACGTTGTTCGACCAGTTCTGGATGGTCGTGTAGCGGCAGCGGGCGTTCTTCTTGACGATGATCTCGACGACCGCGCTGTGCAGGGAGTCCGACTTGTAGATCGGGGCCGTACAGCCCTCGACGTAGTGCACGTAGGCACCCTCGTCGACGATGATCAGGGTCCGCTCGAACTGGCCCATGTTCTCCGTGTTGATGCGGAAGTAGGCCTGGAGCGGAATCTCGACGTGCACGCCCTTCGGCACGTAGATGAAGGAGCCACCCGACCACACGGCGGTGTTCAGCGCGGCGAACTTGTTGTCACCGGCGGGGATGACGGTGCCGAAGTACTCCTTGAAGAGCTCCGGGTGCTCCTTCAGGGCGGTGTCGGTGTCGAGGAAGATGACGCCCTGCTCCTCCAGGTCCTCGCGGATCTGGTGGTAGACGACCTCCGACTCGTACTGGGCGGCGACACCGGCGACGAGGCGCTGCTTCTCGGCCTCCGGGATGCCCAGCTTGTCGTAGGTGTTCTTGATGTCCTCGGGCAGGTCCTCCCAGGACTCCGCCTGCTTCTCCGTGGAGCGCACGAAGTACTTGATGTTGTCGAAGTCGATGCCGGACAGGTCGGAGCCCCAGTTCGGCATGGGCTTCTTGTCGAAGAGCCGCAGGCCCTTGAGGCGGAGCTTGGTCATCCACTCCGGCTCGGACTTCTTCGAGGAGATGTCCTTGACGACGTCCTCGTTGATGCCGCGCCGCGCAGAGGCACCGGCGGTGTCGGAGTCGGCCCAGCCGTATTCGTACTTGCCCAGACCCTCGAGTTCGGGGTGGGCAGTCTCCGTGGGGAGAGTCATGCGGGGTTCCTCCCGGCCGTGCTTGCAGATGCGTGATGAGTGGTCTGGGAAATCTTGGGGATGAACGTCGTGCACACCCCGTCGCCGTGGGCGATGGTGGCCAGTCGCTGGACGTGTGTTCCGAGCAGCGTGGAGAAGATCTCGGTCTCGACCTCGCAGAGCTGCGGGAACTTCTCCGCCACGTGGGCGACCGGGCAGTGGTGCTGGCACAGCTGCTCGCCGACCGGTGCGCTGCGCGCCGTAGCAGCGTACCCGTCGGCGCTCAGGGCCCTGGCGAGTGCCTCGGTGCGCGCCTCGGGGGCGGCGGCCTCGATGGCCGCGCGGTAGGCGGCGGCCTGCTCGGCGATCCGTGCGCGCGCGAACGCGACGACGGCCTCGTCCCCGCCGAACTGCTGCTGGATCCAGCGGAGCGCGTCCGCGGCGAGCGTGTCGTAGGACTGGTCGAAGGCGTCCCGGCCGCAGTCGGTGAGGGCGAAGACCTTCGCCGGGCGGCCGCGCGTGCGCGCTCCGTACACCCGCTGTTCCCGGGGCTGTACGACGTCGTCGGCGGCCAGCGCGTCGAGGTGGCGGCGTACGGCCGCGGGGGTGAGCCCCAGCCGGTCGGCCAGCTCGGCGACGGTCGACGGCCCGTGGTCCAGGATGGACCGCGCGACCCGGTTGCGCGTCGAGCGCTCCCCGGTCGCGAGCTCCTCCTGAGGGGTCCCCCTGGGGGTCTCCCGAGCCTCGCCGACGTTTTTCACAACGCCATTGTTGCGTAATTCCTCAGAGGCAGGCAAGCCGCGTCCGGTCCGCCCGACGGTGCCCTGCGTCACTTAGGCATACCTAATCTGACCTGCGGAAACGATCATTGATCGATCAAACGCCCGATAAAACCGGTGGCCCTCCGCGCCCCCTCCGGGGACACTGCACAACCATGCCCACACCCCCTCCGACCGGCCCACTTGTCACCCGGGAGACCCTCGCGGCCCAGCTGCGCCACCTGGGTGTCGAACCGGGAGAAACCCTCCTCGTCCACTCCTCCCTCAGCTCGCTCGGCTGGGTATGCGGAGGCGCCGTCGCCGTCGTCCAGGGACTACGCGACGCCCTCGGCCCGGACGGCACGCTCGTGGTCCCGACGCAGTCCGGGGACCTGTCCGATCCGGCGGTGTGGAGCAATCCGCCGGTGCCCGAGGAGTGGTGGGAGACGATCCGGGCCACCATGCCCGCCTACGACCCCCTCGTCACCCCCAGCCGAGGGCTCGGGGTGATCCCGGAGACCGTGCGCACCTGGCCCGGGGCCCTGCGCAGCGCGCACCCGCAGACGTCCTTCGCGGCACTGGGGGCACACGCGGCGGAGATCGTCGAGGGCCATGCTCCCGACTGCCGGCTGGGTGAGCACAGCCCGCTGGCCCGGCTGGAGAAGGCGGGGGCACGGGTGCTGCTCCTCGGCGCGGGATACGACACCTGCACCAGCTTCCACCTCGCCGAGTACCGGATCCCCGCCCCGCTGGTGGAGGTGGCCCGGCCCGGGCCGGGCGGCTGGGAGGTGGTGACCGAGGTGTCGATCGACTCCGACCGCTTCGACGAGCTGGGCCACGACTTCGAACGGGACCGTCCCGTCCTACGGGGGAAGGTGGGCGCGGCCGAGGCACGCCTGTTCCCGGTCGCGGACGCCGTGGCCTACGCCGAACGGTGGCTGGCGATCCACCGGCCCCGGGAGGAGGAGTGAACGGGACGGTCACACCGGCGTCCGCCGGAGCGCGTGGCCGGTTCCCGTACCCTCCCCCACTCTCGGCTCCGCTCGAGCGGGGGCACCCCCACGTCTGAGCCCCCACGAGCGAACCTAGACTCTGGACCCATGCGAACTGAGCCTGTCGTCCGGGTCCAGGCCCTGGTGAAGCGGTACGGGACGAAGACCGCGGTGGACGGCCTGGAGCTGACGGCCCGGGCGGGCGTCACCGCCGTCCTCGGACCCAACGGCGCCGGCAAGACGACCACGATCGAGACCTGTGAGGGGTACCGCACGGCGGACTCCGGCACCGTACGCGTACTCGGGCTCGACCCGGTCGCACAGGCGTCCGAGCTGCGGCCCCGGGTCGGGGTGATGCTGCAGTCCGGGGGCGTCTACTCGGGTGCGCGGGCCGACGAGATGCTGCGGCACGTGGCGAAGCTGCACGCGCATCCGCTGGACGTGGACGCGCTGATCGAGCGGCTCGGGCTCGGCTCCTGCGGCCGGACGACGTACCGCAGGCTCTCCGGCGGCCAGCAGCAGCGGCTCGCGCTGGCGATGGCGGTCGTCGGCCGCCCGGAGCTGGTGTTCCTGGACGAGCCGACCGCGGGCCTCGACCCGCAGGCCCGCCGCGCCACCTGGGACCTGGTCCGGGACCTGCGCGCCGACGGCGTCTCGGTCATCCTGACCACCCACCACATGGACGAGGCCGAGCAGCTCGCCGACGACGTGGCGATCATCGACGCGGGCCGGGTCATCGCCCAGGGTTCCCCCGAGGAGCTGTGCCGCGGCGGCGCCGAGAACACCCTGCGCTTCACCGGCCGCCCCGGCCTCGACGTCGCCTCCCTGCTCAAGGCCCTGCCCGCCGACTCCTTGGCGGACGAGCTGACACCGGGCTCGTACCGGGTGACGGGCAAGGTCGACCCACAGCTGCTGGCCACGGTCACGTCGTGGTGCGCGCAGCACGGCGTGATGCCCGACCGGATCTCGGTCGAACGCCACACCCTGGAGGACGTCTTCCTGGAACTGACCGGCAAGGAGCTGCGCTCGTGACCGCCACCGGCACCTACACGCCCAAGCCGGGCGCGGCCCCCCTCCCCCGCATGATCGCGGCGCAGGCGGCGCTGGAGACGAGGATGCTCCTGCGCAACGGTGAGCAGCTGCTGCTCACCGTGGTGATCCCGACGCTGCTGCTGGTGCTGTTCAGCAGCGTGGACATCGTCGACACCGGCGCGGGCGAGGCGGTGGACTTCCTCGCCCCCGGCATCCTCGCCCTGGCCGTCATGTCCACGGCCTTCACGGGCCAGGCCATCGCGACGGGCTTCGAGCGCCGCTACGGCGTCCTGAAGCGGCTCGCGTCCTCCCCACTCCCCCGCTGGGGGCTGATGGCGGCGAAGACCGTGTCCGTGCTGGTCACCGAGGTCCTCCAGGTCGTCCTGCTGACGGTGATCGCCTTCGCGCTGGGCTGGGACCCGCACGGCAACCCCCTCGCCGTCCTGCTCCTCCTCGTCCTCGGCACGGCGGCCTTCTCCGGCCTCGGTCTGCTGATGGCGGGCACCCTGAAGGCGGAGGCGACCCTGGGCGCCGCCAACCTGGTCTTCCTGCTGCTGCTCATGGGCGGCGGGGTCGTCGTCCCGCTGGACAAGTTCCCCTCCGCCGCCCAGGACGTCCTCGGCCTGCTGCCGATCTCGGCCCTCTCCGACGGCCTGCGGGACGTCCTCCAGCACGGCGCGGGCATGCCGTGGGGGGACCTGGGGATCCTGGCGGCGTGGGCGGTGGCCGGGCTCGCTGCGGCGGGGCGGTTCTTCCGCTGGGAGTGAGGCGGGCACGCGGCCGCTTGGGTGTGCGCGCTCCGCAACCCCTTCTGGACTCGGCCCTCGTCGAGACCCGACCCTCGTGAAAGCGTGCACAAGCGGCGGCCTACGATGGTGTGCGTGCCAAACGTGACCCGCGCCGACGCCCTGGCGGCCGTGCGCAACCCGCTCGCCTTCATTTCCGAACGCTGGACCCCCGCCCCCCGGACGGTTCAGCGGGCGGCCCTGTCCGCGCTCGTGATGGCGGTGGTCATCGTGGTCACCGGCGGTGCCGTACGCCTCACCGGCTCCGGCCTCGGCTGCCCGACCTGGCCCAAGTGCACCGCCGACTCGCTCACCGCGACCAGTGCGATGGGCCTCCACGGTGCCATCGAGTTCGGCAACCGCATGCTGACGTACGTCCTGTGCGCCGCCGTCGGCTGGGCGATCATCGCCGCCCGCTCCGAGAAGCCGCGGCGCGCGGGGCTGACCCGGCTGGGGTGGGCGCAGTTCTGGCTGGTGATGAGCAACGCGGTCCTCGGCGGGATCGTGGTGCTGGTCGGCCTCAACCCGTACACGGTCGCGGCGCACTTCCTGCTCACCTCGGCGCTGATCGCCGTCGCCGCGGTGATGTGGCAGCGCACCCGGGAGGGCGACGGGCAGCCCCGGCCGCTGGTCGGCAAGCCGGTGCAGCAGCTGGTGTGGTTCCTGGTCGCGGCCTCGGCGCTGCTGATCGCCGTCGGCACCGTGGTGACCGGCGCGGGCCCGCACGCGGGTGACTCCAGCGAGGTCGAGCGGATGCCGCTGGACTGGGAGACGGTGTCCAAGCTGCACGCGGTGCTCGCGTGGATCGTGGTGACGCTGACCTTCGCCCTGTGGTTCATCCTCAAGGCGGTCGACGCTCCGCGGGGCCCGCTGAACCGCACCCGGGAGCTGTTCCTCATGCTGCTCGCGCAGGGCGTCATCGGGTACGTCCAGTACTTCACGAACCTCCCCGAGGTGCTGGTGGGCCTGCACATGCTCGGCTCGGCGCTGATGTGGATCTGGGTACTGCTGGTGCTGCTGGCGCTGCGCGAGCGCCCGGGGGCGACGGCCGACCTGCCGGGCCCGGCGGCGGAGGCCGCGGTCGGCTCGAACGCCTGAGCGCTCCGCTGGACAGGCCGCGCCATGCGCCGTCTTTCGTCTGCGGCGTCGTTGTGGCTGGTCGCGCAGTTCCCCGCGCCCCTCTGGGGTGCTGCCGAACCGCAGCGGAGGAAGGCTCGGTCGCGGTCACCCCAGCCCGTACACCCGCCGGGCGTTCCCCTCCGCCACCATCCCCGCCACCCGCTGGGCGTCCGTCAGGGACCACGCGCCCTCGGCGACCCAGCCGCCCAGGACCCGGCCCAGGGCCTCGCGGAACAACCGTGCGCCCACCACGTGCAGCTCGGGCAGGGCCTGCGCCCCGCTGGAGAACAGGATCTTGCCGAAGGGGGCCAGTTCCAGGATCTCCGCGAGGACCGTCGCGGCGCGGGCGCCGGTGCGCACGAGCGCGGCGCCGGAGTCGGCGTACACGTGCGGGAAGACGGCGGCGAGATGGGCCGCATGGCGGTGGTAGGGGTAGCCGTGGAGCAGGACGAGGTCGGTGCCGAGGCCCGCGGTGGCGCGAACGAAGTCGGTCAGCAGCGCGGGGTCGGTGCGGTCGACGCGCAGGCCCGGCTCGGCGAGCCCGGCGTGCAGCTGGAGCGGCAGTCCGGAGGCGACGGCGATCCACAGCAGATGCCGTAGCAGCACGGGGTCGCTCAACTCGCCGCCGACGCGGCGGGCGGCCAGCCAGCGGCCCGCGGCGCCCCGCACCTCGCCGGGGCCGGGCGGTTCCGGCGCCAGGGCGAGGCCGTGCCGGACGCCGGCGACGGAGGTGAAGGCGACGGCGCCGGCGGCGGCCGAGTGGACCGCCTCGGCGAGATTGGCGAGAAACGCCTCGACGGTGCCGGAGGTGTCGGCGACCTGTTCGGCCAGGAGTTCGAGGCGGACGATCTCACGGGCCTCGGCGGCCGCGGCGGAGGCCAACTCGGCGGGGCCGGTGAGGTCGCCGGGCAGTCCGGTGTCGACGAGGTAGGTCGTGATGCCGCTGCCGCGCAGCAGTCTGCGGCCCGATTCCAGTACGCCGAGTTCACGGCGCCGGGCGAGATAGCTGGCGGGTGTGCAGTGCGGTTCCAGGCCGAGCAGCGGGGGGCACCAGCGGCGTACGGCGAACCCGGTCTGGGTGTCGAAGAGGGTCGTACCGGGTGCGGGCGGGCCCTCGGTACGGGCCAGCCGGGCCTCGAAGGTGCCGAGACCCAGCTCCGTTCTGAGCACGCCGTGGCAGTACTGGTCCACCAGGGACGGCGTTTCGATCATCGGGACTCCCGTGACTGGACCTCGTACCGCTGAAGGTCCTAACGGGTGAACCCGGTGTCAGGTGTTGGGTGGGTCAGCCGTTGCTCGGTCCGCCCACCTGGATTCCGGCCATGCGCGTCCATTCGTACGGCCCGGTCCGCACCTTCGCCGCGAACTCGCCGTCGAAGGACTCGTGGACGGTGATGCCGGCCTTCTCCACGGCCTTCTCGGCGATCTCCACCGAGGGCGCCACGAGGTCGCCCCAGCCGCCGTCCTCGCCGACGAGGACGATCCTCGCCCCGCGTTCCCCGATGTACGCGACCTGGCCCTCGGCCCCGCCGTGCTGCTTCGAGAAGGCGCTGATCTGCTTCGCGAGCCGGGCGACGCGGCGCCCGTCCTTCGCGTCAACCTGCTGCGTGTCTGCCGTGTCTGCCATGGTCAGGATGCTACCGACGGGTAGATCAAACGGCGACGGCCGGGGTGCGTGGCCTTGACCACGCACCCCNCCCCGGCCGCGGCGCCGGAAGGGGCTGGGGCAGGAAGGAGCTAGCGCAGGAAGGGGTCCACCGCGACCGCCACGAACAGCAGCGAGACATAGGTGATGGACCAGTGGAACAGCCGCATCTCCTTCAGCTTGCCGCCCGTCACCTCGGCCTTCGCGCGGTTCTGCAGGGCGTGCGCCTCCCACAGCCACCAGCCGCCCGCCACCAGCGCGACGGCCGTGTAGAACCAGCCGGTGTAGCCGAGCGGGGTGAGCAGCAGCGACACCGCGACCATCACCCAGCTGTAGATCACGATCTGCCTGGCGACGACCTTGTTGGAGGCGATGACCGGCAGCATCGGGACGCCCACGCGCGCGTAGTCGTCCCTGACCTTCATGGACAGCGGCCAGTAGTGCGGCGGCGTCCAGAAGAACATCACGAGGAAGAGGACGACCGGGGCCCAGGACAGGGAGTTCGTCACCGACGACCAGCCGATCAGCACCGGCATACAGCCGGCGATGCCGCCCCACACGATGTTCTGCGCGGTGCGCCGCTTGAGGATCATCGTGTACACGACGACGTAGAAGAGGAGCGCTCCGAGGGACAGCCAGGCGGACAGCCAGTTGACGGCCAGACCGAAGAGAAGGGTCGAGACGACCGCGAGGGTGATGCCGAAGGCGAGGCACTCGCGCGGGCTGACCATGCCGGTGACCAGCGGACGCTGTGAGGTGCGGTCCATCAGGGCGTCGATGTCGCGGTCGATGTACATGTTCAGCGCGTTGGCGCCGCCCGCGGAGAGGTAGCCGCCGAGGCAGGTGATCAGCACCAGGCCGAGGTCGGGCACACCCTGCTGCGCCAGGAACATCACCGGAACGGTGGTGATCAGCAGCAGCTCGATGATCCGCGGCTTGGTCAGCTCCACGAACGCCTTGACCCGGGCACCGAACGGCCGCCGCCGGCTCGGGCTCTGGCTCGTCCCGATCTCCCCCACTGCCCAATGGGCGTGGGTGGTACCCCCACCCACTGGACGGGATTCAACGGCCGTCACGCACACCCCTGACAGAGACTCCCAGCAAGCCTCCCCATGTGAATGCGGGGTAAAGGCTCACGCGTACCACGCCACTGTAGACGTTGCCCATACCCCGGCCTTCGCGGGGGTGGGGTCGTGTTGGGAGGGGCCCGGAGGAGGGGGTGGGGGAGGGGGTGCGGGGGGCTTCCCATGAGTCGTACTGGGGCTCGATTGAGCAGTCAGATGAGCGGCTCCGTATTCATGTGCCGAATGCGGTTCCGGCCATCCGGTGGGCGGATCGCAGCAAGGCCCGGCAGTCTGGAATGACTCGAAAAAACGCACGTCCCCGCAGGGGTAGGCTCGACAGCGGCCGGTGGGCATCCAGTCCCCCGGCAGCCGGTGGGCGCGTGCCCGGAACAGCCGGTATTCGACATGTGGAGAGGAGCCCTGACCCAGGGTGAGCACCAAGCCGACCACCACAGACCTCGAGTGGACCGCATTGGATCAGCGGGCCGTCGACACCGCCCGCGTCCTGGCCGCCGACGCCGTACAGAAGGTCGGCAACGGCCATCCCGGTACGGCGATGAGCCTGGCCCCCGCCGCCTACACCCTCTTCCAGAAGGTGATGCGGCACGACCCGGCGGACGCCGACTGGGTGGGCCGCGACCGTTTCGTGCTGTCCGCGGGCCATTCGTCCCTGACCCTCTACACCCAGCTCTACCTGGCCGGTTTCGGCCTTGAGCTGGACGATCTGAAGGCCTTCCGTACGTGGGGTTCGAAGACCCCCGGTCACCCCGAGTACGGCCACACAGTGGGTGTCGAGACCACCACCGGCCCGCTGGGCCAGGGTGTCGCCAACGCCGTCGGCATGGCGATGGCCGCCCGCTACGAGCGCGGTCTGTTCGACCCGGAGGCCCCGCAGGGCGAGTCCCCCTTCGACCACTTCGTGTACGTGATCGCGGGTGACGGCTGCCTCCAGGAGGGCATCGCCGCCGAGGCGTCCTCGATGGCCGGCCACCAGAAGCTGGGCAACCTGGTCCTGCTGTGGGACGACAACCACATCTCGATCGAGGGTGACACCGAGACGGCCGTCTCCGAGGACACCGTCAAGCGGTACGAGGCCTACGGCTGGCATGTGCAGCGGATCGCCCCGAAGCCGGACGGCGACCTCGACCCGCACGCGATCTACAACGCGGTCGAGGAAGCGAAGAAGGTGACGGACAAGCCGTCCTTCATCGCGATGCGCTCGATCATCGCCTGGCCCGCCCCGAACGCGCAGAACACCGAGGCCGCGCACGGCTCGGCGCTCGGCGACGACGAGGTGGCCGCGACCAAGCGCGTCCTCGGCTTCGACCCGGAGCAGTCCTTCGAGGTCGCCGACGAGGTCATCGCCCACACCCGGGGGGCGCTGGAGCGCGGCGCGGACGCGAAGGCTCAGTGGGAGAAGTCCTTCCAGCTGTGGCGGGACAACAACCCCGAGCGGGCCGCCGAGTTCGACCGGATCGCCGCGGGCGAGCTGCCGGCCGGCTGGGAGGAGAAGCTCCCGGTCTTCGAGCCCGGCAAGGGTGTCGCCACGCGTGCCGCGTCCGGCAAGGTGCTCCAGGCGCTCGGCGCGATCATCCCCGAGCTGTGGGGCGGCTCGGCCGACCTCGCGGGCTCCAACAACACGACGATCGACAAGACCTCGTCGTTCCTCCCGGCGGACAACCCGCTGCCCGAGGCGGACCCGTACGGCCGCACGATCCACTTCGGCATCCGCGAGCACTCCATGGCCGCGGAGATGAACGGCATCGCGCTGCACGGCAACACCCGTGTCTACGGCGGCACGTTCCTCGTGTTCTCCGACTACATGCGCAACGCGGTGCGGCTGTCGGCGCTGATGCACCTGCCGGTGACGTACGTGTGGACGCACGACTCGATCGGTCTCGGTGAGGACGGCCCGACGCACCAGCCCGTCGAGCACCTCGCCTCGCTGCGCGCCATCCCGGGCCTGAACGTGGTCCGCCCGGCCGACGCCAACGAGACCGCGATCGCCTGGCGCGAGATCCTCCGGCGCTGGACCAAGGTGTTCGGCAAGGGCGCCCCGCACGGCCTCGCGCTGACCCGTCAGGGCGTGCCGACGTACGAGCCCAACGAGGATGCCGCTCGTGGCGGTTACATCCTCTTCGAGGCGTCGAACGGTTCGCCGGAGGTCGTCCTCGTCGCCACCGGTTCCGAGGTGCACGTGGCCGTCGAGGCGCGCGAGCGGCTGGAGGCCGACGGGGTGCCCACCCGCGTCGTGTCCATGCTGTCCGTGGAGTGGTTCGAGGAGCAGTCGCGCGAGTACCGCGACAGTGTCCTCCCGCCGTCCGTGAAGGCCCGTGTCGCGGTCGAGGCCGGTATCGGTCTGACCTGGCACAAGTACGTCGGGGACGCCGGCCGCATCGTTTCCCTGGAACACTTCGGTGCTTCGGCCGACGGCAAGGTCCTTTTCCAGGAGTACGGCTTCAATGCCGAGCACGTTGCCGATGAGGCAAAGAAGTCGATCGACAAGGCGCGGGAATCTCTCGCCGACGCCCGGCGCTGACGCTCATATACGACACGTAGGAGATGTAATTCCATGACAGACGCACTGAAGCGCCTCTCCGAGGAGGGCGTCGCGATCTGGCTGGACGACCTGTCGCGCAAGCGGATCACGTCCGGCAACCTGGCCGAGCTGATCGACCAGCAGCACGTCGTGGGCGTCACCACCAACCCGTCGATCTTCCAGAAGGCGATCAGCGGCGGCGACGGGTACGAGGAGCAGGTCGCCGACCTCGCGGCCCGCAAGGTCACCGTCGACGAGGCCATCCGCATGATCACCACGGCGGACGTCCGGGACGCGGCCGACATCCTGCGCCCGGTCTTCGACGCCACCGGCGGTCAGGACGGCCGGGTGTCGATCGAGGTCGACCCGCGCCTGGCGCACAACACCCGCGCGACGGTCGCCGAGGCCAAGCAGCTGGCCTGGCTGGTCGACCGCCCCAACACGCTCATCAAGATCCCGGCCACCAAGGCGGGTCTGCCGGCGATCACCGAGGTCATCGGCAACGGCATCAGCGTCAACGTCACGCTGATCTTCTCGCTGGAGCGCTACCGCGAGGTGATGGACGCCTACCTGGCCGGTCTGGAGAAGGCCAGGGAGAAGGGTCTCGACCTCTCACTGATCCACTCGGTGGCGTCGTTCTTCGTGTCCCGTGTGGACACCGAGATCGACAAGCGCCTGGACGCGCTGGGCACCGACGAGGCGAAGGCCGCGCGCGGCAAGGCCGCCGTCGCCAACGCCCGGCTCGCCTACGAGGCGTACGAAGAGGTCTTCGGCACCGAGCGCTGGAGCAAGCTGGAGAGCGCCGGCGCCAACAAGCAGCGTCCGCTGTGGGCCTCCACCGGTGTGAAGGACCCGGCGTACAAGGACACCCTGTACGTCGACGAGCTCGTCGCGCCGAACACGGTCAACACCATGCCGGAGGCCACCCTCCAGGCGACCGAGCAGCACGGCGAGATCACCGGCAACACCGTCGCCGGCACCTACGAGCAGGCCCGCGCGGACCTCGACGCCGTCGAGCGGCTGGGCATCTCGTACGACGAGGTGGTACAGCTGCTGGAGGACGAGGGCGTCGAGAAGTTCGAGGCGTCCTGGAACGACCTGCTCAAGTCGACCGAGGCCGAGCTGGAGCGCCTCGCGCCTTCGGAGGGCTGAATCCTTGCCTCCCCTTTCCGGTTCCGGAGCGAACCCGCTTCGTGACCCCGCCGACCGACGGCTCCCGCGTATCGCGGGGCCGTCGGGCCTGGTCATCTTCGGTGTCACGGGCGACCTGTCCCGCAAGAAGCTCATGCCCGCCGTGTACGACCTCGCCAACCGGGGTCTGCTGCCGCCGGGTTTCTCGCTGGTCGGGTTCGCCCGCCGCGAGTGGGCGCACGAGGACTTCGCGCAGGAGGTCCACGACGCCGTCAAGGAGCACGCCCGCACGCCCTTCCGTGAGGAGGTCTGGCAGCAGCTCATCCAGGGCATGCGCTTCGTGCAGGGCACCTTCGACGACGACGACGCCTTCGAGCGGCTGCGCGCGACGATCGAGGAGCTCGACAAGGCACAGGGCACGGGCGGCAACTTCGCCTTCTACCTGTCCGTGCCGCCGCGGTCCTTCCCGGTGGTCATCCAGCAGCTGAAGAAGCACGGGCTGGCCGACCAGACGAAGGAGTCCTGGCGGCGCGCGGTCATCGAGAAGCCGTTCGGGCACGACCTGGCCTCCGCGGAGGAGCTCAACAAGGTCGTCCACGAGGTCTTCGCCCCGGACCAGGTCTTCCGCATCGACCACTATCTGGGCAAGGAGACCGTCCAGAACATCCTGGCGCTGCGGTTCGCCAACACGATGTTCGAGCCGATCTGGAACCGGTCGTTCGTGGACCACGTCCAGATCACGATGGCCGAGGACATCGGCATCGGCGGCCGGGCCGGTTACTACGACGGCATCGGCGCCGCCCGTGACGTCATCCAGAACCACCTGCTGCAGCTGATGGCGCTCACCGCGATGGAGGAGCCCGCCTCCTTCGACGCGGACGCGCTGGCCGCGGAGAAGACCAAGGTGCTCGGCGCGGTACGGCTGCCCGAGGACCTGGGCCGGGACACCGTGCGCGCCCAGTACGCGGCCGGGTGGCAGGGCGGCGAGAAGGCCATCGGCTATCTCGAAGAGGACGGCATCGACCCGCGGTCGAAGACCGACACCTACGCCGCCATCAAGGTGCAGGTCGACAACCGCCGCTGGGCGGGCGTCCCCTTCTATCTGCGCACCGGCAAGCGGCTCGGCCGCCGGGTCACCGAGATCGCGGTCGTCTTCCAGCGCGCCCCGCACTCCCCCTTCGACCACACGGCGACGGAGGAGCTCGGCAAGAACGCGATCGTCATCCGCGTCCAGCCCGACGAGGGCGTGACCGTCCGCTTCGGCTCCAAGGTGCCCGGCACCTCCATGGAGATCCGGGACGTGTCCATGGACTTCGCCTACGGCGAGTCGTTCACGGAGTCCTCGCCCGAGGCGTACGAGCGCCTCATCCTCGACGTGCTGCTCGGCGACTCGAACCTCTTCCCCCGCACGGAAGAGGTGGAGCTGTCCTGGAAGATCCTCGACCCGATCGAGCGGTACTGGGACGAGAACGGCAGGCCCGCGCAGTACCCGGCCGGTACCTGGGGCCCCGTCGAGGCGGACCAGATGCTCGAACGAGACGGACGGAGCTGGCGCCGGCCATGAAGATAGACCTCACGGACACCACCGCCAGCAAGATCAACAAGGCGCTGGTGCAGGGCCGCCGGGCGATCGGCACCCCGGCCGTGGGCATGGTGCTCACACTCGTCGTCGTCACCGACGAGGAGAACGCGTACGACGCGCTCAAGGCCGCAGGCGACGCCTCCCACGAGCACCCCTCGCGCACGCTCGTGGTCATCCGGCGCGTCTCGCGCTCACCCCGCGACCGCACGCAGTCCCGGCTGGACGCCGAGGTGCGGGTGGGCGCGGACGCGGGCACCGGCGAGACGGTCGTGCTGCGGCTGTACGGCGAGGTGTCCGACCACGCCCAGTCGGTGGTGCTGCCGCTGCTGCTGCCGGACGCCCCGGTCGTCGTGTGGTGGCCGGTGAACGCCCCGCTCGACCCGGCCGCCGACCCGCTCGGCGCGCTGGCCCAGCGCCGCGTCACCGACACCTACGCCTCCGAGCAGCCGGTGCGCGAGCTCGGCGCCCGCTCCGACACCTACACCCCCGGTGACACGGACCTGTCGTGGACCCGCATCACGCCCTGGCGTTCGATGCTGGCCGCGGCGCTGGACCAGGTCACCTGCGAGGTGGAGTCGGTCGAGGTGGAGGGCGAGGAGTTCAACCCGAGCTGCGAGCTGCTGGCGATGTGGCTCGCGGACCGGCTGGACGTGCCCGTCAGGCGCTCGCTGTCGGGCGGCCCCGGGCTCACCGCCGTCCGCATGGCGACCTCCTCCGGGCCGATCGTCCTGGACCGGGCCGACGGCTCGCTGGCCACCCTCTCCATCGAGGGCCAGCCCGACCGCGCGGTGGCGCTCAAGCGCCGCGACACGGCCGAGCTGATCGCGGAGGAGCTGCGCCGGCTGGACCCGGACGACACGTACGCCTCCGCCCTGCGGTTCGGGGTGGAGCGGCTGAACGCGTCGGCCGCGGCCCCGGCGGCCTCGGTTCCGGCGGCCTCGGTTCCGGCGGCCTCGCCGGGCGGGGACGCGGTCGCGCGGGCCATGGCCGCGGTCGAGAAGGCCGGGGCGGCTGTGGAACAGGCCGAGGCGGCGGTCGGCAAGGCGGAGGCCGAGCCGGCCGAGGGCGAGGGTGACACCGGGACCGAGCCGGCCAAAGGAGATCGGGACGGCGTCGAAGGGCCTACGGAAGCTGCCGGGAAGGAAGGGCAGGCGTCGGCACCGCTGAAGCCGGTCCCTTCCGGTCTCTCCGGGAAGGCCGCACGGTGAACGCCCCGCAGCTGGTCGTGCACCGCGACAAGGAGCTGATGGCGCAGGCCGCCGCGGCCCGTCTGATCACACGGATCGTGGACGCGCAGGCCTCCCGGGGCTTCGCGTCCGTGGTCCTCACCGGCGGCCGCAACGGCAACGGTCTGCTGGCCGCACTGGCGTCCGCGCCCGCCCGGGACGCGATCGACTGGGGCCGGCTCGACCTGTGGTGGGGCGACGAGCGGTTCCTGCCCGAGGGCGACCCGGAACGCAACGTCACCCAGGCCCGTGAGGCCCTGCTGGACGCCGTCCCCCTGGACCCGAAGCGCGTGCACGCCATGCCCGCGTCCGACGGTCCGTACGGCGCCGACGTCGAGACCGCCGCGGAGGCGTACGCGCAGGAGCTGGCCCGTGCGGCCGGCCCCGAGAACCACGGCACCGTGCCCACCTTCGACGTCCTGATGCTGGGCGTCGGCCCGGACACCCATGTGGCCTCGCTCTTCCCCGAGCTGCCGGCCGTACGGGAGACCGAGCGCACGGTGGTCGGGGTGCACGGCGCGCCCAAGCCCCCGCCGACCCGGGTCACGCTGACCCTGCCGGCCATCCGGGCGGCCCGTGAGGTGTGGCTGCTCGCGGCGGGCGAGGACAAGGCGAACGCCGCGGCGATCGCCCTCTCCGGCGCGGGCGAGATCCAGGCCCCGGCGGCGGGCGCCCGCGGCCGGGCCCGCACCCTGTGGCTCCTGGACCAGGCGGCGGCCTCCCAGCTGCCGAGGTCGCTGTACCCGCCGGCGTCTCCCTGAGACACCCCGCTCACGGAACCCGTACGGTCAAGCGCCGTACGGGTTCCGTCCGTTGTGGGGGCTGAACGGGTTGCCCTGCTGAGGCAGGTACGCCGCCGACCGCGGTGCCGGGGCAGGTCGGAAGGTGGCCGGGTGGGCCATGAGGCGGATGCCGTAGTGCTTTTTGAGGCGATGGGCCTCCAGCAGGCCGATCGCCGTGACCGTCACCGGGGCGGACAGGATGCACACGACACCGACGAAGTTGTCCATGCCGCGCTCATCACTGCCCACCAGGTCGGAAACGGCCGGCACCCAGCTCGTCACGGTGGCGAGCAGGGGCGGCAGACAGCGGTGCACCGCGGCGGTGCCGAAGAAGTTGCCGGTGAGCTGGACAGCACCCCAGATCAGGAAGAGGAGCATCCACAGGCCCAGGCCGCTCAGGACGATCTTCGGGATCGTCCCCACCTTCTCGCCGAATACGAACAGCTCAAAGCAGACCAAGGCCGAGGCGGTGAAGAGTGAGAGCAGTTTGACCGTGTCGAAGAGGCGCGCCCGCATCCGGCGCACGGTGCCGCCGCGCCGCCAGACCAGGAGCATCACGCCGGTCGTCAGCGGGGTGACACAGAACAGCACGATCGCCGCGATCGTGGCGTTCCTCGGCAGATCCACCCAGGAGAACCCGGTCTCGATGACCAGGTGGACGCCGAGGGCCGCGACGAATCCGACGGCGACCCTGGCCCGCTTGAGCCGCTCCACGGTCGGGTCGAGCGCGTCCGGGATCCAGGCGGGGTGGAACACCGCCCGCGCCGCGCGATGCGGCAGCAGGTAGGACCCGGCCGTCAGGTCGCCGTCGGTCCAGCGCCTGCGGTGTGCGTTGCCCACTGAGGCTCCCGAGCAATCGTGTACATGATCGCCCGGGAGTCTACACACGGGATGTTGTCGGCTAGCGGCCCCGCAGCTCGCGGTACTTGGCGACCAGCGCCTTGGTCGATGCGTCCAGGCCGGGGACCTCGGCGCCTTCGGTCAGTGCGGGCTCGACGCGCTTGGCGAGGACCTTGCCGAGCTCCACGCCCCACTGGTCGAAGGAGTCGATGTTCCACACGGCGCCCTGCACGAACACCTTGTGCTCGTAGAGCGCGACGAGTTGGCCGAGGACCGACGGGGTCAGCTCGGCGGCGAGGATCGTGGTCGTCGGGTGGTTGCCCTTGAACGTCTTGTGGGCCACCAGTTCCTCGGGCACGCCCTCCGCGCGCACCTCTCCGGGCGTCTTGCCGAAGGCGAGCGCCTGGGTCTGGGCGAAGAAGTTGGCCATCAACAGGTCGTGCTGCGCCTTGAGTTCGTCGCTCAGCTCGTCGACCGGGCGGGCGAAGCCGATGAAGTCCGCCGGGATCAGCTTCGTGCCCTGGTGGATCAACTGGTAGTAGGCGTGCTGCCCGTTGGTGCCGGGCGTGCCCCAGACGACCGGGCCGGTCTGCCAGTCGACCTCCTTGCCGTCGCGGCCGACGTACTTGCCGTTCGACTCCATGTCCAGCTGCTGGAGATAGGCGGCGAACTTGGACAGATAGTGGCTGTAGGGCAGCACGGCGTGCGACTGGGCGTCGTGGAAGTTGCCGTACCAGATGCCCAACAGGCCGAGCAGCAGCGGCACATTGGACTCGGCGGGGGCGGTGCGGAAGTGCTCGTCGACGGTGCGGAAGCCGTCGAGCATCTCGCGGAAGCGGTCCGCGCCGATGGCGATCATCAGGGAGAGACCGATCGCCGAGTCGTAGGAGTAGCGGCCGCCGACCCAGTCCCAGAACTCGAACATGTTGGCCGTGTCGATGCCGAAGTCCGCGACTTTCTCCGCGTTCGTCGACAGCGCCACGAAGTGCCGCGCGACCGCCTTCACGTCGCCGCCGAGGCCCTCGAGGAGCCAGGTGCGGGCCGAGGTGGCGTTGGTGATCGTCTCGATGGTGGTGAAGGTCTTGGACGCGATGATGAACAGCGTCTCGGCCGGGTCCAGGTCGCGGGTGGCCTCGTGCAGGTCGGCGCCGTCGACGTTCGACACGAAACGGACCGTGAGGTCACGGTCGGTGTAGCTGCGCAGCACCTCGAAGGCCATCGCCGGGCCGAGGTCGGAGCCGCCGATGCCGATGTTGACGACGTTCCTGATGCGCCGGCCGGTGTGGCCGGTCCACTCGCCGGAGCGCACACGGCCCGCGAAGTCGGCCATCTTGTCCAGGACGGCGTGGACGGCGGGGACCACGTTCTCCCCGTCGACCTCGATCACCGCGTCGGCCGGGGCGCGCAGGGCGGTGTGCAGCACCGCACGGTCCTCGGTGGTGTTGATCTTCTCGCCGCGGAACATGGCGTCCCTGAGGCCGAAGACGTCGGCCGCCTCGGCCAGCTCGCGCAGCAGCCGCAGCGTCTCGTCGGTGACGAGGTGCTTGGAGTAGTCGATGTGCAGGTCGCCGACCTGCACGGTGTATCCGCCGCCGCGTTCGGGGTCGGCGGCGAACAGCTCGCGCAGCTGTACCTCGCCGAGTTCCTCGCGATGCTTGGCCAGAGCCGTCCACTCGGGCGTCTGGTTGAGCCTCGTACGGCCGTCTGCGTTCATGTCGGACTTCAGCCCTTCCTTGCCTGTCCGTGCTGCCTCGCACGGCTTGCCCCGCCGGTCCCAACCTAGTTGATCAGCGCGTCACGCGAGCGGACGCGGAACCGTCCTGCGGGGCAACAACAGGTACGTCCGCCCGGCCCGCGGGTATCAACGCGGCGACGGCCAGGCCGAAGAGCGCGGCCGCCAGCAGCGCGGGCGCGTTCAGCCCGAGGACGTCGGCGGCCGCCCCGCCGAGGAGGGCACCGGTCGGAGCGCCGGACGTGGACGCCGTACGGAAGGCCGAGGAGATACGGCCGACCATGGACTCGGGGCTGCGCTGCTGGATCAGCGTGACCTGGTTGACGTTCCACACCATGTTCATGATCCCGAGCAGCAGCATGCCGGCGAGAAGCGCGCCGAGATGCCGGACGGTGCCCATCAGCACCAGTGCGGCGGTCTGGACGGTGCCGCCGAGCAGCAGGGCCCGGGCCCGGCCGACACGGAGCGCGACGCGCTGGGCGAGCAGGCCGCCGGCGAGGCTGCCGAGGGCGTACGCCGTCATGGCGGCGGCGTATCCGGTGGTGTCCGCGTGCAGCCAGCGCGTCACGTGCAGCACCAGGGTGGCGATGAGGGCGCCCATGCCGATGTTGCACAGCAGGGTGGCGGAGCAGATCGCGCGCAGGACGCGGTCCTGCCAGAGGTGGCGCAGTCCGTCGCCCATCTCCTTGCGCAGGGTGCTGCCCGAGGGGCGCGGCTCCCGCTCGGGCGGGCGTGTCCGCAGGGAGGCGACCAGGGCTGCGGCCAGCAGATAGGTGCCCGCGTCGGCGGCGAACGGCATGAAGGCGCCGATGCCGAGCAGCACGGGCACGAACGGTCCGGCCAGGAGGCCGCCGGCCAGTTGCTGGCCGGTCAGCAGCCGGGCGTTGGCGCCGCCCAGGGCCGAGCGGGGCACCAGGGAGGGCAGCAGGGCCGTCGCAGCGTTGTCGAAGAGGGTCTGCAAGGTGGTCAGCAGGAACGCTAGGGCGATCAGCAGCGGGACGGAGGCGTGGCCGAGGCCCACGGCGAGCGCGAAGGCGGCGACGAGCAGTCCTCGTACGGTGTCGACGGCCCACATGGCGCGCCGCTGGTCCACCCGGTCGGCGACGGCCCCGCCGAGCAGGCCGAACAGCAGCCAGGGGAGATAGGCGCAGGCGGTCACGGAGGCGACGGCCAGTGGCTCGTCCGTGAGCCGCACGGCGAGCAGCGGCAGGGCGGTCGTGCGCAGCGCGTCCCCGAAGCGGGAGATCACGGCGGCGCTCCACAGCCGTCCGAAACCCCCGCGCCAGGCGGGCGCCCGCTTCTGGCCCGTCTCGACCCCCGTCATGAATCCCCTCCCCCGTTCGCCGGTTCACCGCGCAGCGGGAACCCACGGAAAGAACGTTAGAGGAGACCACTGACAACGGGCCGGGAGGCGGTCGGCCACGGCGGGCGAAACAGGTCCGGCCAGGTGCCTGTCGGGCACCCGGCCGGTGTCAACTCCTAGATTTCGCCCCGCAGTTTGGCGAGCGCCTCGGCGAGGATCGCCTCGCCGTCCGCGTCGCTGCGCCGCTCCCGCACATAGGCGAGGTGCGTCTTGTAGGGCTCGGTGCGCGGCGGGTCCGGGGGGTTGTCCCGGTCCTGTCCGGCCGGGAAGCCGCAGCGCGGGCAGTCCCAGGTGTCGGGAACCTGCGCGTCGCTGGCGAAGCTGGGCTGCGTCTCGTGCCCGTTGGAGCACCAGAAGGAGATGCGCAGTCGGGGCGCGGACTCGCCCCGCTCGGCCTCGCCCATCGGCCCCGCCCCGACCCGGCTTCCTCGGATCGCGTTGCCACTTGCCACGGTCGTAACTCCCTGCGTGATGGTGCCGCAAAGCGAGTCGGCGTTTCGCTTCGCTGCGAGCGCCTCAGTCTACGTAAGGCCCAACGCGCGTCCAGTGATTGGAGTTACAGCTCCGGCACATAGACGCAAGCCCCATGATAGGCCGCGCTCAGCTGCGCGTACCGAACATGGGGCCTTACGTACGGATTGTGCGTGCCTGTGAGAGGCTGATCAGCTGTTCGTCCGCGCTCAGCTGTTCGTCTTCATGAGGATGCCGAGGACGATGATGCACGCGAACCAGAGCAGACCGATCACGACGGTGATGCGGTCGAGGTTGCGCTCGGCGACCGAGGAGCCGCCGACGGACGACTGCATGCCGCCACCGAACATGTCGGAGAGGCCGCCGCCCTTCCCCTTGTGCATCAGCACCAGCAGCATCAGCAGCAGGCTGAAGACGATCAGGGCGATCGAGAACCCCAAAACCACGGCTGGACCAACTTCCTCGGATTCGGATAACAACGGGGGCACGGCACCTGGGCCATGCCCCCGCAAGGGTACGACGGATCGCCGCTACCGCCTACTCACAGCTCGGGTCACTGGTCGCGGAAGCGCACGATCTTGACGAACTCGTCGGCGTCCAGCGAGGCACCGCCGACCAGGGCGCCGTCGATGTCGGCCTGGGCCATGATCTCGGCGACGTTGCCGGCCTTGACGGAGCCGCCGTACTGGATGCGGACCTTGTCGGCCAGCTCCTGGTCGTACAGCTCGGCGATCTTGCCTCGGATGGCGGCGCAGACCTCCTGGGCGTCGGCGGCGCCGCAGACCTTGCCGGTGCCGATGGCCCAGACGGGCTCGTAGGCGATCACGACGGTCTCGGCCTGGTCGGCCGGGATGTCCTTCAGACCGCCCTCGACCTGGGCGAGGGTGTGGGAGACGTGGTTGCCCGCCTCGCGGACCTCCAGCTCCTCGCCGACGCACAGGATGGGGGTGATGCCGTGCTTGAAGGCGGCCTTGGCCTTGGCGTTGACCTGCTCGTCGGTCTCGGCGTGGTACTGGCGGCGCTCGGAGTGGCCGACGGCCACGTACGCGCACTTCAGCTTGGCGAGCATGGGTCCGGAGACCTCGCCGGTGTAGGCGCCGGACTCGTGGGCCGAGATGTCCTGGGCGCCGTACTTGATGGGGAGCTTGTCGCCCTCGACCAGGGTCTGCACGGAGCGCAGGTCGGTGAAGGGCGGCAGGACGGCGACCTCGACGGCCTCGTAGTCCTTGTCGGACAGGGCGAAGGCGAGCTTCTGGGTGTGGGCGATGGCCTCGAGGTGGTTGAGGTTCATCTTCCAGTTGCCCGCCATCAGCGGCGTACGGGTGCTCATGAGCGGTCAGTCCTCCAGTGCGGCGAGGCCGGGGAGCGTCTTGCCCTCGAGGTATTCGAGGGAGGCGCCGCCGCCGGTCGAGATGTGGCCGAATGCGTTCTCGTCGAAGCCCAGGAGGCGGACGGCGGCGGCGGAGTCGCCACCGCCGACGACCGTGAAGGCCGGGGAGTCGAGGAGGGCCTGGGCGACCGCCTTGGTGCCCTCGGCGAAATCGGGGTGCTCGAAGACGCCCATCGGGCCGTTCCAGAAGACGGTGGCGGCGTCGGTGATCTTCGATGCGTACAGCTTGCGGGACTCCGGACCGATGTCCAGGCCCATCCGGTCGGCCGGGATGCCGTCCGCGGTGACGGTCGTGGCGTCGGCCGGGGCCTTGGTGGCCAGGTCCGGGAACGCGGGGGCGACCACCACGTCGACGGGGAGGACCAGCTCGACGCCGGTCTTCTCCGCGCGCTCGATGTACTCCTGGACCGCCGGGATCTGGTCCTCCTGGAGGAGGGACGTGCCGATCTCGTGGCCCTTGGCCTTGAGGAAGGTGTACGCCATGCCGCCGCCGATGAGCAGCCGGTCGGCCTTGCCGAGCAGTTCGTCGATGACGGCGAGCTTGTCGGAGACCTTGGCGCCGCCGAGCGCGACGACATAGGGGCGCCGGACGTCCTCGGTGAGCTTCTTCAGGACGCCGACCTCGGTGGCGATGAGGAAGCCGGCGTAGTGCGGCAGCCGGGCCGGGAGGTCGTAGACCGAGGCGTGCTTGCGGTGCACGGCACCGAAGCCGTCGCCGACGTAGACGTCCGCGAGCCGGGCGAGCTGGTCGGCGAAGGCGCCGCGCTCGACGTCGTCCTTGGAGGTTTCGCCCGCGTTGAAGCGCAGGTTCTCGACGACGGCGACCTGGCCGTCGGCGAGGGCGGCGACCGTCTGCCGGGCGGAGTCGCCGACCGTGTCGGTCGCGAAGGCCACGGCGGAGCCGAGGAGTTCGCCGAGCCGCGTGGCGGCGGGGCCGAGGGAGAACGCCGGGTCCGGGGCGCCCTTGGGGCGGCCCAGGTGGGAGGCGACGACCACCTTGGCGCCCGCCTCCGCGAGGGCCTTGACGGTCGGCAGGACGGCGCGGATCCGGCCGTCGTCGGTGATGGTGGTGCCGTCCAGCGGCACATTGAGGTCGGCGCGGACGAAGACCCGCCGGCCGGCCACTCCTTCGGCGAGGAGTTCGTCGATCGTCTTCATGAAGGGGACTCCCGAGGGCTGGTGTTGCTCCGTGATCGTAGACAGGGCGGTTCTGTACGTGACTCAGGGCCCGGGCGGCGCGTCCCTGCGCCGCCCGGGCCCTGCGTTCACACCGTGGTGCCTGGTCCGACGGTCAGAGCCGACCGCCGACGAAGACCGTCAGGTCGACGAGGCGGTTGGAGTAGCCCCACTCGTTGTCGTACCAGCCGAGGATCTTCACCGTGTTGCCCTCCTGGACCATGGTCAGGGAGGAGTCGAAGGTGCAGGAGGCCGGGTCGCTGACGATGTCCGAGGACACGATCTGGTCCTCGGTGTAGAACAGGATGCCCTTGAGGTCGCCGTCCTCGGAGGCCTTCTTGAACGCGGCGTTGACCTCGTCCTTGGTGACCTCGCGCTGGAGCGTCACCACGAGGTCGGTGGCCGAGCCGGTCGGGACCGGGACGCGCATGGCGATGCCGTCCAGCTTGCCCTTGAGCTGCGGGAGGACCAGGGCGGTGGCCTTCGCGGCGCCCGTCGTGGTCGGGATGATGTTCTCGGCGGCGGCGCGGGCGCGGCGCAGGTCCGAGTGCGGGAAGTCCAGGATGCGCTGGTCGTTGGTGTACGCGTGGACCGTGGTCATCAGGCCCTTGACGATGCCGAAGTTCTCGTCGAGGACCTTGGCCATCGGCGCCACACAGTTGGTGGTGCAGGAGGCGTTGGAGATGACGTGGTGGTTCGCCGGGTCGTACTTGTCCTGGTTGACGCCCATCACGATGGTGATGTCCTCGTCCTTGGCCGGAGCCGAGATGAGGACCTTCTTGGCGCCGCCGGCGAGGTGCTTCGCGGCGTCGGCCTTCTTCGTGAAGATGCCGGTCGACTCGATGACGATGTCGACGCCGAGCTCGCCCCACGGGATGTCGGCGGGGTTGCGCTCGGACAGCACCTTGATGGTGTGGCCGTCGACGGTGATCGTGTCGGCGGTGTGCGACACCTCGGCCTTGAGGCGGCCCAGGATGGTGTCGTACTTGAGCAGGTGAGCGGTGGTCGCGGTGTCACCCAGGTCGTTGACAGCCACGATCTCGATGTCAGCACCCTGCTCCAGCAGCGCGCGGAAGTAGTTACGACCGATGCGGCCAAAGCCGTTGATGCCTACGCGGATCGTCACGAACCGATCTCCTCGTTGGTACGCCGGCCATGCGGTGCCGGCGAGCTGTATTTGGGATGTCCCCGACCACCCACGACCCTACCTCTCCGAGGCCCCGTCGGTGACATCGACTCCGCCCATACACGGCAGGACGGTCCGTACCCGCCAGTAGGGGTACGGACCGCCCGGACCTGAGGCGTTTTGTGCCCTTATTTCGTCACGGTGCGTCAAACATCGTTGACCGGTGTGTCACTGATCAAGTGATGCGAGGGCCTTTCCGATGAGCGTTTCGCGGTCCGCCGCCGAGGTCATGTGCTCCAGGCCGAAGCCGAGCAGCACGGTGTCGTCGGTGGTGATCGCGCCGTATGTCTGGAACAGCGCTCCGGTGCGGGTCCAGTCCTTCAGGACGGCGGGGCTGCCCGCGGGCGGTCCGCCGGCCTTCCAGGCGCCGAGCGAGGTCTCGAAGCCCTCGGTCTCGGTGGCCGTGCCGCCGACGACCAGCGAGGCGTCGTCGGCGAGGACGCCGTGGCCGCCGGTGCCGGGGTCGGTGACATAGCTGATCGAGACCTCGATGTTCCTGCCCGCGTAGGCGCTCAGGTCGAAGTCGACCTGCTGCCAGCCGCTGGAGGCGCCGGTGAGGGCGTTCCAGGCGCCGGTGGTGCCGGTCGCGGTGCAGTCGTTCGCCCCGAGGGTCAGGTAGTGCTTGAGCCACGGGTGCTCGCCGATGTAGAAGCCCGCGCCGCACTCCGCCGGTACGGCGGTGCCGGTCGCGCCGCCCGTCTCGGGGAGCGTGGTCCAGTCGTCGGCGCCGACGGTGTGGACCTCGACGATCGCGTTGTCGTAGCCGGGCTCGGTGTCCCACAGCAGCCGGGTGCGCAGGGCGGGCTTGCTCGCCGCGGCGACACCGCTGAGGTCGATGGTGCGGGTGAGGCGCTTGTAGGCGTCGTCGGTGTGCACCGCGGCGGCCATGTACGCGCCCGCGTACGGACCGTACGGGTTGACCGTCCCGGAGAACTGCCCGGCGCCGGAGCCGGCGAACTGCGGGTGGGTGGCGGCCGGCAGCTCGTCGGAGGTGACGCCGTAGGTGCCCGCCTTGTCCAGCGGGTTGCCGGCCGCGGCGCCGAGGGCACCGCCTGCGCCCGCGAGCGCGCCGGAGCCGGTGAATCCGGTGGCGCCGGGGGTCGACGTACGGGAGTAGGCGCCCAGGTAGTACTGGCTGAAGTCGTCGGACGGGGTGCCGTCGCCGAGGTCGACGGTGCCGCCGGCCAGTTCGCCGGCCTCGATCAGCTTGCCGCCCTCGTTGAGGAAGGCACGCAGTTCGAGCTGGGTCGGGTTACCGGGAACGCTCGCGCCCGTGTAGTGGACGACCGTGTCGAAGTGGCTCAGCACGCCGAGCGCGTCGGGCGCGCCCTGGGCGGCGACGTCCCAGACGACCGCCTTGCGCCCGTTCGCCTTCAGCGCGTCGACGTAGGTCTGGGCCTGCGTGGCGGCCGCGCCCTCCTCGGCGACGACCAGGGTGTCGGCCTTCGGCCGTGCGGCGATCGTGTAGGTGAAGTGCGAGCTGGAGACCTTCTTGCCGGCCTTGGTCTCACCGGTGAACCAGGCCTCGACCTTGTCACCCGGCCTGCCGCCCCGCACCTTCGCCCGGTACTCGTCGAAGTACAGGTTGTCGTCCCCGCCGTAGGTCTCGCCGCCCTTCCAGGCCTTGAGCGCCCGGTCCTGCGTACGGCCGCCGTTGACGCGGTACTTGAGCTCCTTGTCGCGGATCGCCTTCCGTACGACGACGGAGACCTCCTGGTCCGCGCCGCGCCCGTACGACGTGGTGAACGGCGCCGGGGTGAAGTCGGCGGCGCTCAGACCGACCGAGGACTTCGGCTGGTCGGGGCGGGCGGCGGACTCGGCGACGGAGAGCGCGAACGGGATGTTCTTGGTGAACTCCTGCTGGATCAGCTTCTCGTCGTCGGGGAAGTTGAAGACCGACTGGCAGTCGGAGGCGTTCCACTGGTCGTTCGGGTCGATGTTCGACGCGGTCTGACAGGTCGACATCTCCGGGGTGAACATCGCCGTGCCGTTGACGTTCGCCGCGTGGCCGTCCGCCTCGCCGTTGGTGGTGTACAGCTCCGAGGACACCTGCGGGTGGTAGCCCGGGACCGCGGAGTTGTCGGGCGTGCCGGCGAGCGCCTTGTAGACGACGTCGTCCGGGGTGTCGGTGGCGACCTGCCAGCCGACGCCGTAGAGCAGCAGTTCGGCCGCGGAGTGGTAGTTGATGCCGTACGTGAACCCGATCCGCTTCTCGAAGGCGTCGAGCGCCTTGGTCTCGGGCTCGGAGCCGGCGCTCGCGCCGCGGTAGGTCTGGCTGGTGGGGTTGGGGGACGAACCCTCGTCGTCGTAGCCCCACTTGTAGGGGAAGTTGCGGTTGAGGTCGACGCCGTCGCCGGTGGAGATCGCGCCGTCGCCGTTGACGTCCCGCAGGTTCTTGCGCCACAGGCGGTTGTCGGTGTCCTGGAAGGTGTAGTCGTAGCCGTCGGGGTTGGCCGACAGGACGAACCACAGCTCGGTGGAGTCGACGATCTTCTTGACGCGCTTGTCGGTCCGGTAGTTGTCCAGGTAGTGGTGCAGCAGCCGGCGGGTCATCTCCGGCGTGATCCATTCCCGGGCGTGCTGGTTGGACATGTACAGCACCGAGGGCTTGGAGCCGTCCTTGGTCTTCTTCGCGTCCTTGGTCAGTTTGAGCGCGAGGATGTCCTGGCCGTTCACCGTCTTGCCGATGGAGACGACCTTGGTCAGGCCCGGGTACTGCTGCCCGGTGCGGACGATCTCCTCCTTCAGGCCGCCGCTGCCGCCGTAGGGACGGAACACCGCGTCGGAGGCCGCCTGCACCCGGTCCTCGGCCTTGGCCGAAAGGGTGTGTTCGGTGAGCTCGACGCCCTGCTTCTCGAGCCTGGCCGCCTGCTTGTCGGTGAGGTAGACCTCGACGGTGGCGGTGCCCTTCTCGGGCGCCTGCTCACTGAGTTCGTGCCCGTCCTGGCCGGCCGCCAGCAGCAGGGGTACCTGCTTCTTGGTGACCTCGGCCCGGAACACCTTGACCTCGTCCGGGTCGGGCTTCGGGGCGTTTGCGGGCTGCGCCTGGGCGATGGGTGCGAGTGCCGCTCCGCCGAGCAGGAGTGCGCCGACGGCGAGGATCGATCTCGCTCTACGTCTCATGAACCCCCCTTGCGTAGGTTCGCCACAGCAGCGAACTCTGCCAGGCTCATGACACCTCATGATCCAGTCAAGGGCGCCTCAAGGACAGCAAAACGCCGGTGATATCACCCTATTGGGTCACACCACCGGCGTCCTGAGAACGCCTCAGAGCATCCTGAGGGACCGTCAGCCCACGAGGTTGTCGGCCAGCTCCTCGGAGAGGTTGGCCTCCGTGCCCGGGATGCCGAGGTCGGACGCGCGCTTGTCGGCCATCGCCAGCAGACGGCGGATACGGCCGGCGACCGCGTCCTTGGTCAGCGGCGGGTCGGCGAGCGCGCCCAGCTCCTCCAGCGAGGCCTGCTTGTGCTCCATGCGCAGCCGTCCGGCCGCCGCGAGGTGCTCGGGCACCTCGTCGCCGAGGATCTCCAGGGCACGCTGGACACGGGCCCCGGCGGCCACCGCCGCGCGGGCCGAGCGGCGCAGGTTGGCGTCGTCGAAGTTGGCGAGCCGGTTCGCCGTGGCCCGCACCTCGCGGCGCATCCGGCGCTCCTCCCACGCCAGCACCGACTCGTGCGCGCCGAGACGGGTCAGCAGCGCGCCGATCGCGTCGCCGTCGCGCACGACGACCCGGTCCACGCCGCGCACCTCGCGGGCCTTCGCGGCGATCGACAGCCGGCGGGCGGCGCCGACCAGCGCGAGCGCGGCCTCGGGGCCCGGGCAGGTCACCTCCAGGGAGGAGGAGCGGCCGGGCTCGGTGAGCGAGCCGTGCGCCAGGAACGCCCCGCGCCAGGCCGCCTCGGCGTCACAGGTCGCGCCGGAGACCACCTGCGGGGGAAGCCCCCGGATCGGGCGCCCGCGGCCGTCGACCAGTCCCGTCTGGCGGGCCAGCTGGTCCCCGCCGGCGACCACGCGCACGACATAGCGCGAGCCGCGGCGCAGTCCGCCCGGAGCCATCACGATCAGTTCCGAGCTGTGGCCGAAGATCTCCAGGATGTCCCGCTTGAGCCGGCGGGCCGCCATCGCCGTGTCCAGCTCCGCCTCGATCACGATGCGGCCGCTCACCAGGTGCAGGCCGCCGGCGAACCGCAGGACGGCGGAGACCTCCGCCTTTCTGCAGCAGGTCCGGGTGACGGGAAGCCGGGAGATCTCGTCCTTCACCGCTGCCGTCATCGCCATGGGCCGATCCTTCCATGCATCCGAAAAATACGGTCGTACGCGGCGGCGAGGAGCTCCGGGTCGTGTCGGGGCGTTCCATCGGTCCGGGCCACCTTCGCCAGCTCGACAGCGGCCCCGAACCGGGTGGCGGCGTCGGTCAGGGAGTCGCGGTCGGGCACGGCGGCCTCGTCGGCCAGCACCACGTCCAGGGCGAGTTTAGGGGCGTGTCGTCCCAAAACCTCCAAATGACGCTGCGGGGAGAAGCCGTCGGTTTCTCCGGGCTGCGGCGCGAGGTTCAGCGAGAGTACCCGGCGCGCCTTGGTCTCCATGAGGGCGTCCAGCAGTTCCGGCACAAGGAGGTGCGGTATGACCGAGGAGAACCAGGATCCGGGGCCGAGGACCACCCAGTCCGCGTCCAGGACAGCCGCCACCGCCTCGGGTACGGCCGGCGGGTCGTGCGGCACGAGGTGCACGGACTGCACCTCACCGGGGGTGAGAGCCACGGTCGCCTGCCCGCGCACGGTGTCCACGTCCTCCGGCCGCCGCGGATCGTGCCCCTTGACCAGGGCCTGCAGCTCCAGCGGTACGGCGGACATGGGCAGCACCCGGCCATGCGCGCCCAGCAGCTTGCCGACCAGGTCCAGGGCCTGGACGTGATCGCCGAGCTGCTCCCACAGGGCGACGATCAGCAGGTTGCCGACCGCGTGCCCGTTGATCTCGCCCTGGGACTGGAAGCGGTGCTGGATGACCCGGGCCCAGGTCTGGCCCCAGTCGTCGTCGCCGCACAGCGCGGCCAGCGCCTTGCGCAGATCGCCGGGCGGCAGTACGCCCAGCTCGTCCCTCAGCCGCCCGCTGGAGCCGCCGTCGTCGGCGACGGTGACCACGGCGGTGAGGTCACCGGTGATCCGGCGCAGCGCGGCGAGCGAGCCGGACAGGCCCA
Organism: Streptomyces sp. T028; assembly: GCF_048159505.1. Classification (NCBI taxonomy): domain Bacteria; kingdom Bacillati; phylum Actinomycetota; class Actinomycetes; order Kitasatosporales; family Streptomycetaceae; genus Streptomyces; species Streptomyces sp. T028. The sequence continues at coordinate 85,764 of NZ_JBLRVZ010000045.1, forward strand.
TACCGCCGCCCAGCGCGACGACCTTGGGCTGGGCGCCGCGGCGGCGCGGCCTCGCGCCCCGGGCCTCGACCGGCCGGCTCGCGCGCCCCTCGGACGCCACCCTGCGCAGCCGGCCCAGCCGCGGAGTACGTCCTGTCATTCCCGTCCCATGTCCCGGTGCACGACCACCGTCTCCACGCCCTCGGCCGCGAGGCGCGCGGCGAGCTTCTCCGACATCGCGACCGAACGGTGCTTGCCGCCCGTACAGCCGACCGCGATGGTCACATAGCGCTTGCCCTCCCTGCGGTAGCCCGCGGCGATCAGCTGGAGGAGCTCCGCGTACCGGTCGAGGAACTCTTTCGCGCCGGGCTGGTTGAGGACGTAGGTGGCGACCTCCTCGTTGAGGCCGGTGTAGGGGCGCAGCTCCGGGACCCAGTGCGGGTTGGGCAGGAAGCGCATGTCCACGACCAGGTCGGCGTCGACCGGGAGGCCGTACTTGAAGCCGAAGGACATGACGGTGGCCCGCAGCTCGGGCTCCTCCTCGCCCGCGAACTGGGCGTCCATCTTGGCGCGCAGCTCGTGCACGTTGAGGCTGGAGGTGTCGATCACCAGGTCGGCGTCGCCGCGCAGTTCGCGCAGCAGTTCGCGCTCGGCGGCGATGCCGTCGACGATCCGGCCGTCGCCCTGCAGCGGGTGCGGGCGGCGCACCGACTCGAAGCGGCGCACCAGGGCGTCGTCGGAGGACTCCAGGAAGACGATCCGCCGGGTGACGTTCTTCGACTCCAGGTCGGCGAGGGACTCGCGGAGGTTGTCGAAGAAGCGTCGGCCGCGGACGTCGACGACGACCGCGATCCGCGCCACGTTGCCCTGGGAGCGGGCGCCCAGCTCCACCATGGTGGGGATCAGGGCGGGCGGGAGGTTGTCGACGACGAACCAGCCGAGGTCCTCCAGACACTTGGCGGCCGTCGAGCGGCCGGCCCCGGACATGCCGGAGATGATCACCAGCTCGGGGATGGCCGCCTCGGGGATCCCGGGCGGCGTGCTGTCCGTACTCACCTGTGCTCCGTCTTCGTGCCCGGCGTTGTCGGGGTCTGTGTTCTGGGGGGCTGTGGTCCCGGGAACCGTGTTCTCGGGGGCCGTGTTCTCGGGGGCCGTGTTCTCGGGGGCCGTGTTCTCGGGGGCCGTGCCGCCGGGGGTCGCGTGGTCGGGGGTGGCGGGGTGCCGGGTGGGATCCTCGCCGGGTTCCCTGTGACCCTGCGGGGATGCCGCTGTGGGCGTGCGGTCCCGCTCGTCCGTGGGATGTGCGTCGTGCTCGTGCTCGGTCATGTCTCCTGCCCCCGTCGTTCTTCCGGGGCGCCCGCCGTCACGGGGTCTCCGGGGGAACCCGCCGTCGTTTCGGGTTCCTCATCATCAATGATCTCTCCGGTCGCCGTGTTCACGGCGGGGGCGGGCCGGGCCGCCCGGGCGAGGGCCGCCGCGATGGTCTCGGCGGTCTTGCGGCCTATGCCCGGGACCTCGCAGATCTGGTCGACCGTCGCGGCGCGCAGCTTCTTCACCGAGCCGAAGTGCTTGATCAGCGCCTGTTTGCGCGTCTCGCCGAGGCCCGGTACGTCGTCCAGGGGGCCGGAGCGCAGTCGCTTGGCCCGCTTGGTGCGCTGGTAGGTGATCGCGAAGCGGTGGGCCTCGTCGCGGACGCGCTGGAGGAGGTAGAGGCCCTCGCTGGTGCGGGGCAGGACGACCGGGTCGTCGTCGTGCGGCAGCCAGACCTCCTCCAGGCGCTTGGCGAGGCCGCAGACGGCGATGTCGTCGATGCCGAGTTCGTCGAGGGCGCGGCGGGCGGCCGCGACCTGGGGCTGCCCGCCGTCGACGACGACGAGCTGGGGCGGATAGGCGAAGCGCTTGGGGCGGCCCTCGTCGTCCTTGAGGCTGGTGGCGAGGGGGGCTTCCTTGCCGTTGGCGAGGGTGGTGCCGTCGGTTTCCGTGCCCTCTGTTTCCGTGACCTCTGTTTCCGTGCCCTCGGGCAGGGCGCTCTCGGCGTCGGTCCACTCCCCCGTGCGCTCCTTCTCCGCGAGGTAGCGGCGGAAGCGGCGGGTGATCACCTCGTGCATGGAGCGGACGTCGTCCTGCCCCTCGAAGCCCTTGATCTGGAAGCGGCGGTACTCGCTCTTGCGGGACAGTCCGTCCTCGAAGACGACCATGGAGGCCACCACGTCGTCGCCCTGGAGATGCGAGATGTCGTAGCACTCGATCCTCAGGGGGGCGCTGTCCAGGTCGAGGGCCTCGGCGATCTCCTCGAGGGCCCGCGAGCGCGTGGTCAGGTCGGAGGCGCGCTTGGTCTTGTGCAGGACGAGCGCCTGCTGGGCGTTGCGCTCCACGGTCTCCATCAGGGCCCGCTTGTCGCCGCGCTGCGGGATGCGCAGCGAGACGCCCGAGCCGCGGCGCCCGGTGAGCCACTCCTGGACGGGCTCGACCGGGTCGGGCAGCGCGGGGACGAGCACCTCCTTGGGGACGGCGTCGCCGGTCTCCTCGCCGTACAGCTGCTGCAGGGCGTGCTCGACGAGGGCTCCGGTGGTGATCTCCTCGACCTTGTCGGTGACCCAGCCACGCTGGCCGCGCACCCGTCCGCCGCGGACGTGGAAGATCTGGACGGCCGCCTCCAGCTCGTCCTCGGCGACCGCGATCAGATCGGCGTCGGTCGCGTCCGCGAGCACGACGGCGTTCTTCTCCATGGCCTTCTTCAGGGCCTCGATGTCGTCGCGCAGGCGGGCGGCCCGCTCGTACTCCATCTCCTCGGCCGCCTCCGTCATCTCCTTCTCCAGGCGGCGGAGGTGGGTGCCGGTGCGGCCGGCCATGAAGTCGCAGAACTCGTCGGCCAGTTCCCAGTGGTCGTCGGCGGAGATGCGGCCGACGCAGGGCGCGGAGCACTTGCCGATGTAGCCGAGCAGACAGGGCCGGCCGGTGCGGGAGGCGTTCTTGAAGACGCCGGCGGAGCAGGTGCGCACGGGGAAGACGCGCAGCAGCAGGTCGACGGTGTCGCGGATCGCCCACGCGTGCGCGTACGGACCGAAGTACCGGACGCCCTTCTTCTTGGGGCCGCGCATGACCTGCACGCGCGGGAACTCCTCGTTCATCGTCACCGCGAGAGAGGGGTAGCTCTTGTCGTCGCGGTACTTCACGTTGAACCGGGGGTCGTACTCCTTGATCCAGGAGTACTCCAGCTGCAGCGCCTCGACCTCCGTGGACACGACCGTCCACTCCACCGACGCGGCCGTGGTGACCATCGTGCGGGTGCGCGGGTGGAGGCCCGCGAGGTCCTGGAAGTAGTTCGCCAGGCGCTGGCGCAGGCTCTTCGCCTTTCCGACGTAGATCACCCGGCGGTGCTCGTCGCGGAACCTGTACACCCCGGGAGAGTCCGGGATCTGTCCCGGCTTGGGGCGGTAGCTGGAGGGGTCGGCCATGTCTCACACCCTACTGGCGCGGAGTGACACTCCGACGGGCCTGTGGACAACGACCGGCCGCTGTCGGGACCCCTGTGGAAAACCCGGGTTTCCGTACGTTTCCGGACGGCCGTTCGGTGTCCGCTCGCACGGCGGACACCGGCCAGGCGCATGTGCCACTCGGGCATCAGGTGTTGTCGGGACTTTGTCAACACGCTTCAATGCGGGGGAACTCGGGGCCCTGAAGGACGCCTTGCGGATGTGAAGGAGCCCCGGCGTCTAGCGGGGAACCCCGGTCCCTCACGCGCGGTCCGACCAGCCGTCGCGAGCTTTCACAGAAAGGCCCCTGCATGCCGCACGCCACACAGCACGCGGACGCCGCCGAGGACGTCGCCGTCGCGGAACTGGACACGGTCCTGCGGGGCGGCCCGTTCCATGTCGCGCTGCGTGCCGCGATCGCCGCCCGTGGACTGCCCCTGCAGCGCGTCCAGCACCATCTGTCACGCCACGGGGTCAAGGTCGGCGTCACGAGCCTGAGTTACTGGCAGCAGGGCGCCCGGCGCCCGCAGCGTCCGGAGTCGCTGCGGGCCGTCCGGGCGCTGGAGGAGATCCTGCGTCTGCCGGAAGAGTCCCTGATCCGGTTGCTGGGGGACGCCGAGGTGAGCACCGGCGCCGACCCCGTTCCCGGGCGGACCACGGGCCGGTCCTACCGCTCCGTCCAGGAGGCCTCCGGCGTCCTTGAACGTCTGCACGCCGAACTGGAGTGCCCCCTCGACAGCGGGCTGCACACCCTGGGTCATCACGAGAGCGTCCGCATAGGGGCGCGCCGTGAGCTCCTGGGCCGCGAGTCGCAGCACATCGTGCGCGCCCACCGGGACGGCGTGGACCGCTTCCTCGCCGTCCACCAGGGGGATCCCGGGTGCGCCCCCGAGCGGATGACCGTACATGCCCTGGAGAACTGCCGCGCCGGACGGGTCCGCCGCCATCACGACACCGGCGTGCTGGTGGCCGAGTTCCTGTTCGACACCCGGCTGCGGGCCGGTGAGACGTTCCTCTTCCGTTACGCCGTCGAGGACGGCACCGCCGACGTCTCCCGCGAGTACGTCCGCGGTTTCGGTGCGGCGGGCGGCCAGTACGCGCTGCAGATCCGGTTCGCCGAGCAGGCGCTGCCCGTGCGCTGTCACCGGTTCACGCAGCACTCGGCGGCGGCGCCGCGGGGCGGCCGTCAGGAGCTTTTGCTCAGCTTCCGCCACCGCTCGGTCCACCTCGTCGAGCCGCGCGTGCGGTCGGGGATGGTGGGCATCGGCTGGGACTGGGAGTAAGCGGGGGGCGGCACAGGGCGTCGGCTGCCCGGACTCGTCCGTTCCGTCCCGCGGTGCCTCGCGGAGCGGGCAGACTCGGCTTGAGCAGCCCGAAGTGTCCGCGAAAGGAACCGTCCCGTGATCGTCGTCGCCGGTGAGGCCCTCATCGACCTGGTACCGCGGGGCACGGGGGCCCTCGCGGCTCTGCAGCCGGCACTCGGCGGCGGGCCCTTCAACACGGCGGTCGCCCTCGGCCGCCTCGGCTCCCCCACCGCCTTCTGTTCCCGTGTCTCGTACGACGCGTTCGGGGAGGCGCTGCTTGGCAGGCTGCGGGAGTCGGGCGTGGACGTGTCCGCCGTGCAGCGGGGCCCCGAGCCGACCGCCCTCGCGGTCGCCACCGTCGACGGCGACGGCTCGGCGGCGTACTCCTTCTACGTCGAAGGCACCGCCGACCGTCTGTTCAGCGCCCCGGCCGCCCTCCCGGCGGGGACGCGCGCGCTGTCGTTCGGCACCTGCTCGCTGGTGCTGGAGCCGGGTGCGAGCGCCTACGAGGAACTGCTGCGGACCGCGGCCGGGCAGGGTGTGTTCACCGCGCTCGACCCGAACATCCGGCCCGGGCTGATCCCCGACGCCGACGCCTACCGGGCGCGGTTCAAGGGCTGGCTGCCCTCGGTGAACCTGCTCAAGCTCTCGGAGGAGGACGCCCTGTGGCTGGGCGGCACCCCGCACGAGTGGCTGTCCGCCGGTCCCTCGGCCGTCGTGATCACGCACGGCGCCGCCGGGCTGAGCGTCATCACCTGGGACCACGCCGTGTACGCCGTGCCGGGCGAGCCGGCCGACGTCGTGGACACCATCGGCGCCGGTGACACCGTGACCGCGGCTCTGCTGCACGGTCTTTCGGTGCGGGACGCCCTGTCGCCGACGGCCCTCGAGGAGCTGGGTGCCGAGGGCTGGCGGCGATTGCTGGGGTTCGCCGCCCGCGCGGCGGCGCTCACCTGCTCCCGGGCGGGTGCGGAACCGCCGTACGCCTCGGAGCTGGGCGAGTCGTAGGGACTGCTGGTCCACAACGCTGCGGCGCCCCGCGGGGAGTTTCCGGGGGCGCCGTGTTCGCGGACGGGGCGGGGCCTGCCGCCGCTCGGCTCAGGCCTTGCGGGCCCGGGTCGTCTTCTTCCCGGGGGCGACCTTCTTGGCGGCCGCGGGGACCTTCTTGGTCACCGTGTTGTTGGCGGTCCTGGCCGCGACCGTCTTCTTAGCCGCGGCCTTGCGCGGGGCCTTCACCGGTGCCGCGTCGCTGATGCGGTCGGCGCCGAGGATCTCGCGCAGGAACTTGCCGGTGTGGCTGGCCGGTACCCCGGCGACCTCCTCCGGTGTGCCTTCGGCGATGACCAGGCCACCGCCGGCGCCGCCCTCGGGGCCCATGTCGACGACCCAGTCGGCGGTCTTGATCACGTCGAGGTTGTGCTCGATGACGATGACCGTGTTGCCCTTGTCGACGAGGCCGGCGAGGACCGTGAGGAGCTTGCTGATGTCCTCGAAGTGCAGGCCCGTGGTCGGCTCGTCCAGGACGTAGACGGTGCGGCCGGTGGAGCGGCGCTGGAGCTCGCTGGCGAGCTTGACGCGCTGTGCCTCACCGCCGGAGAGGGTGGTCGCGGACTGGCCGAGCCGGACGTAACCGAGGCCGACGTCCTTGAGGGTGTTGAGGTGGCGGGCGATCGACGGGACGGCCTCGAAGAAGTCCGTGGCCTCCTCGATCGGCATGTTCAGCACATCGGCGATGGACCTGCCCTTGTAGTGGACCTCCAGGGTCTCCCGGTTGTACCGGGCGCCGTGGCAGACCTCGCACGGGACGTAGACGTCCGGGAGGAAGTTCATCTCGATCTTGATCGTGCCGTCACCGGCGCAGTTCTCGCAGCGGCCCCCCTTGACGTTGAAGGAGAAGCGGCCGGGCAGGTAGCCGCGGACCTTCGCCTCGGTGGTCTCGGCGAACAGCTTGCGGACGTGGTCGAAGACGCCGGTGTACGTGGCCGGGTTGGAGCGGGGGGTGCGGCCGATGGGCGACTGGTCGACGTGCACGACCTTGTCGACGAGGTCGTCGCCGTCCACGCGCGTGTGCCGCCCCGGGACGTTCCTCGCGCCGTTCAGCTCGCGGGCCAGGTGGGTGTACAGGATGTCGTTGACCAGGGTGGACTTGCCGGAGCCGGAGACGCCGGTGACGGCCGTGAACACGCCCAGCGGGAAGGACACGTCGATGTCCTGGAGGTTGTTCTCGCGGGCGCCGTGCACGGTGAGCTGCCGGGAGGGGTCGCGCGGGCGCCGGATGTCCGGCAGCGGGATCGACTTCCTGCCGGACAGATACTGACCGGTCATCGACTCGGCGTTGGCCAGCAGCTCCTTCAGGGAGCCGCTGTGGACGACCTTGCCGCCGTGCTCACCCGCGCCGGGGCCGATGTCGACGACCCAGTCGGCCACCTTGATGGTGTCCTCGTCGTGCTCGACGACGATGAGCGTGTTACCCATGTCGCGCAGCCGGACCAGGGTCTCGATCAGCCGGTGGTTGTCGCGCTGGTGCAGGCCGATGGACGGCTCGTCGAGGACGTAGAGCACGCCGACGAGTCCGGAGCCGATCTGGGTGGCCAGGCGGATGCGCTGGGCCTCGCCGCCGGAGAGCGTGCCGGCCGCGCGGTTGAGGGAGAGGTAGTCGAGGCCGACGTCGACCAGGAAGCGCAGCCGTTCGTTGACCTCCTTCAGGACGCGTTCGGCGATCTTCTTGTCACGGGCGTTGAGCCTCAGCTCGCCCAGGAAGTCCGCGCAGTCGCTGATGGACATCGCGGAGACCTCGGCGATCGACTTCTCCATGATCGTGACCGCGAGGACGATCGGCTTCAGGCGTGTGCCCTCACAGGTGGGGCAGGGCACCTCGCGCATGTAGCCCTCGAAGCGCTCGCGGCTCGCGTCGCTCTCGGCCTCGCTGTGCCGGCGCTTGACGAACGGGACGGCGCCCTCGAAGGGCGTGGTGTACACGCGCTCACGGCCGTAGCGGTTGCGGTAGCGGACCTCGATCTGTGTCTTGTGGCCGTACAGCAGGGCCTTCCGGGCGCGCTGCGGCAGCCCGGCGAAGGGGATGTCCGTCCGGAAGCCCAGCGCGTCCGCGAGGGCGCCGATCAGACGTCCGAAGTAGTCCTTGGTGTGACCGTGCGACCAGGGGTGGATGGCGCCCTCGTCGAGGGACTTGTCCTCGTCCGGGACGATCAGCTCGGGGTCGACCTCCATGCGCGTGCCGATGCCCGTGCACTCGGGGCAGGCGCCGAAGGGCGAGTTGAACGAGAAGGAGCGGGGCTCCAGCTCCTCGAAGGACAGGTCGTCGTACGGGCAGTACAGGTGCTCCGAGAACATGCGCTCGCGCTCGGGGTCGTCCTCGGGGAGGTCGACGAAGTCGAGCACGACCATGCCCCCGGACAGGCCGAGGGCGGTCTCCACGGAGTCGGTGAGGCGGCGCTTGGCGGAGTCCTTCACGGTGAGGCGATCGACGACCACCTCGATGGTGTGCTTCTCCTGCTTCTTCAGCGTGGGCGGGCTGGACAGCTGGATCGTCTCGCCGTCCACGCGCGCGCGGGAGTAGCCCTTGGTCTGGAGGTCGGCGAACAGGTCGACGAACTCTCCCTTGCGCTCGCGCACCAGCGGCGAGAGCACCTGGAAGCGGCTGCCCTCGGGCAGCTCCAGGACCCGGTCGACGATGGCCTGCGGCGACTGGCGGGAGATCGGGCGGCCGCACTCGGGACAGTGCGGCTTGCCGATGCGCGCGAAGAGCAGCCGCAGGTAGTCGTAGACCTCGGTGATGGTGCCGACCGTCGAGCGCGGGTTGCGCGAGGTCGACTTCTGGTCGATGGAGACGGCCGGCGAGAGACCTTCGATGAAGTCGACGTCCGGCTTGTCCATCTGGCCGAGGAACTGGCGGGCGTACGAGGAGAGCGACTCCACGTAGCGCCGCTGCCCCTCGGCGAAGATGGTGTCGAAGGCCAGCGAGGACTTGCCCGACCCCGACAGGCCCGTGAAGACGATGAGCGAGTCGCGCGGCAGGTCGAGCGAGACATTCTTGAGGTTGTGCTCGCGCGCGCCACGGACGATGAGACGGTCGGCCACGCCGGTCCGCACCTTTCTTGAGAGAAGTGACAGGGGCGGGGCCCCCGTCGTTCTCAGACTAGGGGGAGCCACTGACAGCGCCGGTCGGATTCACCGGTTGACAACAATCCCGGGCCATCCAGCATGCCCGATGCCGTCACCGACCTTATAGCACGCACATTCGATTTTGGGCCGCGGTCCGACACCTTCACCCGAAGGAGTGGCGGAGCTAAGGTCAGCAGCATGATTGATCACGCTCATGACCTGGCGTCTGTACGTGAAGCGACCGACCGACTGCTCACCGCAGTCGGCAAACTGGACGACGCGGCGGTGGCGGAACCGTCACGTCTGCCCGGCTGGAGCCGGGGTCATGTCCTCGCCCATCTCTCCCGCAACGCGGACGCCCTCGTGAACGTCTTCGAGGGCCGGCCCATGTACGCCGACGCGGCCGTCCGCGACGCCGACATCGAGCGGGACGCCCCGCGCCCCCGGGACGTCCAGCTCACCGACCTGAGGGACAGCGCGGCCCGCTTCCAGGCGGCCGGGGCCTTGCCCGCCGACTGGTCGCGCACGGTCGAGCTGCGAGGCGGTGTCGTCGACACGGCGGCCCGGGTGCCCTTCCGGCGCTGGGTGGAGGTGGAGCTGCACCATGTGGACCTCGGCATCGGCTACGAGCTGGAGGACCTGCCGGAGGAGTTCACCGAGCGGGAGACCGACTTCCTCGCGGACCGCTTCGCCGGGCACCCGGACGTGCCCCCGACCCGGCTGACGGACGGCACGCGCGCGTGGCGCACCGGGCGGGAGGCGGCCGCCCCCGAGGCGACCGTCACCGGGGCCCCGGCCGACCTGCTGGGCTGGCTCGCGGGACGCCGCGACGGATCCGCGCTGACCGTGGCCGGCGGGCCGCTCCCGGCCCTGCCCCCGCTATAGGCTGCCGACATGACGTACAGCGGAGAGGTGACGGTCGGCGGACCGGCGGACGTGCACGAGCTCAAGGACCTGATGATCACCAAGATCGCGGTCGGCCCGATGAACAACAACGCCTATCTGCTGCGCTGCCGGGCCACGGACGAGCAGATGCTGATCGACGCGGCCAACGACGCGCGGGCGCTGCTCGGGATGATCGGCGACGACGGCATCGCGTCCGTCGTCACCACCCATCAGCACGGCGACCACTGGCAGGCGCTCGCCGAGGTCGTGGCGGCCACCGGTGCGCGCACGTACGCGGGCCGGGAGGACGCCGGGGGCATCCCCGTGCCGACGGACGTCCTGGTCGACGACGGCGATGTGGTCCGCGTGGGGAACGTGGAGCTCACCGCGCGGCATCTGGTCGGGCACACGCCGGGCTCGATCGCGCTCGTCTACGACGACCCGCACGGGCATCCCCATGTCTTCACCGGCGACTGTCTGTTCCCTGGCGGCGTGGGCAACACCTGGAAGGATCCGGAGGCGTTCGCCAGCCTGATCCACGACGTCGAGACGAAGATCTTCGACGTGCTTCCGGACGAGACCTGGGTCTACCCGGGACACGGCAACGACACCACGCTGGGCGCGGAGCGGCCGCATCTTCCGGAGTGGCACGCGCGCGGGTGGTGAGTCCGGCACGGGGGCGCGGCTGGTGAGTTCCTGACAGCGTGCGGTGAGTTCTGGGCACTGGGGCGCGCGGAGTCGTTCGCGCGCCCCGTGTGAATCGTGCGCACGCGCCGGTGCCTTACGCGCGCTCCCCCTCCCACGTCGTTGCGCGGTCAACTGGTTGCAGCCCCGCGCGGGATGACGGCTCCGGCGCGGAATGGGCCGCCGGTCTTCGATCCCCGCCCTCGGCCGGCGGCCCAGGCAAGACTTCGCGAACCTGTTCACGAGAACGCAACACCCGTTCCCACCATGCGGACAAACGCGGGCGTGACGTGGACAAACACGGGTTTCGCTGCCACTCTCCCGCCATGCACCTCGCCCCTCGTGTTCTGCGCCGCGCCGCCGCCGGCGCCACCGTCGCCCTCCTCGCGACCGCGGTCGGCTGCGCTCCGCAGCCCGAGGCCGACGCGTCCGCCTCGGCCTCCGCCTCGGCCGGAAAGACCTGCGCCAAGGGCGAGTTGGCGACCAAGACCTCCGGAAAGCTGACGATCGCCACCGACGAACCCGCGTACGAGCCGTGGTTCAAGGACGACAACCCGTCCAGCGGCGAGGGCTTCGAGTCCGCGGTGGCCTACGCCGTGGCGAAGCAGCTCGGGTACGACAAGAGCGCCGTCGTCTGGCAGAGCGTGCCGTTCAACAAGGCCTTCGCGCCGGGCGAGAAGACCTTCGACTTCGACATCAACCAGGTGTCCGTCAGCGACGAGCGCAAGAAGGCCGTGGACTTCTCCTCCGGCTACTACGACGTCCGTCAGGCCGTCATCGCGCTGAAGGGCACCAAGGCCGCCGAGGCGACGGGCATCGCCGACCTCAAGGGTCTCAAGCTGGGCGCCCAGGTCGGTACGACCAGCCTCGACTACATCGACGACGTGGTGAAGCCGAGTCAGCAGGCCGCCGTCTACGCCAAGAACGACCAGGCCAAGTCCGCGCTGAAGAACGGCCAGGTGGACGCGATCGTCGTCGACCTGCCCACCGCCTTCTACATCACCGCCGCCGAGGTGACGAACGCCGAGATCGTCGGCCAGTTCGAGAACCAGGGCGGCACGCCCGAGCAGTTCGGGCTCGTCCTCGACAAGGGCAGCGCGCTCACCTCGTGCGTGACGGACGCCGTGGACGCCCTCCGCGAGGACGGCACCCTGGCGAAGATCGAGCAGCAGTGGCTCTCCGACTCCGTCGACGCCCCGGTGCTCAAGTGACGGTCACGAAGGAGGAGTCCGGTCAGGAGGGCGCGGACGACAAGGGCGACATGTCCGGGGGCGGCGACGCGTACGTCCCGTCCCAGCGGCGGCTGGAGCGTGAGCGCTACAAGCGCACGCGTGCCCGCCGCGCCACCGCGATCGCCGCGCTGTCGACCCTGGTCACGGCCGCCGTCCTCTATCTGATCGTCGTCGGCGCGCCCGGCTGGCCGCGCACCAAGGAGACGTTCTTCAACGGGCAGTACGCGCGCGAGGCGTACCCCAAGGTCCTGGAAGGGCTCTGGCTGAACGTCCGGCTGCTGTTCGTCTGCGGCGCCGCCGTGCTCGTCCTCGGCATGCTCATCGCCGTGGCCCGCACCCTGCGCGGCCCGGTGTTCTTCCCCCTGCGGGTGCTGGCGGCGGCGTACACGGACTTCTTCCGCGGACTGCCGCTGATCATCAACCTCATGATCGTGGTCCTGGGCGTCCCCGCGCTGCGTCTGCAGGGCGTCACGGTCGACCCGGTGCTGCTCGGCGGTACGGCGCTGACGCTGACGTACTCGGCGTACGTCGCCGAGGTGTTCCGCGCCGGCATCGAGTCCGTGCACCCCTCACAGCGCGCGGCGGCACGCTCCCTCGGCCTGTCCAACCGTCAGGCGCTGCGGTACGTGGTGCTCCCCCAGGCGGTGCGGCGCCAGGTGCCGCCGCTGCTGAACGACCTGGTGTCCCTGCAGAAGGACACCGGCCTGGTGTCGATCGGCGGCGCCGTCGACGCCGTCCGCGCGGCGGACATCATCGTGGGCCGCAGTCTCAACTACACGCCGTACATCGTGGCGGGGCTGGTCTTCGTCGCCCTGACCATCCCGATGACCCGCTTCACGGACTGGGTGACCGCCCGGATGGACAGCCGGCGGGCCCAAGGAGGAACGACATGAGCGACGGCCCGGTGCTGCGGATGGAGTCCGTCCGCAAGACCTTCGGCGGCTCGGTCGTCCTGCGGGACGTCGATCTGGAGGTCGCCCCGCACACGGTGACCGCGTTGATCGGCGCCTCCGGATCCGGCAAGTCGACACTGCTGCGCTGCGCCAACCTCCTGGAGGACATCGACGACGGCGCGATCTGGCTGGACGGCGAGGAGATCACCGACCCGCGCACCGACCAGGACGCGGTACGGCGCCGTATCGGCGTGGTCTTCCAGTCGTACAACCTGTTCCCGCACATGACGGTGCTGGAGAACATCACGCTCGCCCCGCGCCGGGTGCACGGCGTCGCCCGCGCGGAGGCCGAGGAACGCGCCGGGGAGCTGCTGGAGCGGCTCGGACTGGGGGGTCGGGCGGGCGAGTACCCCGACCGGCTCAGCGGCGGCCAGCAGCAGCGTGTGGCGATCGCACGCGCCCTCGCCGTACGTCCCCGGCTGCTGCTGCTCGACGAGATCACCGCCGCTCTCGACCCGGAACTGGTCGGCGAGGTCCTGGACGTCGTCCGCGATCTGAAGGGCGACGGCATGACCATGGTGCTGGCCACGCACGAGATGGGCTTCGCCCGTGAGGTGGCCGACCAGGTCTGTTTCCTGGACGGAGGGGTCGTGCTGGAGCGCGGCAGCGCCGAGCAGGTGTTCGGTGACCCACGGCAGCAGCGCACGCAGCGCTTCCTGCGGCGGATCGTGGAGGCCGGCCGGCTCTGATCAGCCCGCGTTCCCCGTCCCCGCCAGCGCGGCGACCCGCTCCACCCCGAACACGTATCCCTGCACCCCGCAGCCCGCGATGACACCGTCGGCGCGCAGGGAGACGTACGAGTGGTGGCGGAAGGACTCCCGCTGATGGATGTTGGAGATGTGGACCTCCAGCACCGGCAGGCCGTCGCAGGTGTTGAGCGCGTCCAGGATCGCGACCGACGTGTGCGAGTAGGCGCCCGGGTTGATCACGATGCCGCAGTGGTTCAGGCGCGCCTCGTGGATCCAGTCGACCAACTGACCCTCGTGGTTGGACTGCCGGAAGTCCACCGTGCCGCCGTGTCCTGCCGCCGCCTTCACACACATCGCCTCGACGTCGGCGAGCGTGTCGGACCCGTAGATCTCCGGCTGGCGCTGACCCAGGAGGTTCAGGTTGGGGCCGTTCAGGATCATGATCGGGGCGGTGGCCAGGGTGTGGGGCACGGTTCCTCCGGTCCGTTCGGAGCGGCCCGTCGGGGACCGCTGCTCAGACCCGGTCTATCACGGTGAAACGGCGCACCGAGAGGCCGCCTCGGTCACCCGCCGCCCCGCTCGTCACCTCCGTGCGCCCCCGTAACCCGCCGTCACCATGGGTAGTTGACGCGGCATGCACGATGTACGCACCGTAAGGGCGCCCTCCATGCCACGGCTCGCCGCCGCCTCGCTGGCGGGGACGGCCATCGAGTTCTACGACTTCTTCGTCTACGGCACCGCGGCCGCGCTGGTTCTCGGGCCGCTGTTCTTCCCGACGTTCTCGCCGCTGGCCGGGACGCTGGCCGCGTTCGCGACGTTCGGCGTGGGCTTCGTCGCGAGGCCGCTCGGGTCGGTCCTCTTCGGGCATGTCGGGGACCGGCGCGGCCGGCGTCCGGTCCTCGTCGTCTCCCTGCTGCTGACCGGGGCGTCGACGGTCGCGGTCGGCTGCCTGCCGACGTACGGCAGCATCGGGGTGACCGCTCCTCTGCTGCTGCTCGCGCTGCGCTTTCTGCAGGGGCTGGGGCTCGGCGGGGAGTGGGGTGGCGCGGTGCTGCTCACTGCCGAGCACGCGCCGGCCGAACGGCGCGGGCTGTGGTCGAGCTTCCCGCAGGTCGGACCCGCGGTCGGGTTCGTGCTGGCCAACGGGGTGGTGCTGGTGCTGTCGGCGACGCTGACGGAGACGCAGTTCGCCGAGTGGGGGTGGCGGGTTCCGTTCTGGGCGGCCGGGGTGCTGGCCGTACTGGGCCTGTGGCTGAGGTCGTCGCTCCCGGAGAGCCCTCGGTTCCTGGAGATCGGCGACCACGCGCGCGTGCCGCTCGCGGAGGTCCTGCGCGACCACGGGCGGCTGGTCCTGCTGACCGCCGGCGGGCTCGCCGTCGGGTACGCGATCTTCTACGCCGTCACGACCTGGTCCCTCGCGTACGCGACCGAACGCCTCGGGGTGAGCCGTACCGTCATGCTGGCCTGCATCATGGGCGCGGTGGTGGTGAAGGGCGCGCTGACGCCCGTGGCGGCGATGCTGGGCGACCGTTTCGGACGGCGGCCGCTGTGTCTCGTGGGGTGTGCGGCGGCGGCGCTGTGGATGCTGCCGATGGTCGCGCTGCTGGCGACCGGCGCTCCCCTGCCGATGTTCCTGGGCTTCCTCGGGGCCCTCCTCGCGTTCGTCACGATGTTCGGGGTCGTCGCGGCCTATCTGCCCGAGCTGTACGAGCCGAGGATCCGCTGTACGGGCGCTGCGGTCGGCTACAACCTCGGCGGTGTTCTCGGGGGCGCGCTCACGCCGATCGTGGCCACGGCCCTGGCGGAGCGGTCGGGGCGCGTGCCCTGGGGTGTGGGCGTGTATCTCACGGGGATCGCCCTCGTCAGCCTCGGCTGCTTCGCGCTGCTGCCGGAGACGCGCCCGGTGCGGATGGCCGCCGCGCAGCCGGTGCTGGAGTGAACAGCCCGGGTCGCGGGTTGATCGCCAGTTCCAGGTAGGCCGTGAACAGCACGAGGTGCACGCCGCCCTGGAGGGGGGTGGCCCGTCCCGGCACCACGGTCAGGGAGGCGACCACGATGGTCAGCGCGAGCAGCACCATGTGGGTGGCGCCCAGGCCGAGGACGAGCGGGCCGGAGAGCCAGACTGAGGCGAGGGCGACCTCGGGGATCGTCAGGCCGATGCCGGCCATGGCGGAGCCGAGCGCGAGGTTGAGGCTGGTCTGCCCACGGTCGCGGCGGGCGGAGCGCAGTCCCCCCGGCCGTACAGGATCAGCGAGGACAGCGCGGCGAAGGTCAGCTGGACGCTGGAGAACCCGGGGCCCGGTTTGCTGGTCGTGAAGGTCGGCAGGACCAGGCTGAGCGTGGCGAGGGTCGTCACGGTGGCCAGGGCGGCGCCGGTGCCCTCGGCGTTGAACACGGCTGTGCCGTGGCGCAGGGAGGCGACGAGGAGGCACACGCCGACCACGCCGTTGCAGGTGATCATCACAGCCGCGAACACCGTGTCCCTCGCCAGGGGCGAGGACTTGTCGCCGCCGTCCGCCATCAGGGTCACGATCAGGGCGCCCCACGCGACGACCGCCGCGGACAGGTCGCGTCCCCAGGTCAGGACCAGGAGAACGACTGCGAGCACCGGCACGAGGGTCGTCCACCGGGTGGTGGGCGTCCTGAGCCGAACGATCATGCGGCGATCGTCGCAGAGCCGTCGGGCCTTCGCATTCCGGCCGCTACGGCCGGTGCGGCCCGCGCGTCACCTGAACGTGGTGGCGTCCTCGACGTCGCAGTCCGTGAAGGACGGGGGCTTGGTGCAGAGCGCGGCCATCCGCTCCGCGAACTTGCTCGTCTCGGGGGATTCGCTGTTGCGCATGGCCTCCTCGTAGGAGTCGAACTCGATCACCACCAGGTAGCGGTTCGGCTGGTTCCTGTCCTTGAGGACGAGGCGCCGCACGGGGCCGTCGGCGCTGTCCCTGAGTCCCTGTTCCCCCTCCTCGGCGAGTGCGCGCATCTCGTCGATGCGGTCGGTCTCGAAGCCGATGATCTGTACGAACTTCTGTGAACTGCCCATGGTGCCTCCGCCCGTAGCGGGCGCCCCCTGCTGCGGACGCCCGGGTCCCAAGGAACCACCGGGAGCGGCGGTCGGCAATGCGCCGCGCACCGCTCCCCGGGCTGGTTGTTTCTACGTCGTCCGTGGTCAGGCCTGGATGCTGTCCTTCGGAGCGCCTTCGCCCGCTGTCTGCGCCGCCTCGGCCGCCGTCTGCTTCTTCGAGGCCCGCAGACTGGTGATCGTGGTGACGATCAGGACGGAGCAGATGACGCCGAGCGAGAACGGGATGCTGATCTCGGGGACGTGGACCCCCGATTCGTGCAGCGCGTGCAGCACCAGCTTGACGCCGATGAAGCCCAGGATGACCGACAGTCCGTAGCTGAGGTGGACCAGCTTCTTCAGCAGGCCGCCGATGAGGAAGTACAGCTGCCTGAGGCCCATGAGCGCGAAGGCGTTGGCGGTGAAGACGATGTACGGGTCCTGCGTGAGGCCGAAGATCGCGGGGATGGAGTCGAGGGCGAACAGGACGTCGGTGGTACCGATCGCGAGCATCACGACGAGCATCGGGGTCATGACCCGCTTGCCGTTCTGCTCGATCCACAGCTTGGTGCCGTGGTAGCGGTCGGCGACGCCGAACCTGCGCTCGGCGGCCTTGAGTAGCTTGTTCTCCTCGAACTCCTCGTCCTCGTCGTCGGCGCGGGCCTCCTGGATGAGCTTCCAGGCCGTCCAGACGAGGAAGGCGCCGAAGAGGTAGAACACCCAGGAGAAGCTGGCGAGGATCGCGGCGCCCGCGGCGATGAAGACCGCCCGCAGGACCAGGGCTATGAGGACGCCTATCAGCAGGACCCGCTGCTGGTACTGCGACGGAACCGCGAACTTCGCCATGATCAGGACGAAGACGAAGAGGTTGTCGACGCTGAGCGACTTCTCGGTGATGAAGCCGGCGAAGAACTCTCCGGCGGGCCGGCCGCCGCCGAAGACGAGCAGGCCGAGGCCGAAGAGTGCGGCCAGGGCGATCCAGACGACGGTCCAGATGCCCGCTTCCTTGATCGACACGTCATGCGGCTTGCGACCGATGAAGAAGTCGACCGCGATCAGGGCGGCCAGACCCAAGATGGTCAGAACCCACAGGTTCAGGGAAACATCCACTGCGCCTCCGGCAGTACGTAACGGCAGGTAATCAGCGTCGTCGCGCTGCCGGAGGTCTCTTCCACCCAGTCCATGGCGGGACGGGGCCGACGTCCCGGGATCCACTTCGATCCGTATTGACGGGTGCGCCGCAGCAGGGAGTACTCCCCTCCGTGCGGAAAACAGTACCCCAATCACCAAGGAAAGGTAAAGTGATTGGCAAAAGAAAGACCAAGTTCCCTGGTCAGGATGCCTTTACGAGTGCTTGGTACGAGCGATGGCGACCTGAGCCAGCACCTGCTGGAGCACCTGGCTGCCGGGCGGCACGAGCGCCGGTTCGTACGTCCAGGCATGCCCGACCCACGGGTCCGCGAGATGGTCGTCGGGCACCGGAGTCAGCCGGAGCAGCCCGCGCCACAGCGGGTCCAGCAACGGACCGTAACCGGCGGCGTCCTCCCGGTCGGCGACCAGCATCAGATGCACACCGACGGCGGGACCCTCGTCCGCGAGGTACCGGAGCTGGTTCACGGCGCGGTCGTCGAAGCCGTGCGGGAAGTCGTTGACGACCACGAGCTGCTGAGAGGTGTCGAAGCCGGGCGGCAGCGAGTCGGCGGCACCGCCCCGCAACGCCATCTGCACCAGGTCGACGCGCTGGGTCAGCCGGCCCAGGACGTCCGCCACCCCCGCGGCGCCGGCGGCGGGCGGGGCCGCGAGCACCCCAGCCTGGACGAGCGGTGCGAACGCCGTCGCCCCCGAGCCGGCCGGGTCGATCACGTGCACGGTGAACTCCCCCGCCGGATACACGGCCAGCAACCGGGCCGTGTGCGCCACGGCCGACACCAGGGCGAGGTGCCGCAGCTCGTGCGAGTCGGCGAACGACTCCTCGGACGACCCCGTGCCGCCGCTGTCGATCCACAGCCCGCGCTCCAGCGGGAGTCGGACCAGCATCGGAATACGCAGCGGATCGCTCTCGGGAAGATGGAGATCGCCCAGACGCAGCGCCATCGGCATCTCCATGGGGACGCGGTAGGCGTGCCAGACGGGGTTGTCCCAGCGGGCGTAGGCCGGGGGCAGCGCCGGTTCCACGACGTCGGACTCGGCGCCGAGCTGGGTGAGATCCCGCTCCAGGGCTTCCCGGGCCTGGTCGACGAGCTGGATGTGCCGGGCCTGGGCCGCTTCGCGGGCCGCGTCCCCCTGGCCGCCGATCCTGCTGCGCGGGTCGGACAGGACCTGGTCCAGCTCCTTCTCCATGCGGGTGTCGGCGAAGTCCACGGCACTGCGGTAGGCGGCCGTGGTGCGGGCCAGGTCTTCGAACATGCCCCAGACCTGGTTGTAGAGCCGCTCCTCCATCGACCAGCCGGTCGCGTCGCCCGCGACGGGCGGGGCGGGCTGCCCCGGCTGGGCCGGCGGCGCGGTGGGCGCAGGCGGCGGCGGAGCGGCGTTCCGTCGACGGGGGTGGACGTAGTCGACCGGGACGCCGGTGGTGGGCGGGGGCGGCGGCGCGGTGGGCTGGGTCGCGCCGGGATCCGTCGGCACCGCACCCGTCGGGACGGAACCCGTCGGCGCGCCGGTCGAGTAGCCGCTCCCTGCGCCGGGCTGGGGGCTCTGGCCCGTCCCGTAGGGACCGGTGGCCCCCTGAGCACCCTGCGCTCCTACCGCGGAGCCGCTCTGGTCCGGGCCGAGTGCAGACGCGGCCGCCTGCCGGGAGCGGTCGCCGTCGGCCGTACGGGGTGGCGGTGCCGGGACCGAGCGGGCCAGGCCCTGGGCCACCGCCTCGTTGATGCCGGTCGCGAGCTGGTGCGCCTCGGGCAGGCCCTGGTCGGTGAGGAGTTCGGCGAGGCCGCCCGCGTACCCCTGGCCGACGGCGCGGACCTTCCAGGCGCCCTGGCGCCGGTAGAGCTCCAGGGCGACGACCGCCGACTCGGCGCTCAGACCGGTGACGGTGTACGTGGCGACCTCGGTGCCGTCGAGGCCGGTGACCTTGACGGCGGGGGGTGTGACCGAGCCGAAGCTGGCCGGGCCTCCCCCGTCGCCCGTGGGCAGGGAGAGCAGTACGTTGACGCGGTGCACGCTCGCCGGCATGGCGTCCAGGTCCACCGCGAGACGGTGATCTGCGGCCGCCTGCCGGGAGACCTCGAGGCCGGGCAGGGTCGGGGAGCCTGGATGGGCCACCCATTCGACGCCCTGCGCCCTGCCGTCCTCGTCGCTGAGCGTGGCCGCGGCCACGACCGGCGTGTCGGCCGAGATCCTGATCTCGAGGCGAACCGTGGAGAGCGGGTGGTTCTGCCCCCGCACCAGCTCGGCCGTCATCGCCCGTCCCCCTGTGTCGCGTGTGGTGTTGTCGTGTCCGTCGGCCCCGGCTCGCTACAGAACCGGCACGAGGGCGGGCATCAGGTCCTGGAAGGTACGGCCGTTGGCCGGGGATCCGAGGGCCGTCATCGTCCAGCCCGAACCCGAACGGTGCACCTTGGCCATGATCTGGGCCGTGTAGGCGCCGCCGCCCGCGAGCGTGTAGCGCGCCAACTCCTGACCGTTGGTCTCGTCGACCAGGCGGCAGAAGGCGTTCTGCACCTCCTGGAAGGTCTGGCCGGTGAAGGAGTTGACGGTGAAGACGATCTGGTCGATGTGGACCGGGACCCGCGCGAGGTCGACAAGGATCGCCTCGTCGTCGCCGCCCTGGCCGACGCCGCCGACGAGGTTGTCACCGGTGTGCCGCACGGAGCCGTCGTCGCTCACCAGGTGGCGGAAGAAGACGACGTCGACGGGCTGCTTGTCCGCGAACAGGACGGCGGAGGCGTCGAGGTCGATCTCCCGGGTGCGGGAGCCGAACAGACCGCGCCGCGGGGCCGCCTGCCAACCGAGACCCATACGGACCGCGGTCAGGCTGCCCCCGTCGTTCTTCTGCAGACTGATGGCCTGGCCCTTGGTCATATTGACGGTCACGGGCTGATTCCCCTCTCGAACTGTCCCCTGTTGCCGCGGAGTCCGCGGTTGCCGAAAACCCTACGCACAGGCACTGACGGTGCCGTACCCGGGCACGGACTTTGTGTCGTTCTTGCAACACTGCGCGTCGCGACCCGGGCACGACGACCGCAGAGGCCCGTCAGGCCAGACCCGCCTCCCTCATCTGACGCAGCTCCTTCTTCATCTCGGAGACCTCGTCGCGGATCCGGGCGGCGACCTCGAACTGCAGGTCCGCGGCGGCGGCCCGCATACGCTCCGTCATCTCCTCGATCTGCTCGGCGAGTTGGGCCGCCGGACGGTCGGTGGGAACCGTCTCCTTGGCCTTGCCCTTGGCGGACTTGGCCTTGGCGCCCTTGGCCGCCTTGTCGCCCAGCGAGGGCACGGGGGCCTTGGTGCCGCGCCCGTCCTTCTTCGCCCGGTAGCCCGTACCGAGCAGCTGCTCGGTGTCGACCTCCTCGCGGGCGATCTGCGCGACGATGTCGTTGATCTTCTTGCGGAGGGGCTGCGGGTCGATGCCGTTCGCCTTGTTGTAGGCGACCTGCTTCTCGCGGCGGCGGTTGGTCTCCTCGATGGCCCGCTCCATGCCCGGGGTGATCTTGTCGGCGTACATGTGCACCTGGCCGGAGACATTGCGCGCCGCGCGGCCGATGGTCTGGATCAGCGAGGTGCCGGAGCGCAGGAAACCCTCCTTGTCGGCGTCGAGGATCGCCACCAGGGACACCTCGGGCAGGTCGAGACCCTCCCGCAGGAGGTTGATGCCGACCAGGACGTCGAACTCTCCGGCGCGCAGCTCGCGGAGCAGCTCGATGCGGCGCAGGGTGTCGACGTCGCTGTGCAGGTAACGCACCTGGATGCCGAGCTCAAGGAAGTAGTCCGTGAGGTCCTCGGCCATCTTCTTGGTGAGCGTCGTGACCAGGACGCGCTCGTCCTTCTCCACACGTGTCCGGATCTCGTGCACCAGGTCGTCGATCTGCCCCTCGGTGGGCTTGACGACCACCTCGGGGTCGACGAGACCGGTGGGGCGGATGATCTGCTCGACGACGCCGTCCCCGCGTGAGAGCTCGTACTTGCCGGGCGTCGCCGACAGGTACACGGTCTGCCCGATGCGCTCCTGGAACTCCTCCCACTTCAGGGGACGGTTGTCCAGGGCGGAGGGCAGCCGGAAGCCGTGGTCGACAAGGGTGCGCTTGCGGGAGGCGTCGCCCTCGTACATCGCGCCGATCTGCGGCACGGTGACATGCGACTCGTCGATGACGAGCAGGAAGTCGTCCGGGAAGTAGTCGAGCAGGGTGTTCGGCGGGGAGCCGGGCTCACGGCCGTCGAAGTGCATCGAGTAGTTCTCCACACCGGAGCACGAGCCGATCTGGCGCAGCATCTCGATGTCGTACGTGGTGCGCATCCGCAGCCGCTGGGCCTCCAGGAGCTTGCCCTGCTTCTCCAGTTCGGCGAGGCGCTCCCCCAGTTCCTTCTCGATGTCGTTGACGGCCCGCTCCATACGCTCCGGGCCGGCGACGTAGTGGGAGGCCGGGAAGACGTACAGCTGCTCGTCGTCGCTGATGATCTCGCCGGTGAGGGGGTGCAGTGTGGACAGGGCCTCGATCTCGTCGCCGAACATCTCGATGCGGACGGCGAGCTCCTCGTAGACCGGGAAGATCTCGACGGTGTCGCCGCGCACCCGGAAGGTGCCGCGGGTGAACGCCAGGTCGTTGCGCGTGTACTGGATGTCCACGAAGCGGCGCAGCAGCTCGTCGCGGTCGATCTCCTCGCCAACCTTCAGGGGGACCATCCGGTCCACGTACTCCTGCGGCGTACCGAGGCCGTAGATGCAGGAGACCGAGGCGACCACGACGACGTCGCGCCGGGTGAGCAGCGAGTTGGTCGCGGAGTGACGCAGGCGCTCGACCTCCTCGTTGATCGAGGAGTCCTTCTCGATGTACGTGTCCGACTGCGGTACGTAGGCCTCGGGCTGGTAGTAGTCGTAGTACGAGACGAAGTATTCGACCGCGTTGTTCGGGAGCAGTTCGCGGAATTCGTTCGCCAGCTGGGCGGCCAGGGTCTTGTTCGGGGCCATCACGAGGGTGGGCCGCTGGAGCTTCTCGATCATCCACGCGGTGGTGGCGGACTTGCCGGTGCCGGTCGCGCCGAGGAGGACGACGTCCTTCTCGCCGCCTCCGACCCGCTGGGCGAGCTCGGCGATGGCCGTCGGCTGGTCGCCGCTGGGCTGGTAGGGGCTGACGACCTCGAAGGGCGCCACCGTGCGTTCGATGTGAGAAACGGGCCGCATGCCATCCACCGTACGACCACCCACTGACAACGGGGCCGGATCAGCGGTTTCGTGCGGGCGGGCACCGGTCCGGCGGGCGGACTCAGCGGTTCTGCGGGGTGCGGGACTCGCGGTGGGCGACTTTGCGGCGGGTGCGCAGGGCCGGGCGGCGGGCGGAGTGCTGCACGGCCGGGTGCGCGGGGACACCGGGCTTGTGTTCGACGGGGGTCCAGCGGGGTTTGCCCACCATCAACGGGTCGAACATCACGACGATGCCGGCAAGGAGCAGGAAGGCGAGGGGGCCGATCAGCATCGGTGCGAGGAGGGCGGCGGGCGAGTCGCCCGCGGTCGGGCTGCCGGTCGCGTGCAGGTGGACGCTGAGCGCGGCCATGCCCGTGTAGTGCATGCCGGTGACGGCGAGCCCCATGACGAGGCTGGCGCCCACGCTCCACAGGAAGCCTCTGACCTGTCCGGCCGACCACAGGGCGGCGGTGGCGGCGGCCATGGCTATCGCGACGGAGACACCGACGGTGAACGTGTTGTAGTCCAGGTTGCCGTTGAACCGCATCCCGGCCATGCCGAGGTAGTGCATCGACGCGATGCCGAGGCCGGTGATGGTGCCGCCGGTGAACAGCGCGGTTCCGGTCGCGCCCTTGTAGCCGACGATGAAGATCCCCACGCCCACCATGAGGATGGCGACGCCGAGGCTGGCGTAGGTCGTCGGCTTGTCGTAGTGGATCGGGGCGCCCGTGACCGTGAAGCCCATCATCGCGATGAAGTGCATGGTCCAGATGCCGGAGCCGATCGCCGCCGAGCCGAGCGCGAGCCATCCGGGGCGCCAGGAGTGGGCGACGAGCAGGGCTCTGGTGGTGCAGCGCAGGCCGAGTGCACCGCCGAGGCAGGCCATGAGGTAGGCCACCAGCGGTGTGACGATTCCGTAGCTGAATCCGTCGACCGTGCCTTGCATGCGCGGTTGTCCTCCGCCCTGTCGCTTCTTTGTCCTTTTCGCGCCCCTTCCAGGACCGCACGAGCGGTCAAGGCTGAGAGAAAGTATGACTGCCACCGGAATGGGCGAACGATTTTCCGGCAAAGAAACACGTCCTTGCCGCACTTGTGCGGCAGTGGTGAGCGGCCCCGGGCCGCTCCTTTCATCCTGTGGTCATCCAGCACCCCCTCCGTCGTTGACTCTGTGCTGTCACAGTTGAGCCGTACGTGAGCATTCGACGCGAGGAGTACGCATGCACGCGCGCACAGCAGCCGTCACCAGCACCGCGCTCCTGGGCGCCGTCGCCCTTCTGCTCCCCGCGCACGACGCCCGGGCGGGCATCGCGGCCACCCACGCCGTGGTGGTCGCCCACAGGGGCGCTTCCTCGCTCGCCCCGGAGAACACCCTGGACGCCGTCGACGAGGCCGCCGCCCTGGGCATCGCCTGGGTGGAGAACGACGTGCAGCGCACCAAGGACGACGAGCTCGTGGTGATCCACGACGACAATCTGCGCCGTACGACGAACGTGGAGGAGGTCTTTCCCGACCGCGCGCCCTGGAAGGTGAGGGACTTCACCGCGGCCGAGATCTCGCGGCTGGACGCGGGCAGCTGGTTCGGCGCGACGTACGCGGGCGCGCGCGTGCCGACGCTGAAGCAGTACATGGAACGTGTGGAGCACAACCACCAGAAGCTGCTCCTGGAGATCAAGAACCCCGAGCTGTACCCGGGAATCGAGCAGCAGACGCTGAAGCTGCTGAGCAACGAGGGCTGGCTCGACCGGCGGCATCTGAGCAGTCGGCTGATCGTGCAGACTTTCAGTGCCGACTGTCTGCGCACGGTGCACGAGCTGAGGCCGGAGGTGCGGACCGGTCTGCTGGGTGCGCCGGCCAAGGCGGACCTGGCCCGGTACTCGGTCTTCGCCGATCTGATCAATCCCTCGCACACCGCCGTGTCCCGGGGCTACGTCGACGCGGTGCACGCGCTGAAGGGACCGCACGGCACACCGATGAGGGTCTTCGTCTGGACCGTCGACGACGCCGCCACCGCGAGGGCCGTCGCCGGGTACGGTGTCGACGGCGTGATCACCAACAAGCCCGACGTGGTGCGCAGGGCCCTGTACTGGTTCTGACTCCGCCGGCACCGACCCCGCTGTCAGTGGCAGGCCGTACGGTGGGGGAATGGACAGCAACGGGCGGAACGGGCAGCAGGTCGTGTGGGCCGTCGTCGGCACCGACATCGGGCCGCTGCTGCTGGCCGCGACCCACGACGGCCTGGTCAACGTCGTCTTCCACGCCACCGAGGCGGTCCGCGACAGGGCCCTCGGCAGGCTCGCGGACCGGCTGGGCACGGAGCCCGTCGAGGCGCCCCGCTCCCCGCTGCTGGCCGAGGCGATACGCCAGGTCGACGCCTACTTCGCGGGTGAGCGGCGCACCTTCGAGCTGCCCCTGGACTGGGCGCTGATCTCCGGCTTCAACCGCCAGGTACTGCGCGAGCTCGCCTCCGGTGTGCCGTACGGCGCGGTCGTCGGCTACGGCGACCTGGCCCAGCGGGTCGGGCAGCCGGGGGCGGCACAGGCGGTGGGGACGGCGATGGGCGCCAACCCGCTGCCGGTCGTCGTGCCGTGTCATCGGGTGGTCGAGAGCGACGGCGGCATCGGCGGGTTCGGGGGCGGTCTGGAGACCAAGCGGAAGCTGCTCGCGCTGGAAGGGGTACTGCCCGAGCCGCTGTTCTGAGGGCCTCCGGGGCCGGCGGGGCTCCTCGTCGTCAGGAGCGCGGCCGTCATGCGTCGCCGGCCGGTGGCGTCCCCCACAGGCCGCCGGGGTTTGGCCGGGTGCGCCGCCCGCCAGAGATGAGGGAAGACCCGAGGACAGGAGACGGACGCATGGTGCTGGTGGTGTCGGAAGAGGTGCGGGAGGCGGTCGACGCGCGTCGACCCGTGGTGGCTCTGGAGTCCACGATCATCGCTCACGGGCTGCCACGCCCCCGCAACCTCCAAGTGGCGCTGGAGCTGGAATCGGCCGTCCGCGCGGAGGGTGCCGTTCCGGCGACGATCGCCGTGCTGGACGGGCGGCCCCATGTCGGTCTGGACAAGGAGCAGTTGGAGCGGGTCGCCAACGAGGACGGCATCCGCAAGCTGGGCCACCGTGACCTGCCGCTCGCGGTGGCCTCGGGGGCCAGCGGGGCGACCACGGTGTCCGCGACGGCGTTGCTGGCGGCGCTGGCGGGTGTGCGGGTGTTCGCGACGGGCGGGCTCGGCGGGGTGCACCGGGAGTGGACGGTGACCCAGGACGAGTCGGCCGACCTGGGTCTGCTGGCGCGCACCCGGATCACGGTGGTGTGCGCGGGCGTGAAGTCGATCCTGGACGTTCCGGCGACCCTGCAGCGCCTGGAGACACTGGGGGTGGCCATCGCCGGTTACGGCACGGACCGCTTCCCCGGCTTCTACCTGTCCGACTCGGGGCATCCGGTGGACTGGACGCTGGAGACACCCGCGCAGGTGGCCGGGGTGATGCGGGCCCAGGACACGCTCGGCGGGCCGGAGTCGGCGCTGATCGTCGCCAATCCGGTGCCCGAGGAGGAGCAACTGGATCCCGAGTTGCACGCGCGCGTGCTCGCCGACGCGCTGCACGCGTGCGAGGAGGCGGGCGTCACCGGCCAGGGGGTCACACCGTTCCTCCTGGACTATCTCGTCCGGCACACCGACGGCGCGTCCCTGAGCGCCAACCTGGCGGCGGTGCGCGGCAACGTACGGCTGGCGGCCCGGATCGCGGCGGCTTGGGCCGAGGGGTGACCGGACGCCGAGGCGGGTCGGAACACGCGCACGGCGGGCCGGAACGCGCGCGGGTCGCTGCCGGGATGCCGTCGGGCGGGGCGCTGCTGGTCGTCGGGGACGTGGTGACGGACGTGATCGCTCGGCATCGGGGGTCGCCGGCGCCGGGGACGGACACGTCCGCCGTGATCCGGACCCTGCCGGGCGGCGCGGGCGCCAATGTGGCGTGCTGGGCGTCGCACTGGGGGTGTGCGGACGTACGGCTGCTCGGCCGCGTGGGTGCGGACTCGGCTGCCTGGCACGAACGGGAGCTGACCGCCTGCGGGGTAAGGCCCCGGCTTGTCGTCGATCCGCGTGCCCCGACCGGAACGGTGATCTGTCTGGTCGACGCGGAAGCCGCGGCCGAGCGGACGTTCCTCACCGACAGCGGCGCCGCGCTGCGGCTGGAACCCGGCGACTGGTCGGAGGAGTTGCTGAACGGGGTGGGCCGCCTGCATCTGTCGGGCTATCTGCTGTTCTCCGAGTCCGGGCGGGCGCTGGTGCGCACGGCGTTGGCGTCGGCACGCACGCGTGGGGTGCCGGCGAGCCTCGATCCGGCGTCGGCGGGCTTCCTGACAAAGCTGGGCGCCGACCGTTTCCTCGACCTCGTCGAGGGGGTGGAGGTGCTGCTGCCCAGCCGGGACGAGTCGTGTCTGCTGACCGGGTTGCCGGACGGGGCGGAGGCAGCGGCGGAACTGAGTCGCCATGTTCCGCTCGTGGTGGCCAAGCAAGGGGCGGGCGGGGCGCTGATCGCGGGCGCCGGCGCCGTCCTCGCCACGGTCCCGGCCGTCCCGGCGACACCCCGGGACACCACGGGTGCGGGGGACGCCTTCACGGGCGCCTTCCTCGCGTCCCTCCTCCGGGGCGACGAGCCCGTGGCCGCGGCGGCCGAGGGATGCCGGGCGGGAGCGCGCGCGGTGGAACGGATGGGCGCCCGGCCACCCACGTCCGGGGATGCGGCGACGCCGACGGAGGCGAACGCGGCCCCTGCCGTCGGCTGAGGCCGCGTCGCCGGCGTTGCGTCGGCTCGGGCCGTGCCGCCTCGGATGTGCTGGGCAGCCCCCGCAGCCCCTACGCCTTCCGCCCCCAAGCCGAGATCATCGGTGCCGTGGCGAGGTCCATGGTGCCGGAGGCCACGTCGGCCAGGTGGCGGTCGATCTCCTCGTCGGTCGCGAGTCCGGCGGTGACGAGTCGCTCGCGGATCTGGCGGACCGTCGCCGACTCCAGGGCCGCGCAGGCGGGTGAGGTGACGGGGAAGTAGGCGTCGGCCTCGACGCGCTGCAGTCCGGCCTCGCGGAGCAGACGCGGCAGCTTGCGACCGTAGGAGAGGTCGGCGCCCCGGTCGGCGAGCAGCTTGCGGAAGCCGTGCCGCAGTCGGTTCGCCAGCTGCTGTTCGGGGCCGTACTCGTCGGGGCAGAGCAGAGGCTGCAGTGCGGGGTCGCCGTCCTCGACCAGGATGCGTCCGCCGGGGCGCAGGGCCTTCACCATGGAGCGCAACGCCCGTTCCCGGTCCGGGACATGGACCAGGACGAGCCGGGCGTGCACCAGGTCGAAGCCCTCGGCGGGGGGCGCCTCGGCGCCGACGTCGTGGACGCGTACCTCGACCGGCGGGCGGGCGGCCGAGGTCAGCCGGGAGGTGTCGATGTCGGTCGCGACGACCTTGCCGGTGGGACCGGCCTTCTTCGCCAGCCAGGTCACCACCGAGGTCCCGCCGGCCCCCACCTCCCAGCAGCGCCAGCCGGGGCCCACGCCCAGCTCCTCGAGATGGCGGAACGTCGTGGGGTCGAAGAGGGCGGCGAAGGCGTCGAAGCGTTCCGCCGCCTCGGTCTGCCGGTTGTCCAGAAGGTACCCGTCGGTTCGCGTCATGGGCTGATCATCCCAGTTGTCCCGCTTGCCGGAGGCGGTCGACGCGGCCATGAATCCATGGCGGGAAAGAGCGCGGGGCAGGGCGGTGTTCATGCCGGAGCGGGCGGGGAAGCCGTACCGGACGTGACCCTGAGCCTCGTTGTCCACAGGCGGGAACAAAGCGGAACCGGCCCTTTCCACAGGCTTGCCCACGGCATCCGCGAGCCTGGCAGACTGGCTGGCCAGGGCGCGGAAGTACGGCGCGAGGAGAGCCACGCAAGGAGATCCAGATGACCATGGCAGGGAATCTGCGGAAGGTCACCGGCCTCGGAAGGGTCGGCGGCCTGCGCAGGGTCGCGCGGTTGGCCCGGCAGCGTGCCCGGGTCGACCTCAGTCACCCCGCGCGCTCCCCGCTGGGCTCCTCGGTGGTGAACTGCGTGACCTACAAGGAGGGTGTGCGGACGCCCGTCAGGGACGACCTGGTCGAAACGGTGGAGCGGGTCCGCAAGAGCGGCCAGGGCTTCGTGTGGCTCGGTCTGCACGAGCCGACGAACGCCGAGTTCGCGGGCATCGCCGAACTCTTCGACCTGCATCCGCTGGCCGTGGAGGACGCCGTCGAGGCCCACCAGCGCCCCAAGGTCGAGCGGTACGGCGAGACGCTCTTCGCGGTGTTCAAGACGGTCTGCTACGTCGAACACGAGGAGCTCACGGCGACGAGCGAGGTGGTGAACACAGGCGAGATCATGGTGTTCGTCGGTCAGGACTTCGTGGTCACGGTACGGCACGGGCGGCACGGCTCGCTGGGTCCGCTGCGCGAGGAGCTGGAGTCCGATCCGGCGCAGCTCGCCAAGGGCCCGTCGGCGGTGCTGCACGCGATCGCGGACCATGTCGTCGACGACTATCTGAACGTCACGGACGCCGTGCAGGCGGACATCGACCAGGTCGAGGCGGACGTCTTCGCGGAGAGCGGGGCACGGGCCGACCCGGGGCGCATCTACCAGCTCAAGCGTGAGCTCCTGGAGCTGAAGCGGGCGGTGGTCCCGCTGAAGCGCCCGCTCATGGACCTCGCCGACCGGCCGGTGCGGGTCATCGAGCCGGAGATACAGGCGTACTTCCGGGATGTCTCCGACCACCTGCTGCGGGCCACGGAGCAGATCGCCGCGTTCGACGAACTGCTGAACTCGATCCTGCAGGCGCATCTGGCGCAGGTCACGGTCGCGCAGAACGAGGACATGCGGAAGATCACGGCCTGGGCCGCGGTGATCGCGGTGCCGACGATGGTCTGCGGGGTGTACGGCATGAACTTCGATCACATGCCCGAGCTGCACTGGAGGTTCGGCTATCCGCTGGTCATCGGCGTGATATCCGTGGCCTGTCTGGTGCTGTACCGCGGCTTCCGGCGCAACGGCTGGCTCTGAGGGGCGCCGGGCCCCGCGCCGGGCGGCGGCGGGACCGGGTCGTCGTCAGTGCGGGGCGGGGCCTGTCCTGGCGTAGACGCTCTCCGCCCAGGAGGCGATCTGCCCCTCGCTCAGGTGCCGGGCGAGGTCGGCCTCGCTGATCATGCCGACCAGGCGCTTGTTCTCGATGACGGGCAGTCGGCGGATCTGGTGGCTCTGCATCTCGCCGAGCACGTCGCCGACGTCGGCGCTCGCGTCGATCCAGCGCGGGGTGCCGCGGGCCATCTCTCCGGCGGTGACCCGGGCCGGGTCACGGCCCACGGCCACGCAGCCGACGACGATGTCGCGGTCGGTGAGGATGCCGCAGAGCCGGTCGTTGTCGTCGCCGATGGGCAGGGCTCCGACATTGAGTTCGCGCATCAACTGTGCGGCGCGGTCCAGGGTTTCATGGGCGGCGATCCAACGGGCGCCCCGGTGCATGATGTCTCCGGCTGTGGTCATGGGTACCTCCCGGTGCCGGACGGCCGGCGCGGCGCGGGGGGCACCGCTGGTCCCGGCGCCCCTCCATTCTCGCCGCGCCCGCGGGCACCCGCATCTCACCGGAGCGGGGCGGGCCGAGAAGGCCGAGAAACCCACGATCTTCCGCGGGACGACCCGGATGACCGGTTCGGGACCGCTCCTCGAGAACCGTCCGGGCTCCGGGTCGCTTCACCCGCCCCATGCCGGATGGCGGGGATCGTCCGCGCGGACGAGGACGTCGGCCGTGGCGGCGGGGTCGGTGTCGTCGGCGTACGCGTCGAAGGCGGGCAGGGTCCACCGGTCCGCGTCCGGGGTACGGCGGCGCAGGGCGGCCGGGGAGAGCTGGACATGGACGGTGAGGTCGAAAGGGAACCAGTGCCGCAGCAGGAGGGGGCCGTGCAGCAACAGGAAACCGCCGGGTGGGAGGTGAACGTAGGGGCTGCGGGTGGCCCGGTCCGTGGCCGGATCCCAGAAGTCGGGCAGGATCCGCCCGTCGCCGCCGGGCTCGAGGGGGCCGAACACCTCGCGCCAGAGGGTGCCGGTGTCGAACCAGCCGTTGTAGTAGGCCTCGACGTCGTGACGGCCGTACTCCAGGCGGAGGGAGGCGGGGCGCAGGAAGCCGTGCGTGTCCACGACGCGGGAGGCGCGGCCGCGTATCCGCAGCGCCTCGGCGACACGTGCGGCGAGGTCCCCGGGGCGGGCCGCCGGAGCGCCGTCGAAGGCGATGCGGGGCCAGGGGCTGCCGTCCGCCGGCTTCAGGTCGAGGAGGCGCTGGGCGAGCAGGTCGCCGAGCCGTTCCCAGGTGATCGCTTCGAGTCGCACACGGCCCATGATGCGTCAGGCACCTACCGGAACGCTTCGGAGTCGCCACCGGACACCGGATCGCTCCGTTCCGACGGGAACAGAGCCGGCGGAACGGAGCCGGCGGGCACGTGCTACCGCGACCACCGGCGGGAATGAAGCCTGCATGGCAGCACTGGCAACTCTCGTGTCCCCCACCGGTCTTCTCGTCGTGCAGCCGCTTCGGCGGAAGTACTGTGCGGGATGCCGTCGGGGTCCGCAGCCGATGCTGGTGCTGGAGGAGGGCGGGGCCCGCTGCCTGGACTGTGCGGACCTGGGGCACCTGGTGTTCCTGCCGCGTGGGGACACGGCGCTGACGCGCAGATCGCGGGAGGAGAGCGCGCTGTCGGCGGTGGTGGTGCGGTTCAACCGACGCAAGGGGCGTTACGAGCGACAGGGCGTCCTGGTCGAGGAGGCGGGACTCGCGCGGGCCGAGCAGCGGTGTCTGGCAGACGCGGAGGCGCGACGGCGGCGCCGGCTGCGGGACGCGCGGCGGCGGGCCGTGGAGGACGACCGGTTCGCGGGGGTGTTCGCGGCGGAGATCCTGCGGCTGCTCCCCGGCTGTCCGGTGGAGCGGGCGCGGGAGATCGCGGCGCACGCCTCGGTGCGGGGCAGCGGGCGGGTGGGGCGTAGCGCCGCCGGGCGGGCGTTGTCCGAGGGCGCGGTGGTCTCGGCGGTCGCGGCGTCCGTACGGCATCTGGACACGCCGTACGACGAGCTGCTGATGAGCGGTGTGCCCCGCAACGAGGCGAGACGGCGCATCGCCGCGCAAGTGGAGGGGCGGCTGCGGGAGTGGGGGGGAGGGTGGGGAGGGGGAGGGGGGAGGGGCCCCCACAGACACCGGCTCGGCCGCCCAGCCGGGTGGACCCGGGGCGCGGCGCCCCGCCGAGCCCCACCCCGCATGACCACATGCGCCCTCGCGCACCGCGCCCGCGGTCACGGATCATGTACGGGTTTTCACTTGAGGTGACGACGTCGGGCCGGGCAGGATCTTCGGACGACACGGGGAGTTGACGGTGACAGTGATCGATGGACCGTATCGGATGCTCGCGCTGCTGGGCTCCGTCACGACGGGGGTGATGGCGGGGGTGTTCTGCGCGTTCTCGGTGCTGGTGATGCGGGGGCTCGCGAAGCTGCCGGCCGCGCAGGGCGTCGCCGCGATGAACGCGATGAACGCGTCGGCGCTGACGCCGGTGTTCATGGTGCTGTTCCTGGGTTCGGCGGGGCTGTGCGCGGGGATCGCCGTGGTGACGTTCCTGTTGTGGCCGGACGAGGGGACGCTGCCGCTGCTGCTGGGCAGCGGGCTGTACCTGGTCGGTGCCTTCGGGGTGACTGTCATGGCGAACGTGCCGCGCAACGAGACGCTGATGAAGCTGGGGCCGGGGACGCCGGAGGCCGAGGCGTACTGGCCGGCGTACGTGCGCGGGTGGACGCGCTGGAACCATGTGCGGGTGGTCGCCTCGGCGGCGGCGGCGATCGTGTACGCGCTGGCCCTGGTCTGATTCGGCCCTGGTTCGAATTGGGCCCGGTCCGGCTCTCTGCGTGGGTGGCGGACGGGACGTATCGTGGCCGAAAGAGTGCCGCCCGATGACGCTCGGCCTGTCCCACGCGTACGCAAGGAAGACGCCCATGGCCGATCCCAAGGGATTCATGACGACCCCCCGCCAGGACTGGCCCCGCCGGCCGGTCGAGGAGCGGGTCCGGGACTGGGACGAGGTGTACGTCCCCGGGGCGCTCCTGCCCATCGTCAGCAGGCAGGCCGACCGTTGCATGGACTGCGGGATCCCCTTCTGCCACGACGCGTGTCCGCTCGGCAACCTGATCCCGGAGTGGAACGACCTGGTGTCGCGGGAGGACTGGCGGGCGGCGAGCGACCGGCTGCACGCGACGAACAACTTCCCCGAGTTCACGGGGCGGTTGTGTCCGGCGCCGTGCGAGGCGGGGTGTGTCCTCGCCATCAACCAGCCGGCCGTGACCATCAAGAACGTCGAGGTGGCGATCGCCGACCGGGCCTGGGCCGAGGGGTTCGCGCCGCCGCGCCCGCCGGACCGGCTCTCGGGGAGGACGGTGGCGGTGATCGGGTCGGGGCCGACCGGGCTGGCCGCCGCGCAGCAGCTGACCCGGGCCGGACACACGGTCGCGGTGTACGAGAGGGACGACCGGATCGGCGGTCTCATGCGGTACGGCATCCCCGAGTTCAAGATGGAGAAGCGTCATCTGGACCGGCGGATCGAGCAGATGATCGCCGAGGGGACCCGGTTCCGTACGGGGACGGCGGTCGGCCGGGACGTGGGCGCGGACGAGCTGCGGTCGCGCTACGACGCGGTGGTGATCGCCACCGGCGCGACGGCCTGGCGGGAACTGCCGGTGCCGGGCCGGGAGTTGGCCGGAATACATCAGGCGATGGAGTATCTGCCGCTGGCGAACCGGGTGTGCGAGGGCGATCTCGAGGTCTCGCCCGTGTCGGCCGCCGGCCGGCACGTCGTGATCGTCGGCGGCGGGGACACCGGGGCCGACTGTCTGGGGACGGCGGTCCGCGAGGGCGCGGCCTCCGTGACCCAGCTGGACATCTACGCCCAGCCCGGTGTGGATCGCGACGAGGACACGGATCCCTGGCCGACGTATCCGAAGATCTACCGGTTGTCGGCCGCGCACGAGGAGGCGCGCGATCTGCGGAGTGCGCCGGCGGCCGACGCGGACGCGCGCCTGTTCGCGGCGTCCACGCTCCGTTTCACCGGTGACGGGGACGGGCATGTGCGGTCGCTGCATCTCGTCGAGGTCGACGCGCGGCGCCGGCCGGTGGAGGGCAGCGGGCGGGTGCTGCCCGTGGACCTGGTGCTGCTGGCGCTCGGTTTCTCCGGGCCCGACCGGAAGGACGGGCTCGTGGACCAGCTGGGGCTGACGCTCGACCCGCGCGGCACCATCGCGCGGGACGGCGACTTCGCGACGAACGTCCCGGGGGTGTTCGCGGCGGGGGACGCGGCGCGTGGGCAGTCGCTGATCGTGTGGGCGATCGCGGAGGGGCGTGCGGTGGCGGCGGCGGTGGACCGCCGGCTGTCGGGCGGTTCACGGCTGCCGGCGCCGATATCGCCGTACGACCGGCCCATGAGCGTGTGACGCCCCCGACGCCCCCGCGGTCGTCGAGGACGGCGACGGCCTCGACGACCGCGGGAAGAAGTTGGGCGGCGCTGAAGGCCCTGTGCGAGGTTCTGCCGCCGCCGGGGTCGCGGCCCGGTCCTGGTTCCGGCCGGGGCGGCCGCGGGCCGTCTCAGGCCGGAGGGGGAGGCTCCGCGTGCTGCTACCGGACCAACGCCCGGCGAGCCCTGCGGCCGCCTCCGCACCTCCCCTCCTGGATGTCCGAAAAGTGGCTTACGGGCTGCAGGGATCGGAACAGCGGTGGGATCATCGGAACAGGAGGTGTGCTGTCGTCGTGTCCGGAACCGGAGCGGTAGCCCGATCCTGATCGGCAGCGGCCCACCCCATCCTTCGTTCCGCCGTCAGGCGCAGGGCCCATCCCGCGCGTCCCCCCTGTTGGCGGTCGGTCCGGGAGGGTGTTGATGACGACGCTCGACGAACGTCACGGAGAACGTGACGGAAACGGTGCCCACGGCGGGGAAGGCCCCCGGGGCCAGGTCGCCCTCGGCCCGGTGGGGATCCACGGCCCAGCCACCGTCCCCCTGGAAGAACCCGGCGCCGGTGTCCCCCGCCTGGCGGGGTCCAAGGCCGCGAACCTCGCCCGTGCGGCCCGCGCAGGACTGCCCGTACTCCCCGGATTCGTGGTCCCGCACGGCGCGGGAGGCCACCCTGTCGCCCTGTGGCGAGCCTGGGACGAACTCTCCGACGGCGGCGTCCGCCCGCTCGTCGTGCGCTCCTCGTCGCCGCAGGAGGACACCGAGGACTCCTCGCTGGCGGGCCGGTTCGCCTCGGTGCTCGACGTGCGCGGATGGCCCGCCTTCCGTACGGCCGTGACGACCGTGCTCGACTCGGCGCATCGGCCCGACGGGTCCACGGCGCCCATGGCGGTGCTCGTGCAGCCGATGCTCACGGCACGGGTCGGCGGGGTGCTGTTCGGTGCCGACCCGGTCGAGGGGCGGGCCGACCGGATGCTGGTGAGCGCGGTGCGCGGCGGGCCGGACAGCCTGGTCAGCGGCGAGCAGGCCGGGACCAACTACTGGCTGGGCGGACGCGGACGGCTGCTGCGGACCGAGCCCGGCCGGGCGGAGCCGCTGCTCACGCGCGCGGAGCTGGCCCGGCTGGCGCGGCTCGCCCGGCGGGCCCGGAAGGTCTTCGGCGGGCCTCAGGACATCGAGTTCGGGTTCGGTGCGGACGGGCGGCTGTGGCTGTTCCAGAGCCGCCCCATCACGGCGATGGCGGTACGGCCGCCGCGCGGGGCCCGGCTGCTCGGGCCGGGGCCGGTCGCCGAGACCCTGCCGGGGCAGTTGGCGCCGCTGGAGGAGGACCTGTGGGTGACTCCCATGGCCCGGGGACTGGCCGCCGCCCTCGACATCGCGGGCAGCGCACCGCGCCGGCTGCTGCGGACGGTGCCGGTCGTCACCACGGTGGGCGGGCGCGCGGCAGCCGATCTGCGCCTGCTCGGTGTGGTCCCGCCCGCGCACCGGTGGCTCGCGCTGCTCAATCCGGCGCCGGGCGCGCGCCGGCTCGCGGCGGCCTGGCGGGTGGGACGGCTGGCCTCGGCGCTGCCCGGCCTGGCCACGGACCTGGCCGCGGACGTCGACCGCCGGCTGGCCCGTATCCCCGCACCTGACGCGCTCCCCGCTCCCGGTCTCGCCGCCGAGCTGCGCTGGACGCGCAGGGCCCTGGTGTCGCTGCACGCCCAGGAGACCCTCGCGGGCGCACTCCTGCGGGAGCCCTCCAGGAGCCGTACAGCGGCCGGCACGGCCCTGACCGCGCTGGCCGCCGCCCGCGCGCGGGGCCTGTCCGACGACGCGGCGATCGCCGCGCACCCGGTGATCCTGGCCCTCGCGGCACCGAGCCTGGAGCGCCGGGCGCAGCCTCCGCGGACACCTGCGGCGCGCCCGCCCGCGTCGGCAGTGGCCCCGCCGCTGCCCCTGCCCGCCGGCACCCCCGTCCTCCCGCCCCGCGAGGCGCTCCGGCTCCGGATCCGCTGGGTGCAGGAGCTGCAGGTCCGGCTCGTGCGGGAGGCGGCGGGGCGGGTGGGGGCCGGCGTTGCGGACGTGGCGCTGCTGCGCTGGCGGGAGCTCGGCGCCGCGCTCGACGGCGGACCGCTGCCCGACGACCTCCACGCGCGCGTGCCGCGTGCCGCCTCTCCCCCGCTGCCGGACGCGTTCCGGCTGGCGGAGGGTGAGGTCGTGGTCGCCGAGGACCGTGACGGCCACGGTGACGGCGGGCGGGGCGTGTCCGGCGGGCGGGCGGTGGGCACGGTCTGGGACGGGACGAGCGCCCGGCCCGAGGACCCGGTGCTGGTCGTGCGCACCCTGGACCCCTCGCTGGCCCCCCTGCTGCCCGGGCTCACCGGCCTGGTCGCGCAGACCGGCAGTCCCTTGTCGCATCTGGCGGTGCTGGCCAGGGAGTTCGGGCTGCCCGCGGTCGTCGGTGCCGCCGAAGCCGTACGCCGCTTCCCGGTCGGCTCCCGACTCACGGTCGACGGGACGACGGGGGACGTACGGATCGCGAGCACGGGTGACGTACGGCTCGGGGACGACGTACGGCTCGGGGACACGGACGACGTACGGCTGGGGGGCGCGGACGACGTACGGCTGGGGGGCGCGCCGTGAGGAGAGTCGCGTTCGTGCTCGCCGGACTGGCCGCCGCCGGGGCGGCCACCTATCTCGTCGTCTATCTGTACTGGTGGCAGTGGCAGCGGGCGCTGATCTGCGGAGTGCTGCTGCTGGTCGTGGAGGTCATGCTGTTCGGCGTCGTCCTGCTGGGGCGGCTGGCCCGGATCGAGGAGCGGCTGCGCGACACCGACCGGCGTCAGCGCGAGCTGGACGCACGGCAGGAGGACGTCCTCGCCCGGCTCCGGCAGCCCGCGGCGGAGCGGGAGGAGGCCCGGTTCAGATGGCTGGAGGACCCCGCGGACCGTACGTACGTCTTCGTACCGGTCCTCATGGTCACCGGTGTCCTGCTGTCCGGGCTGGCCTGGGTGGTGCAGCGGATCGCGTCCGCCACCTCGCGGCCGGCGGAGCACCGGCTGGCCGGGCGGCTGGCCGTCCTCACCGCGCCTGATCCGGG
This sequence comes from Streptomyces sp. T028, assembly GCF_048159505.1. NCBI lineage: Bacteria > Bacillati > Actinomycetota > Actinomycetes > Kitasatosporales > Streptomycetaceae > Streptomyces > Streptomyces sp. T028. The sequence continues at coordinate 123,070 of NZ_JBLRVZ010000045.1, forward strand.
TGGCCCCGACAACCCCTACGGCGCCGGTGGTTCCTACCTGCCCCGCCAGTCCTACGACCCCTACAGCCGTTACGGCCCCTACGCCCGCTACGACCCCGACAGCGCCTACGACCCCTACGACCCCGACGACCTGGACGGCCTCCCCCGGCCGGGCGGTGCCCCGCCCGGCCGGGGCCGTCGCGCGCGCGTGGCCGCGGTCTACGTCACTTGCGCCGCGCTGCTCGCCGGGCTGGTCGTGGGGATCGCGCAGCTCACGCAGACGCGGGAGGAGAAGGAGAACCGGAACGAGGCGACCTCCGTGATCGTCCGGGTCGACATACGGGGCGCGGACATGACGGCGGCACGCCGGTCCCTGGCCGCCCAGCAGGTCTGGGAGCGCTGTCGGGACTCCACCTCCGTGCCGCTGCGCCACGCGACCCTCGGGGACCTCGGTGACGGTCTGTTCGCCGGGACCGTACGGCCCGCGCTGACCGAGCACGACCGCTTGCGGCTGACCGGCTGTCTTGAGGACGCCACCCTGGAGCGGGCGCACCTCACGGTCGTCGCCATCGGCGACGCGGACACGGACGACGACTGATCGCCTGCCCCACGCACGCCACATGCCTGTTGCGTGGAGGCCATATGGTCCAGATATGCATGCGTACACAGACAAGACGGACAAAGGGTTCCCGGGCTACCATGCCAGAGCGCCCACGTCCCCTAGTCCCGTCTGGTCGCTCATGGCTGTCCTCGCCGCTACCCTGCCCCACCCGGCTCTGCGCAAGCGCCCCGTCACCCGGCGTGCGCTGCGCGTCCTGATCACCATCGTCATCGGTTACCTCGCCCTGTGGGCCGTCGGTGCCGGCGGCATCGCGGCCGCGTCGTACTGGGCACGGGAGGAGACCCCGGCACCGGTGGGCACCCACGCCGTGCAGGGCATCCACAACTTCCAGCCGGTGGGCACGAAGGGGAAGCTGTGGCGCGGCGCCGCGCCGTCCCCGGCGGGATACCGCGCGCTGGCGGGCCTCGGCTTCACCACGGTCGTCGACCTGCGCGCCGAGGACCTGAGCGCGTCCCAGCTCGCGGAACCCGGCAAGGCCGGGCTGAACGTCGTACGACTGCCCATCCGTGACGGGCAGACGCCGAAGCCCGAGCAGGTGCAGCGGTTGCTGGCCGCCGTGACGAAGGCGCCCGGGAAGGTGTTCGTGCACTGCGGCGCCGGAGTCGGCCGCACGGGCACGATGGCCGCGGCCTACCTGGTGGAGACCGGGCAGGAGTCCCCCGCGGCGGCAGTCCGGCGCAATCTCTCGGTCGGACCGCCGTCGATCGAACAGATCTACTACGGGCTGCGTCTCGAACGCAGCGAGGCCGAGCAGCCGCCGCTGGCGATCGTCGCCGTGAGCCGTCTGGTGGACGCCCCACGGCGCATGCTGACCTGGTTCTGACCTTTCGGTGCTACGGCTTGCGGGCCACCGCCCCGTAGCCCGGGATGACCCCGTCCTCCTGACCCGGGACCGGCTCGCCGAGCTCGGGGTGCCAGTCGGGTACGACCGCCACGCCCGGGTCGACCAGCTCGAGGCCGTCGAAGAAGCGCCCGAACTCCTCGCGCGAGCGCAGGGCGAGCGTGATGCCCGCCGCCCTGAGCTTCTCGGTCGCCGCCGCGGACTCCTCCGGGGTGAAGTCGGCGGTGGCGTGGGTCATCATCAGGTAGCTGCCCGAGGGGAGCTCGGCCAGCAGCCGGTCGACGAGTTCGTGCGCGCCGTCCTCGTCGGAGATGAAGTGCAGCAGCGCGACCAGCGACAGGGCCACCGGCCGGCTGAGGTCCAGGGCCTTCCTGGCCCCCTCGACGATGGCGGCCGGATCGCGGACGTCCGCCTGCAGATACTCCGTGACGCCGTCGGGTGTGCTGCGCAGCAGCGCCGCCGCGTGGGCGAGCACAATCGGGTCGTTGTCGCAGTAGACCACCCGGGCGTCCGGTGCGATCTCCTGGGCGACCTGGTGCAGGTTGGGCTCGGTGGGGATGCCCGTGCCGATGTCCAGGAACTGGCGTATGCCGTTCCCGGCCAGCCAGCGCGTGGCGCGGTGCATGAAGGCGCGGTTGACTCGTGCCATCACCGGCACGCGCGGGTCGAGCGCGAGCATCTGGCGGCCCATGGCCTCGTCGACGGGGTAGTTGTCCTTGCCGCCGAGGTACCAGTCGTACATCCGAGCGGGATGGGGCTTGCTGGTGTCGATCTCGACGGCGGGGGTGGGCTCCTGCCCGGTCATGAGACGCTCCGTAAGACGCAATGAGTAATCAAGTCAGTGCCAAAATCAGGAAGTTGAACGAAAGAAACGAAAGGCCGAAAGAACGACAATCGAAAGGCAAGGGAAGGACGCTCAGGTCCAGGTCCAGGTCCAGGTCTCAGGGCTCAGGTCCAGGTCATGACAGCAGGAAGTCCGCATCTCCCGCCTTGGCGCCCTGGATGAAGGCCGTCATCTCGTCGGTGGTGTAGATCAGCGCCGGACCGTCCGGGTCGGTCGACTGGCGGACGGCTATCCGGCCGTCGGCGAGCTTCATCGCCTCCAGGCAGTTGCCTCCGTTGCCGCCGCTCCAGGGCTTGTGCCAGCCTTCGCTGCCCAAGTCCCGCGCGGGCATGCCGTTGTAGACCCGTTTGCGCGGCTTGATGAAATCCATTCACAGCTCCTTGCGGAAATCCCTGAGGATCTCCTTCGTGCGATGTGCAGTAGCGGCCTGCGCCGCCATGCGGTCCATGACCTCGAGATGGGTCGCCACCTCGGTGCGCGCGTCGAGATAGACGGCGCCGGTCAGGTACTCGCTGTAGACCATGTCCGGAAGCTCCGGCATGGCGAATCGGAAGAGCACGAAGGGCCCGTAGGTGCCGGGGTGCGGCCCGTTCGCGAACGGGGCCACCTGCAGCGTCACGTTGGGCAGCTTCGTCACCTCGAGCAGTTTGTCGATCTGCGCGCGCATCACCTCCGGGCCGCCCACCGGGCGGCGCAGCACCGTCTCGTCCATCACGACCCACAACCGGGGCGCGTCCTGACGAGTGAGCAGTTCCTGGCGTTGCATGCGCAGGTCGGCGAGACGCTGGATGTCCTCCGGCCGGGTCTGGCCGATGGCACCGGACTTCAGGACCCCGCGCGCGTAGTCCTCGGTCTGCAGCAGACCGGGGACGAAGTGCGGTTCGTACTGGCGGATCAGGGCAGCCGCGCCCTCCAGGCTGACGTGCATCGAGAACCAGCCGGGCAGGACGTCGTGGAAGCGCTGCCACCAGCCGGGCTTGTTGGCCTCCTCGGCCAACTGCACAAAGCCCTCGGCCTCCTCGTCGGTGACGCCGTAGGCCTTCAGCAGCAGTTGGAGGTACGGGATCTTGAGGCCGACCTCGGCCATCTCCATCCGGCGGACGGTGGCGGGTGCGACCCGGAGGATGCGTGCGGCCTCCTCGCGCTTGAGCCCTGCGCGTTCCCGCAGATCCAGCAGGCGCCGGCCGAGGACGACCTGTCCGACGGTCGGCGCGGACCGCGGTTCGCTCACGCTCCACCTCCACGAAGAGCCCCGGCCGACCGGTGTCCTGGCGGCGCTGGGCAGCCCCGACCGGCCGGTGACGGAACGAATCCTGACAGCCTTACGGCGCCATTCGAAGACCTATTCGAAGATCTGTACGACCGCGTACGGGTCTCCGGTGATCCCAACTGGCGCCGCTCAACATGCTGTTGCGAGCAGTGTGCCACGGCGCTCCACCGCGTCACACAGCACTCTGCATTTTTCAGAGTGACACTTGCCAAGTGTTCACGGCGCGGCGATAGTGGCAAGCGTGATTCCGTCCGCGCCCTTAGGAACAGACGCCGCCGCAGGCCGCCCCCAGGGTCTCGGTGCCGCCCCGGGAGCAGGCCCCGACCAGGCCGCTGCCGAGCGCCGGTTCCGATTCGAACTGGCCGCCCATCCGGGTTCCCCCGCCCAGGCCAGACACCTGGCACGGGCCCGGCTGACCGGCTGGTCGGTGTGCGAGGACACCTGCGACACCGCGGCTCTCGTCATATCCGAGCTGGTCACCAACGCGATCGTGCACACGGCCAGCGATGTCGTCGTGTGCGAGCTGCTCGACGGTGACGACGTGCTGCGCATAGCCGTACGCGACCAGGGCTGCACTCCCGACGATCCGCATCCCTCGCCGCAGCGTCCCGAGGAGGAGCACGGGAGGGGGCTGCTGCTCGTCGAGGCCCTCTGTCACTCCTGGGGCGCCCAGGAGCACGGCTCCGGCCTGCTGGTCTGGGCGGACCTGCCGCGCGGCGCGGACGCGCAGGCCGAGGCCGCCGAGCCTTGTGACAGCGCGAGCGCGGACGGTGCGCAGGTCGAGCACGCCGAGCCGCGCGACGACCTCGGCTGGGGCGCCCGTCCCAAGCCCGGCCCGGCCGACGGCTCCGGGGACGAGGACGAGCCGGTCGAGCAGGCCCACTGCGCCCGAGGGCCGCAGGGCGGCGGCGCCCAGGCGATACGCCCGGCTCCCTCGCGCGGTGCGGCGGAGGCGTACGCGGCCGAGCTGATACGCAGGGCCCCGCTCGGCGTGCCGAAGCCCGGCGGCCGGACCCCGGTCATGCCCCCGGCCAAGGAACACCACGGCCCGGACCAGCGCGCGGCCAACCCCTTCGGCCCGGACCGCCGCACTCCGGACCAGCGTGTGTCCGACCTCTGCGTCCTGGACCACCACGGCCCGAGCCATCACGCTCTGGACCCGACGCCCTACGGGCACACCCCGCTCGGTCACGCTTCCGCGAGCCACGGCCACAGCCCGCTGCACCACCGCCCGCCGGATCACCGTACGCCGGACCACCGCGCCCTCGACCCCCACTGCGCGGACGAGCGCGGCACGGATCACCGCACCCCGGGCCACCACACCCCGGCCCACCCGGTCACCGGCCACTCCCCCGCCCCCGTCACTCCCGTCGGTGAGGCCTCCGTCCCGCGTCCGTTCCCCGGTGTCGGGGTCGGCACGGGGCTCGCCCGGTTCGAGAGAAGCCGAGAGCGAGGGAGGGCATGAGCGGCGCGCCCGGCCGGAGGCCGGTGCGCTCCCTCGACACACTCGTCCGGCTGCGGCGCGACCTGGGCCCCGCCCCGGAGCCTCCCCGCCGGCTGACCGTGCCGGACGGTATGACCGCCCCGCTGGGCTGCGACGCCGTGGCCGTACCCGCCGGAATCGGCCCGCTGCTCATGCCCCGGCTGCCGCGTGTGGGCTGTGTCTACGCCGACGAGGGTCACTGGTGGTGGCTCGTCCCGTCCGATTCCGACTACGCCCTGGAGTGGCCCGCCCCCGCGCGCTACACACCGGGCGCGATCGTCCCGGAGTCCCTGCCCGCCCCGGACCTCATCCACCGGCCGGACGGCACGCTTCCGTACACCCCGCCGATCCCCCTCTACCTGGCCCTGTGCCGCCTCACGGGCACGACGCCCACCTGGTCGCGGCCCATCAGCGCGTAGCCGCCGCCGCGTACGGCCGATCGGCCCGGGCCGCCGTGCAACCGGCCCCCTGGAAACCTCACGCCGCGTACAACGGGCCACGCCGGAAACCCACGCCGCCGTGCAACCGGCCCCCCAAACACCCCACGCCCCGGTGAGACCGCCCGGCCCAGCGGCCTCACGCCGCGTTGCCACCCGGCCCCCGGCGTACGCCCCCGCGCATCCTTCTTCCGCGCCCCGCGCTCTGTCCTGACCCGCCGCCTCCCGCGATAGTGGCCGTTCGTCCACGATCGCGGGAGGCGGAAAAGGTGGGGAAGGCGGGAAAGGCGCACAATCCGAAGGGTCCCGACGAACGCGAGGTGTCCGAGTCGGAACGGCTGCTCTTCGGTGGCCCGCTCCGCTACGACATGGGCTGGAACCAGCACGGGGACGCCTTCCTGGAGCTGGGTTTCCGCGCCATGGTGATCCGGCTGCCCTCCCTGCTGGCCGTGAGCCTGCGGCTGGCCCGGCAGGCCGACCCGCGGGCCGCCCGTACCGTGCTGGCCGCCGAGGTCGGCCGGGGCGCGGCCCAGGCGGTGAGTCTGCTGGCGGTGAACTCGGTCCTGGGCCGACTGATCGACGGCAGCCCGATCAGTGACCGGCTGCGCGGTGCGTTACCCGCCCTGGTCGTCATGGCCGTCGTACTCCTTGTGGGAGCGCTGCTGCGGGCCGCGTCGACGTATGCCACCGGGCGGCTGGAGCCCAAGGTGGAGCGGGTGGCGACCGAGCTGTACCTGGAGCGGGCGGCGGCGGTGGAGCTGGCCGCGATCGAGGACCACGCCTTCCACAAGCTGCTGGACACCGCGCAGTACGGCGCCTCGTCCGCCCGGCGGATGATCATCTACGGCACGCGCGTGGTGAACGCGATGATCTCGCTGGTGGCGGCGGCCGGTGTGCTGACGGTGCTGCATCCGCTGTTGCTGCCGCTGCTGATCACGATGACGCTGCCGAGCGCCTGGAGCGCGCTGACGAACGCGCGGCGCCGCTACGAGTCGTTCCACACGTGGGTGCAGCACGCGCGCGCGGGTCATCTCATCGCCTCTCTCCTCACCGAGCCGGAGGCGGCGCCGGAGATCCGGGTGCACGGTGTCGGCCCGTTCCTGCTGCGGCACTTCCGGGCGATGTCGGAGACCGCGGAGGCGGAGCAGGCCCGGCTGGCCCGGCTGGCCGCCCGCACCGGTCTGATCGCGACCACCTGGACGGGTCTGGCGACGGTGGCGACGTACGCCACGCTGGGCGGGCTGCTGCTCAGCGGGACGATGGCGCTGGCGGTCGCGGGCACCGCGGTGATCGCGATCCGCAGTGGCTCGGGGAGCCTGAACACCCTCGTCCTGGAGGTCAACCAGCTGCACGAGGAGGCCTTGTTCGTCGGGGATCTGCAGCGGCTCTACGTCGAGGCGGCCGAGCGGGCGATCCCGGAGGGCGGGGTGGCCCTGCCGGAGGACCCGCGGGAGATCCGCTTCGAGAACGTCACGTTCGGCTATCCGGGCGAGTCGGCCCGGCCCGCCCTCGACGACGTGACGCTCTCCCTCCCGCTCGGCCGGATCATCGCGCTGGTCGGGGAGAACGGCTCCGGCAAGACGACCCTGGTGAAGCTGTTGGCCGGGCTGTACCGGCCGGACCGGGGGCGGATCCTGTGGGACGGCGTGGACGCGGCGGACGCGGACCGGCGCCTGCTGGCCGAGCGGATCGCGATGGTGGCGCAGGACTTCAAGCGGTGGCCGTTCACGGCGCGGGTGAACGTGGCCGTGGGGCGTTCGTCGGTGTCGCTGACCGAGGAGCGGCTGGCGGGTGCGGTCGCCGACGCGGGCGCCGAGGAGGTGGTCGCGGATCTGCCGCGCGGCCTGGACACCCTGCTGGCCCGGAACTTCAGCGGCGGGCACGAGCTGTCCGGCGGCCAGTGGCAGCGGCTCGGCATCGCGCGGGCGGCGTACCGGCGCGGCCGCATCCTGATCGTGGACGAGCCGACGGCGGCCCTGGACGCCCGGGCCGAGCTGGAGGTGTTCGACAGGATCCGCGCGCTGGCGGGCAGCGGCCAGACGGTCGTCCTGATCACCCACCGGCTGGCGTCGGTGCGCCACGCGGACCTGGTGCACGTCCTCGACCGGGGTCGGCTGGTGGAGTCCGGGACCCCGGACGAGCTGCTGGCGTGCGGGGGTGTCTACGCGGAGCTGTACGCGCTCCAGGCGGAGCAGTTCAGCCCGACGGCGCCCACGTCGAGCGTCGGCTGACGGATCACTCTGCGGCGTCGCCCCGGACGATCACCAGGAAGGTGTCGGTCGCGAGGTCCATGACGACCTCGGCGGCCAGTCCCTCCATGCGCCGCGCGTGCGCGAACTCCTCCGCGGGCCACGATCCGCGCGGCCCGCCTGCGGGAAAGCACTCGAGCACGGTTCGCCCGTTCACCATCTCGCACCTCCAGAAAGCGTCGTACTTGTAGGAGTTAACGCCCTACGGAGGCCGGGAAGCTCGCTCAGTTGCGTTACTGAGACGTAGTTGACACGGGTTCGGCGCGGACCGTGAGGTTCCAGTCACGTTCCGGGTGCGGATCGGCTGACGTGGGAGCCCCCCGTACGGCGAGTTCGCCGAGGAGTTCGGCGAGCTGGGCGCGGTGCCCGGGGGTGAGCCGGCCGGTGTCGTCGAGGTGGACGGCGCAGGCGGTGGTGGTGTCGACGAGCCGTTCGAGGACGGCGGCGACCTCGTCGGTGCCCTCGGTGTGCCGGGCGAGGGCGGGCAGTTCATGGGCGGCGAGGGCGATGGCGGTACGGGCCTCGGCGAGGGTGCGGTAGGCCTCGCGGCGCAGGGTCCAGCGGGCGGCGCGGTCGTCGGAGCCGTCGAGGACATGGGTGAGGTAGGCGTGCGCGGCGGTGGAGGCCGCGGCGAGCCGGGCGCGCACCTGGCCGCCGCGCTCCCCCGGCATCGGCAGGTGTCCGACGATCAGCACGATCGCGCAGGCCAGCAGGGTCTCCGCGATCCGGCTGACGGAGGCCTGGGGCTCGCCGCCGACCATCACCAGGGACAGCACGAGGACGGTGACGACGGCGGTCTGGGCGGCGAAGTGCCGGGTGGAGACGGGGACCAGCGCGCCGCAGACGGCGACCAGCGCGATGAGCCCCTCGGGCCGGGGCAGTACGGCGGCGAACGCGGCGAACAGCAGTGCGCCGAGCACGGTCCCGGCGGCCCGGCACAGCACCCGGGACACCAGCGGCCCGAGGTCGGGCTTGACGAGGAACACGACGGTGGCGGGCAGCCAGTACCAGTGGGTGTGCTGCCCGTACCAGTGGGACCAGTGGGAGTGGTGCAGGGCCTGGGCGATGGCCGCGCCGGCCCCGAAGCAGAGGGCGACCCGCAGCCCGTACTCGCGCCCGCCCGCCCCGAACGCGGTCCGCAGCAGATCGCGCGCACTGCGCCGGCGGGTGTGCAGATCGCTTCCGCCGCCCTGGTCGAAGGCCTCGGCGGCGTGCAGCAGCGCGTCGTCGAGGGCGCGCAGGGCGGGCGCGGACCGGGAGGGCGCGGGCAGTGGCCCGGTGGGTGTGTTGTCGCGTACGGAGGCGGCGAGCCGCCGGGGGCCTTCGGCGGCGCGTTCGGAGACGGGTTCCCCGGCCCAGGCGAGGGCGGTCGCGGCTTCGGCGAGGGGCAGGGCGGCGGCGTACTGGGCGTGCAGCCGGCGTTCGGCGGACGAGCTGGCGAAGCGGCGCAGGCGGGGGCCGGTGAGGGCGTCCTGGGCGTGGTCGAGGGCGGCGGTGAGCGCGGCGCGGCGGGCGGTGGCGTGCCCGGTGCCGGTGGCGTCGAGGAGTCCGGCGACGGCGTCGTACACCCGGGCGACCGCGGCGCGTTCCCCGTCGAAGCGGAAGTCGCCGGTCATGGCGCCGGGCGTGGGCAGGACGAGTCGCAGCGCGATCAGCCAGCCGGCGCCGGCGAGAAAGGCGAGGGCGCGCGTCCATCCGGCCTCGGGCACCGGCATCCCGGCGCCGATGGCCGCCGCGACGAGCAGCTGTGTCCCGGCCCCGGAGGCGACGGGCCCGATGGCGCTCATCCCGCCGGCGAGCAGGCCGAGCCCGGTCAGTACGGCCGTCAGCGCGACGGCTCCCACGTGGTCCCCGACGTACGTCCCGACGAGCATTCCGCCCGCTCCCGCGAGCGCGGGCGCCCCGAGCCGGTTGACGGCGGCCCGTCGGCTGCCGGGCCGGTCGTTGATCCCGGCGAGCATCGCGGCGATGGCGGCGACGACTCCGAGGGAGGCGTGGTCGGTGAGGACCGCGACCAGCAGGAGCGGTCCGGCGGCCAGTGCGCCGCGGGTGACCGCGCTCCAGGGGACGGGTCCGCGCTGGGCGCGCAGGGCGTGGGCGAGCCAGGGCGGCAGGACTGTGCGATCGGCAACGGCGGAACGCGGGAACACGGGGCTCCTGTCGTGGAGGGCCTGCCCGGCGGATCAGGCCGGAGCAGAGCTGCGGCACCGAATCAGCGTCTCCGGCCTGATCCGCCGGGCAGGCCCTGGGGCGGGTGTGCCTTCGGGCGACGGTGGCCGGGGCGGCAGCGGGGATATGACACAGGCTCTGAGCTGTGGTGTCCACGGTAAAGGGTGGTTTTGGGGATCGTGGGGCTGTTGCGTTTCGGCGAGGTGACGTCTGCGCCGGATCCCGCTTTCTTTATGAACGCAACGCCGGAGCGGGGCCGGAGGCGTAGCCTGCCTCCGGCCCCTGTCGATGCCGCCCATGTGGCACGCCGGCACGCTTGAGGACCCAGGTCAGTCGTGATGTCGTCGCGTCCTGCCTTTGGACCACCGCACATCGAGCTGCGCGGGCTGGACTTGAACCAGCATTTCGACGTCCGGGGGCCTGGGCCCGGTCGATCCGGCGATCGGCGGCGAATGCTGAGTCTGGAGCGAGAGTCTGAGATTCAATGAATGATCACGACAAGCTTCAGCTTCAGCTTGCGCTCCTCGCGCACCCCGGCCTCATGGGGCCGGGGGGTCTGAAATCGGCTGCTCGGAAATTCGGTTACTCGAAGAGGTAGCCGAATACCGCGTCACCGACACGCTGGTCGACGACGTCGACACCATTCGCCTCTTCCCGGGCGAATTTCACGGCCTGCTGCACCTTCTCCACGCGGGCCAGGAGTTCGTTGACCCGGCGGGCCGGAAGCGCTCCGGAGAACTTCACGGTCGTCCAGTAACCGATCGGCACGTCCTCGTAGTACACCTCGACCTGCGCCGGGTGCTTCTCGGTCGCCTCCGCCTTCACATGGTTGCGGGGCACCTTCTTGGTCCTGAGGGTCCGTACCGGCTCGGTCTTCCACGCGTCGGTGGAGGGGTCCTCGACCCAGGCCTCGGAGGCGTCGAGGACCGGCAGCTTCCGTACGAAGGTGTTGAGGTCGACGAGCTGCTTCTCCAGGAAGAGCAGATAGGACACGGGTACGTCGGCGACGAGGACCCGTCCGTCCACCTTCACGTCGGCGCGGGCGGTGCAGTTGGCCCAGTCCTTCGTGGCGGTCACGTCGAACAGCCGGGTCAGTGTGGCCGCGGTCTCCCGCAGCACGTCCTCGGCCTGTACCTGGACCCGCGTCGACTCGGGCGGCAGTTGCTCGCCCTCCTCGTCCTTGGGCTGGTAGGTACGCGAGATACCGGCCAGCAACGCGGGCTTCTGCAGCCCGTGATGAGCTGCGGTCAGGTCCTGGTGAGCCTTGGACTTGATGCCCTTCTCGACTGCGATGATCTGGTTGAGTTTCGCCACGAGAAGGACCGTAGCAACGGCAACTCGCCCCTTTCCAACGATTATTCGAGGGTGCGATTTTCCAAGGCGGCCCGTACGCATTCCTCGAGCAGATCCGAGGCCCGCTCCAGCACACTCACCAGCGCGCCACCCTCGGCGTTCCCGAGAAGGCGGACGAGTTCGTCGACGCCGCGCAGTCCCGCCCTTTCCAGCAGTCGTTTCTCGTTCGTCACCCATTCCCCGCGGGCCGCGAGCACCGCGTGCCCCGTCTGCGCGGCCGCCACGGCGAGCGCTCCGGCGGTCTCGGTCCGCCGTCCGGCGGGGGCGTGGTTGGTCGCGGCGTAGCCGAGAGTGGCGCGGGCGGTGCCGTACCAGCGGTCGGGTGCGGTACGGCGGAGCTCCGCGGGGTAGGCCGAGGGCTGCCGCAGCTCACCGCGCAGCACCCGGTCCACCGCCAACTCGGCGACGACGAGATAGCTCGGGATCCCCGCCAGATGGAACATCAGCGGCTCCACCCGGAACCGCCCCTCCTCCGCCTCCGCCCACTCGTGCTCCACGACGTCGAGGTCTCGGTAGTGCACATCGACGCGCCGCCCGTCGATCGTCAGCCATGCGCCCCCGTTGAAGACCCCGCCGCCCCACCCGCCGATCTCGGACACCTCGCCCTCCCAGCCGACGGCGCGCAGGTCGGCGGGGTCGAAGGCGCCCCGGTAGTAGACGGCCAGGTCCCAGTCACTGGCGGCCCGGTGTGTGCCCTCGGCCCGCGACCCGCCGAGCGCCACGGCCCGGACTCCGGGGAGGGCTGCGAGACGGTCGGCGGTGGTGTCGAGGAACTCGGCGTCGCTGAGGGCGGGCACGGGCATCGGCCTCCCGGAGGTCACGGTGGCAGTGGCGGGGCGGGTGCTCCGGCACGCCAGGGTGGCAGTGATTGGGCGGGTGCCACGGCAGACAAGGATGGTGGGGCGGCGCGGCGGATGTCGAACGGTTATCGCCGGCGACTTCCGGGCGACGGCGTCAGGACGTCCCCCACGCCCTTCTCTTCGGCACCGGCCGCGCGAAGCTGCCCGCCCTGCTCGTCGTCAGGCCCAGGCCCACCAGGGACTCCGCCAGTTTCACCGCGGCCCCCACGCCGTCCACGACCGGCATCCCCAGTTTGTCCGCCACCGCCGACTGCAGGCCGGTCATCCCGGCGCAGCCCAGGACCAGTACCTCCGCGCCCGCGTCCCGTGCCCGTTCGGCGGCCGTGAGGAAGGCGGCCTCGGTGCGTTCCTCGTCGCCGAGGTCGAGGACGCCGAGGCCGGTGCCGACCACGGCCGCGCAGTTGCGGCCGACGCCGGCGAGTTCCAGGCTGTCCTCGATCTGGCCGCAGGAGCGCTCCAGGGTGGTGACGACGCCGTAGCGGCGGCCGAGCAGACAGGCGAGGTGGGCGGCGGCCTCGGTGATGTCGACGACGGGGACGTCCACGAGTTCCCGCACGCCCTCCCGGCCGTGCTCGCCGAAGCCGGCCAGGACGACGGCGTCGTAGGGCGGGCCGTCGTAGACGCGCAGGCGGTCGATGACGGCCGCCGCCGAGAGGTAGCTGTCCAGCCAGCCCTCCGCCGACTCCGGTCCCCAGGCGGGGGTGAGGCCGAGCACGGCGGTGCCCGGGCCTGCCGCGGCCCGGGCACCTCGCACGATCTCCTCGGTCATCTCCTGCGTGGTGTTGCAGTTGGTGACGACGATCCGTACGTTCCGCACGCTTCTCAGACCTCCGCGGGCTGTTCGGGGACGGCCGCCCGCTCGGTGCGGGTCAGCAGGACGTACAGGCCGGCCGCGAGGGCCGTACCGATGAACCAGGAGTACGGGGCGATGTCGCTGAAGGTCTTCACCAGCGCGAGCACCGCGGCGACCGCGGCGGAGGGCAGGAACGCCCACAGGGCCTTGGGGTTGACGCCCTTGCGGTAGTAGTAGCGGGAGCCGGGGGTGGCGTCGAACAGTTCGTCGACGTCGACGCGGCCGCGCTTGACCAGGTAGTAGTCGACCATGATCACGCCGAAGAGCGGGCCGAGGAAGGCGCCGAGGCCGCCGAGGAAGTAGTTGACGACGGTCGGGTTGGAGAAGAGGTTCCAGGGGGTGACGAGCAGCGCGGCGACCGTGCTGATCATGCCGCCGACCTTGAAGGTGATCTTCTGCGGCCAGACGTTGGCGAGGTCGTACGCCGGGGAGACGAAGTTGGCGACGATGTTGACGCCCATGGTGGCGATGGCGAAGGTCAGCGCCGCCAGGACCAGCACCCAGGTGTTGCCTACCTTGGCGACGAGCTCCGCCGGGTCGGTGATGGCCTCGCCGAACACCTCCAGGGAGCCGGCGGTGACGATGACCGAGACGACCACGAAGGCCGTGGAGTTGACGGGCAGGCCCCAGAAGTTGCCGCGGCGGACGGTGCGGTCGTCGGGGGCGAAGCGGGAGAAGTCGCAGAAGTTGAGCATCAGGGTGCCGTAGGTGGCGAGGATCAGTCCGATCGCGCCGAACCACTGCCGCCACTGCTCGCCGACGGAGACCGGGTGCGGGGTGGTGGTGAGCGAGATGGTCCAGTCGGCCTTGGCCAGCACCCACACCGCCAGCGCGATCATCACCAGCCAGATCGCGGGGCCGCAGAAGTCCTGGAACTTGCGCACCGACTCCATGCCCTGGCTGATGATCAGCGCCTGGATCAGCCAGAGGGAGACGAAGGAGACCCAGCCGAGGGCGTCGAGGCCGAGGAAGGAGTGGTGGGTCCAGGACTGAAGGCCCGGCCAGGCCGCCAGCAGCATCACGTTGACGGCGACGGAGGCGAGGTAGGTCTGGATGCCGTACCACATGATGGCGATCACGGCCCTGATCAGGGCGGGGATGTTGGCGCCCCAGACGCCGAAGCTGATCCGGCTGACGACGGGGAAGGGCACGCCGTGGCGCTGGCCGATCCTGCCCATCCAGTTCATGCCGATGTAGATGAGCACGAAGCCGACGAGGAGGGAGGTGAAGACCTGCCAGACGTTCATGCCGAGGACCAGCAGACCGGCGGCGAACGTGTAGTTGCCGAGGTTGTGGACGTCGGACATCCACATGGCGAAGAGGTCGAAGACCTTCCAGTTCCGCTTCTCGGCGGGGGCGAGGTCTTCGTTGGTGAGCCGGGGGTCGGGGACGAACGCGGGTGCGCCGGTGGCTTCGGCGCTGTCGGCGAGGGACACGGGGGCCTCCATGAGGTGGATCGCCTGATGCGGAATCCTCATTTGGTATACCAAACTGCGGTCATGGTCCTCCCGTCAAGCGTTCCGACCGATGTCCGTCCCGTTACGGCCCCGTAAAAGCGCCTCCGGGTCGGCGAAGATGGCCCCATGAGCTCCACGGCGAAGACCGAACCCCTCGGAGCGGTGCGCGAACACGTCCTGGCCACCCTGCGGCAGGACATCATCGCGGGCCGCCTGCGCCCCGGCGACCGGCTCGTCGAGCGCGAACTGGCCGAGCGGTTCGGCGTCTCACGGGTACCGGTCCGGGAGGCCATCCGCTCCCTCGTCGCCGAGGGCTTCGTCCTCTTCGAGTCGGCGCGCCGCACCGTCGTACGCCGCCTCACCCCCGACGACGTCAAGGAACTCTTCGAGCTGCGCGAGGCGTTGGAGGTGTACGCGGCCGGACTGGCCGCCGCACGGGCCACCCCGCAGGCACTCGCGGAGCTGCGCGAACTCCTCGGCCAGGCGGCCACGGCGACCGCCGCCGGGGACGCCGAGACCATCACCGACATCAACACCCGCTTCCACGACGGCATCCTCGCCATGGCGGGCAACAGTCTGCTGATCTCGGTCATGGAACCCGTCGACGGCCGCATGCGCTGGCTCACCCGGCAGAACGAGGAGTGGCCCCAGCTCCTCACCGAACACCGCGAGCTCTACGACGCCATCGCCTCCGGCGATCCGGAGCGGGCCCGCGCCCACGCTCTGCGTCACGTCCAGGCCAACTACCGCTCCAGCGTGCGGCATCTCTTCGGAGACCTGTCCGAACAGTCATCCGAATAGACTCTCCCGGGGTCGACCCTCCACGTCGACCGGCCAACGGGAGGAGAACAGGAACATGGTCAGCAGACGCGGGCTGTTGAGCGGAGCCGCACTCGTGGGGGCGGGCGCGGTGACCGGTGTGATCGGCGGTGCGGGGAGCGCCGCCGCCGACGCCCCGCTCGACACCCCGTTCACCCCGGTCGCCGCCCCGCACCTCGTCGAGGCCGAGCGGATGGTCCAGTACCAGCGGATGCTGGCGGCCGGTCATCTGCCCGCCGGCCTCGCCGGGCACTGGTCGCTGGACGGCTCCGGCGCCGACCGCTCCGGCCGCGACCAGCCCCTCACCCTCGGAACCGGCGCGACCTGGTCGACCCTGCGGGCCGGCGGCGAGCTCAGCTTCGACGGCACCTCCGGGGCGTACGCCGCCACCGCCTCCGTCCTGGACACCACCGCCCCGTTCACCGTCTCGGCCTGGGTACGCCTCGCCGCCGACGCGAACCCCGCGAACATGTACACCGCCGTCAGCCAGGACGGCACCAGCTGCAGCCGCTTTCTGCTCCAGTACGACGACACGGCCGCCACCTGGGCCTTCAAGGTCCGCGCCGAGGACCAGAGCGCAAAGGTCTCCGCCCTCGCCACCACCACGCCCGTCCTCGGCCGCTGGACCCATCTGACCGGCGTCTGGGACGGCACCCGCATCCAGCTGTACGTCGACGGAACCCTGGAAGGCAGCGCCGACGCGACCCTCTCCTGGGCCGCCGGCCAGGGCTTCAACATCGGCCGGGCCCGCTGGGACGGTGCCTACGTCAACCGCTTCAAGGGCGCCGTCGACGACGTCCGCGCCTACGGCCGCGCCCTCACCGCCGCCGAGATCTCCCTGATCAGCGGGCGCACGGCCCAGGCCAACAACGTCTACCTGATCGGCTCCCCCTCGACCGTCACCTGGGGCACCCCCGACGACCTGACGAGCTGGATCGCCCACGCCCGCTGCTCGTCCTTCCTCACCTGGGTGCTCCGGCACACCTACGGATGGGCCACGGACGACTACTTCAGCCAGTACTTCCAGGACCGCATCCCCGAGGCCGCCGACTACCGCAAGGCCTTCACCGACGGCACGGGCGGCCCCCGCTTCCAGCGTGTCCGCAAGGTCACCGACCTGCTGCCGGGCGATCTGATCGCCGTGGACTACATGGGCACGGTCGAGAACAACACCGGGCACATCGTCATGGTCCGCGAGGTCAAGGGCGTCTTCAGCGGGGTCGCGGACTTCAGCGGCGAGACCCAGTACGCCGTCGAGGTCGTCGACTGCACCGCCGAGCCGCACGGCGTGTACGGCCTGACCAACTACCCCAGGTATCCCGACACCCGCATGGTCAGCGACGTGGACGGCGAGAACCTCGAGGGCGTCGGCATCGGCCACATGATGTTCTACGCCTCCGACACCACCGGCGAGTTCTCCCGCTACCGCTGGAGCGTCAACTCGTCCAAGACGACCAGCACCTGGCCGGTGTCGGAACGGCCGGTCGCGGCGGCGCGGGTGGCGTGATCCGGGGTGCGCGGGGGGCGGCCGGTGGTCCCACCGCCCGCACGCCGGAGGCGTGTGGAACATCGTCGCGGAGCTGGTCACCCGGCTGGGTGCGGTCGTCCTCGACCCGAGCGGTGCCGGAGTCGTGTGCCGGGCGGAGGAACATGCGCACCTTCCGCCGGCCATGCGGGACGATGCCATCGTGATCGAGATGACGGGTGAAGCCCTCGAGACCGCGCTCACCGGACCACGGCACTCCTGAGCGGCACCCCGCGCTTCAGTCCGGCAGCCCCGCCGCCTCCGCCGCCGTGCGCAGTACGTCTCTCAGCATGTCCGGGGTGAGCCGGCCGGTGAAAGTGTTGCGCTGGCTGACGTGGAAGCAGCCGAACAGCTCCAGCGTCCTTTCGTGGTCCTCCGCTCCCGCCAACTTCACCCGTGCCCCATGTCCGAAGGCCGGGCGAGGCCGGGGAACCGTCCACCCCGCCTCGGCGAACGCGGGCAGTGCGGCCTGCCAGCCGAACGCCCCGAGGACGACGGCCGCACGCAGCGTCGGCCGCAGCAGCCTCAGCTCCTGGACCAGCCAGGGCCGGCAGGTGTCGCGCTCCGCCGGGGTGGGCTTGTTCGCCGGTGGTGCGCAGTGCACCGGCGCGGTCACCCGGACCCCGTACAGCCGCAGTCCGTCGTCGGCGGAGACGGAGGTGGGCTGCGAGGCGAGCCCCACGTCGTACAGCGCCTGGTACAGCACGTCCCCGGAACGGTCGCCGGTGAACATACGGCCCGTGCGGTTGCCGCCGTGCGCCGCCGGCGCGAGCCCCACGATCAGCAGCCGGGCGTCCGACGGGCCGAAGCCGGGGACCGGGCGGCCCCAGTACGTCCAGTCGGCGAAGGCCGCCCGCTTGGTACGGGCCACCTCCTCACGCCACGCCACCAGCCGAGGGCACGCCCGGCAGTCCGCGACCCGCCGGTCGAGCCCACCGAGACCGGCGGGAGCGGCGGGACCGGAGCGGTCTGGGGCGGCCATGCCTCCACCGTACGACCGGCTCCTGGTCGAGATCGCGATCAGGCGGGCTGCCACAGCTCGATCCGGTTGCCCTCGGGATCGGTGACCCAGCCGAATCGGCCGACGCCCTCCATGTCCTGCGTTTCCTCGGCCACGTCCGCTCCCTGGGCACGCAGTTGCGCGAGCATCGCGTCCAGGTCGCGGACCCGGAAGTTGAGCATGGTCTGCTGGGCTCGGGAGCCGAAGTACTCGGTCTCGGACTCGAACGTCGCGAACACCGTCAACCCGGCTCCCTGACGCCACAGGCCGTGCTCATCGGCGTCCAGCCCAGGCACTCGCGATACCAGGCGCCCAGGGCCGCGGGGTCGGCGGCCCGCAGGAAGTAACCACCGATCCCCAGCACACGTTCCATGCCGCCATCTTGCCAGGACCGCGATCGGACGGGCCCGCACAACGCCCTCGCCCGCTTCCCCCGTCCCTCCCCTCTTTCTTGTCCCCGGCCCCCTCTCCGTCTCTGTCTCCGTGGCGGGGGACTTCTCACTCCTCCATCCGCACCGCCCTCACCCAGATCCCGTCCTCCGTCAGATAGCGGTCCACTCTCAGGCCCGCCTCCGCCAGCGCCTCCTCGAACTGGTCCTTGGTGAGTGGTCTGGCCAGGAACGTCTGGGTCCATGTCGCGTCCGGGAACACGAACTCCGAGTGGACCGAGTGGACGCCGTCCCCTACCGGCTCCGAGGACACCATCCGTAGCGTGAAGCCTTTCGGGTCGGCCCGTTCGCGGGGCAGGTTCGTGTGGTAGTCGGCGCCCTCGCGCTGGATCAGGACGCACCCGCCGTCGGCCACATGCTGTGCGCAGGCGCGCAGCAGGCCCCGGCGGACCTCGGTGTCCCCGCTGTGCACGAGGAACGAGGCGAGCATCACCACGTCGAAGGTCTCGTCGAGGTCGAGGTTCTCGATGGAGGTACATAAGGTGCGCGCCCCGCGGACGCGCTCCAGCATCTCGGGGGACTCGTCCACCGCGGTGACGGTGAAGCCGCGTTCCAGGAGGGCGTGGGTCACGCGTCCGACTCCGCTGCCGAGTTCGAGGATGTGGGAGCCCGCGGGCACGGCCGCGGAGATGATGTCGGGCTCGTCCCTCACCGGCAGGCGTGAGTAGAACTCGACCGCGCAGCCGTCCGGGGTGATCGCTCCGGGGCCCGTGCCCGCATATCCCTGTCGCATTTCAAGTCGCATGCCCGTCCAACGGCCCGCTCCCGGTCAGCCGTTCCCCTCTCGCACACGTTCACCCGTCCGAGTTACATCGGGAGCCGGCCGCGTCCGATGTCACCGGGCTTTCCCTCCCTGGAGAACGTCCGGACGGAAGAGTACGTTTCAAGGGAGGAATGGTGATCCCGATGCGTACGGGCAGTGAGCCGGTGACAGCGCGCAGTGCGCTGCGGATGCGTCTGTGGCTGACCGTGTGGGGGCTGCTGTGGGCGATCTTCGGGACGACCGCGTTCGCGCTCGCGGGGCGTCCCGGGTGGGCGGCCGCCTGCGGGGTGCTGTGGGTGGTGGTCACCGTCGACCTGATGGTGATCCTCCGGCACCTCCGGCAGGGCCCGCACTACCAGCCCGGTCGCGACATCCCGCCGTACCGGCCGCCGGATCACCGCTACCGGTGAGCACCGGCATCGCCGGTCAGGTCTCGAAGCGGGCCGCCTTGAGGTACTGCGGGTTGGGGTCCAGCGCGGCAGCCAGGCGGAAGTGGCGCTTCGCCTGGTCGCCACGGCCCTGCCGCTCGTAGGTGCGGGCGAGCGCGAAGTGCGCGTACGCGTTGTCCGGCTCGCGCTCCAGTACGACGGTGAACTCCAGCTCGGCGGGCCTGAGTTGCGCGGCGGCGAAGAACGCGCGGGCGCGCAGCAGGCGGGCGGCGGTGTTCTCGGGGTGTGCGGCTATGACACCGTCGAGCAGCTTCACCGCGCCCCGCGGGTCCCGTGCGGCGAGCAGATGCTCCGCGGCACGGAAGTCGATGACATGCGTCTCCGGAGTACGTCCGGTCGAACCGCTGGTTTCGGGCACGGAAAAATCCTTCCCTTGCTGGCAGGGTTCAACGCGCGGAACGAGCGCCCCTATTCCGAGCTCCCCTGTTCCGCGCGCCCTATCCCGTGGGCTGCTGCGCTCTGCGCGTCAGCTCGGCCCACACGTCCTTCACGCGCCGCTCCAGCTCCGCCAGGGGTACGTCGTTGTCGATGACGACGTCGGCGATCTGCCGGCGTTGCTCGCGGGTCGCCTGGGCGGCCATCCGGGCGCGGGCGTCCTCCTCGGTCATGCCGCGCAGCCGGACCAGCCGGTCGAGCTGGGTTGCGGGGGTGGTGTCGACGACGATCACGAGGTCGTAGAGCGGGGCGAGGCCGTTCTCGGTGAGGAGCGGGACGTCGTGGACGACGACGGCGTCCTCGGGGGCGGCGGTCTCCAGTTCGCGGGAGCGGGCGCCGACCAACGGGTGCACGATCGAGTTGAGGACGGCCAGCTTCTCGGGGTCGGCGAAGACGACCGAGCCCAGCCTGGGCCGGTCGAGGCTGCCGTCCGAGGTCAGTACGTCCTCGCCGAAGGCGTCGACGACCGCCGCGAGCCCGGGCGTTCCCGGCGCGACGACCTCGCGGGCGATGCGGTCCGCGTCGATCAGCACGGCCCCGCGCTCCACGAGCAGCCGCGACACCTCACTCTTGCCGGCACCGATCCCGCCGGTCAGCCCCACCTTCAGCATGAGGCGAAGCTTAGGGCCTGCCGCCGTTGATCAGCCGGGCAGGCCCTGTGCCGCTCCCGCTCGGGTGGCTCAGTTGTCGCCTTCGCGTTCCGCCAGGAAGCGCTCGAACTCCAGGCCGATCTCCTCCGCCGACGGGATGTTCGTCGGCTCGGCGAGCATGTTGCCCCGGGTTTCGGCGCCGGCAGCGGCGTCGTACTGGTGCTCCAGGCCCTGGACCAGGGAGGTGAGCTCCTCGTCGCCCTCACGGATCTGGCGGTCGATCTCCGTCTGTGTACGGTGGGCGTCGGTGCGCAGGCTGTGCGCGATGCCGGGCAGGACCAGGCCGGTCGCCGCGGTGATCGCCTCGAGGACGGTGAGCGCCGCGTCCGGGTAGGCGGAGCGGGCGATGTAGTGCGGGACGTGCGCGGCGACGCCCAGGACGTCGTGGCCGGCCTCCATGAGGCGGTACTCGATGAGCGCCTCGGCGCTGCCGGGGACCTGGGCCTCGTCGAAGGGGCTGCGATGCCCCGGGACCAGGTCCGTGCGGTTGCCGTGCGGGGTCAGGCCCACCGGGCGGGTGTGCGGGACGCCCATGGGGATGCCGTGGAAGTTCACCGACAGGCGTACGCCGAGACGCTCCACGATCTGCTTCATGGCCGCGGCGAAGCGCTCCCACTCGACGTCGGGCTCGGGGCCGGACAACAGCAGGAAGGGTGCTCCGGTGGTGTCCTGGACGAGCCGCACCTCGATGGTGGGCTCCTCGTACTCCGTCCAGCGGTCGCGCTTGAAGGTCAGCAGCGGCCGGCGGGCGCGGTAGTCGACCAGTCGGTCGTGGTCGAAGCGGGCGACGAGCTGGTGGGGCAGCGAGTCGAGGATCCGGTCGACGATCTGCTCGCCGGTCTCGCCCGCGTCGATGTATCCGTCGAAGTGGTAGAGCATGACAAGTCCGGCCGACTCCTGGGCGAGCGCCATGTCGACGACGGCCAGCCCCTTCGGCTCCCACGCGTACAAACCCTGCGGATCAAGCACCTGGACCGCTCCTCCTCGTGTTCGTACATCACAACGCGCGTAGGTGCCGCGACATTCCCAACGAGGGTGAGAACAACTCCCTTGAGGGGCGCGGGGAACTGCGCGAAGCACCCCCACTGTCCCGCACCCGACCCTGTTTCTGGACAGCGCTGAGGGGCCGCACCTCGAAAGGTACGGCCCCTCAGACAATCGGCTAAACCTCAGCGGTTGGGGGTACCCCCTCTGGGGGAGTTCAGCTCTGGCCGCCCGCCAGCTTCTCGCGCAGCGCCGCCAGCGCCTCGTCCGAGGCCAGGGCACCGGAGGTGTCCGCGCCCTCGGAGGAGTACGAGCCACCGGTCGCGGCCGGAGCCGCAGCCTCGCCGCCCTCGGCGGCAGCCGCCGCGTCGGCCTCGCGGGACTTGATGACCTGCTGCTGGTGCTGCTCGAAGCGGGTCTGCGCCTCGGCGTACTGGCGCTCCCACTCCTCGCGCTGCTTCTCGTAGCCCTCGAGCCAGTCGTTGGTCTCGGGGTCGAAGCCCTCGGGGTAGATGTAGTTGCCCTGGTCGTCGTAGGACGCGGCCATGCCGTACAGGGTCGGGTCGAACTCGACCGAGGCCGGGTCGGCACCGAAGGACTCGTTGGCCTGCTTCAGCGAGAGGCTGATGCGACGACGCTCGAGGTCGATGTCGATGACCTTGACGAAGATCTCGTCGTTGACCTGGACGACCTGCTCCGGGATCTCCACGTGGCGCTCGGCCAGCTCGGAGATGTGGACCAGACCCTCGATGCCCTCGTCGACGCGGACGAACGCACCGAACGGAACCAGCTTCGTGACCTTGCCGGGCACGACCTGGCCGATCTGGTGGGTGCGGGCGAACTGCTGCCACGGGTCTTCCTGGGTCGCCTTCAGCGACAGGGAGACGCGCTCGCGGTCCATGTCGACGTCGAGGACCTCGACCGTGACCTCCTGGCCGACCTCGACGACCTCGGAGGGGTGGTCGATGTGCTTCCAGGACAGCTCGGAGACGTGGACCAGACCGTCGACGCCACCCAGGTCCACGAAGGCACCGAAGTTGACGATCGAGGAGACCACACCGGAGCGGACCTGACCCTTCTGGAGGGTCGTGAGGAACGTCTGGCGGACCTCGGACTGGGTCTGCTCCAGCCAGGCACGGCGGGACAGGACCACGTTGTTGCGGTTCTTGTCCAGCTCGATGATCTTCGCCTCGAGCTCCTTGCCCACGTAGGGCTGGAGGTCGCGGACGCGACGCATCTCGACCAGGGAGGCCGGGAGGAAGCCGCGGAGGCCGATGTCGAGGATGAGACCACCCTTGACGACCTCGATGACGGTACCGGTGACGATGCCGTCCTCTTCCTTGATCTTCTCGATGGTGCCCCAGGCACGCTCGTACTGGGCGCGCTTCTTCGAGAGGATCAGGCGGCCTTCCTTGTCCTCCTTCTGGAGGACGAGGGCCTCGATCTCGTCACCGACGGCGACGACCTCGTTGGGGTCGACGTCGTGCTTGATCGAGAGCTCGCGGCTCGGGATGACACCTTCGGTCTTGTAACCGATGTCGAGCAGGACCTCGTCCCGGTCGACCTTCACGATGACGCCGTCGACGATGTCGCCGTCGTTGAAGTACTTGATCGTCTCGTCGATCGCGGCGAGGAAGGCTTCCTCGTTACCGATGTCGTTGACCGCAACCTGCGGGGTGGTGGCGGTGGTCTCGGTGCTGCTCGTCATGTGGGAAAGGGCTCCGGTTACGGACAGAAAGTCGTAGGTACTGCTACGCCGGGAGCCCGTATCGCTCTGAAGAAGCCGGACAGCTTAGGAAGCGCCCCACCGCTGAAACCGGTGATGCGCCTCGACAACCGAGGGGACATACAACAGATGCGAGCGCAGCCTGCTCCGTCTGAGGTGCGCAGGCCCGCAGCGCAACTTGTAGCATACGGGGGCAGCCGGGCAGGGTCAATGCGCGAAGGCGCACACCCGGGGCAGAACGCCGCATACCCGGCACACAACCTTTCTCCTGAGGCCACGCAGGCCGCAGGAGGCCCCTCCGGTGACACGCGCTGACACCGTCGGGCGGGTTGCACGGAAGAGCCCGCAGACTAGTACGAGGGAGCCGATCATCCAAGAGCCCGCATCGTCCGCGCCCCTGTCCGGGCCGGCCTTCGAGCCCGAGGCCACCCGGCGCGACGCCGACGTCATGGAGAGTTCCCGGGCCAACCGGGGCTGGTGGGACCGCAACGCGGACGAGTACCAGGTCGAGCACGGCACGTTCCTCGGCGACGACCGCTTCGTGTGGGGTCCCGAGGGCCTGGACGAGGTGGAGGCCGAGCTGCTGGGCCCGGCCGAGGACCTCAAGGGCAGGGACGTCCTGGAGATCGGCGCCGGCGCGGCCCAGTGCTCGCGCTGGCTGGCCGCCCAGGGCGCGCGTCCGGTCGCCCTGGACCTCTCGCACCGCCAGCTGCAGCACGCGCTGCGGATCGGCGGGGCGTTCCCGCTGGTGTGCGCGGACGCGGGCGCGCTGCCCTTCGCGGACGGCTCCTTCGACCTGGCCTGCTCGGCGTACGGGGCGCTGCCCTTCGTCGCCGACCCGGTGCTGGTGCTGAAGGAGGTCCGCCGGGTGCTGCGACCCGGCGGGCGGTTCGTCTTCTCGGTGACCCACCCGATCCGCTGGGCGTTCCCGGACGAACCGGGCCCGGAGGGGCTGACCGTGTCGGCCTCGTATTTCGACCGTACGCCGTACGTCGAGGTGGACGAGAAGGGCCAGGCGGTCTACGTCGAGCACCACCGCACGCTCGGCGACCGGGTCCGCGACATCGCGGCGGCCGGTTTCCGTCTGGTCGACGTGGCCGAGCCGGAGTGGCCGGCGTGGAACACAGCCGAGTGGGGCGGCTGGTCCCCGCTGCGCGGCAACCTGATCCCGGGCACGGCCATCTTCGTCTGCGAACGGGACTGACCCGCCGTACGGCACTGCCGTACGACACTGGGGGCGTGATCCTCCGTGACGACGCCCTCGACGCGCTGCCCGTGCGCGCCGCCCTGCCCGCCCTGCACGAGGCTCTGGACGGGCACGGCACCGCCGTCCTGGCCGCGCCGCCCGGCACCGGCAAGACGACGCTCGTGCCGCTGGCGCTGGCCGGGCTGCTGGGCGAGGGGCCGGGGCGGCGGGTGGTCGTGGCCGAGCCGCGGCGGATCGCGGCGCGGGCGGCTGCCCGGCGGATGGCGTGGCTGCTGGGCGAGAAGGCCGGCGACAGGGTCGGGTTCACCGTGCGCGGGGAGCGGGTCGTCGGGCGGCACACGCGCGTGGAGGTCGTCACGACCGGTGTGCTGCTGCAGCGGCTCCAGCGCGACCAGGAGCTGACCGGCGTCGACGTCGTCGTGCTCGACGAGTGCCACGAGCGGCATCTGGACGCGGACACGTCGGCCGCGTTCCTGTGGGACGTACGGCAGACCCTGCGGCCCGAGCTGCGGCTGGTGGCCGCCTCCGCGACGACCGACACCGAGGGGTGGGCGCGGTTGCTGGGCGGGGCGCCGGTGGTGGCGGCCGCGGGAACGTCGTACGACGTGGAGGTGGTCTGGGCGCCGCCGGTCCGTCCGGTACGGCCGCCGCACGGGATGCGGGTCGATCCGGCGCTGCTCGCGCACGTGGCGTCGGTGGTGCGGCAGGCGCTCGCCGAGCGGTCCGGGGACGTGCTGTGCTTCCTGCCGGGCGTCGGGGAGATCACGCGGGTCGCGGGGCTGCTCGGGGGTCTGGACGGGGTGGACGTGCTCCAGGTGCACGGGCGGGCGCCGGCCTCCGTGCAGGACGCGGTGCTCGCGCCGGGTGGGCGGCGGCGGGTGGTGCTGGCCACCTCGGTCGCGGAGTCCTCGCTGACGGTTCCCGGGGTGCGGGTGGTCGTCGACTCGGGGCTGGCGCGGGAGCCGCGGGTGGACCACGCGCGCGGGCTGAGCGCGCTGACGACCGTGCGGGCCTCGCGGGCGGCGGCGCGGCAGCGGGCGGGGCGGGCCGGGCGGGAGGCGCCGGGCGCGGTGTACCGGTGCTGGACCGAGGCGGAGGACGCGCGTCTGCCGCGTTTCCCGGCGCCGGAGATCAAGGTGGCCGACCTGACCGCGTTCGCCCTTCAGGCGGCCTGCTGGGGCGATCCCGAGGCATCCGGGCTGGCGTTGCTGGATCCGCCGCCGGGTGGGGCGATGGCGGCGGCGGGGCGTCTGCTGACGGCCATCGGAGCGGTCGACTCCGTGGGGCGGGCCACTGATCGGGGGGTTCGGCTCGCGCGGTTGGGGTTGCACCCGCGGCTGGGGCGGGCGCTGGTGGACGGGGCCGCGGTGGTGGGGGTGGAGCGGGCCGCGGAGGTGGTCGCGTTGTTGAGTGAGGAGGTTCCTCGGGAGTACGGGGATGATCTGGGGGGTGCGTTGCGGGCTGCGCGGCGTGGGGGTGACGCGTATTCCGGGCGGTGGCGTGCGGAGGTTCGGCGGCTGCGAGGGGTCTTCTCCGGCATTTCCCACCCACCCGCCCATGACTCCTGGCTGAAAGGCGAGGCCGAGGTCGGGCCGACTGCCCCAGCCGACGAAGCCACCGGACTCACGGCCGACAACCATCCCGCCACGCCCGACGCCATCGACCGCCGTCCCGTCAGGCTCGTCGCCGGCGACGAGCGGGTTGTGGGGCTCGTTGCCGCTCTTGCCTTTCCTGAGCGGGTTGGTCGGGGCGGCGGTGGTTCTTGTCTCATGGTGTCCGGGACCCGCGCCGAACTGCGCGAGGGGTCGGTGCTGCGGTCCGCTCCGTGGGTTGCCGTGGCTGTTGCCGACCGGCCGTTGGGGAAGGGGCATGCGCGGGTGCAGCTTGCGGCGGCGGTGGACGAGGAGGTCGCGCGGAGGGCGGCGGGGGCGTTGCTCGACGAGCGGGACGAGGTGCGCTGGGCGGACGGGGACGTCGTCGCTCGGCGGGTCGAGCGGCTCGGGGCGGTGGAGCTGACGGTGCGTCCGCTGAAGGACGCCGACGCCGGTCTCGTACGGGAGGCTCTGGTGGAAGGGCTCCGGCAGGAGGGTTTCCGGTTGTTGCGGTGGTCCGCGGAGGCGGAGGTGCTGCGGCAGCGGCTGGCGTTTCTGCGGCTGCATCTGGGTGAGCCGTGGCCCGATGTGTCGGACTCGGCGTTGCACGCGCGCGTGGGTGAGTGGCTGGAGCCGGAGCTGGGGCGGGCCCGGCGGCGGGCGGACCTTGCGCGGATCGATGCCGGGGAGGCGCTCGGGCGGCTGCTGCCCTGGGCGTCCGGGGAGGCGGCGCGGCTGGGGGAACTGGCGCCGCAGCGGATCACCGTGCCGAGCGGGTCGGGGATACGGATCGATTACTCGGACCCCGAGCAGCCGGTTCTCGCGGTGAAGTTGCAGGAGATGTTCGGGCTGCAGGAGTCGCCTCGGGTCGCCGGGGTGCCGCTGCTGGTGCATCTGCTGTCGCCCGCGGGGCGGCCGGCCGCCGTCACCGCCGATCTCGCGTCCTTCTGGAAGGACGGGTACAAGGGGGTGCGGGCGGAGCTGCGGGGACGGTATCCGAAGCATCCGTGGCCGGAGGACCCGGCCTCCGCCGAGCCGACGCGGCACACCAACGCGCGGCTCAGGCGGTGACCGGTTCCCGTTCGACCGCTCGGGCCGGTGGCGGGCCCGCCGGGCGGCGTCCGCGGGCCTCCAGGTACAGGGCGAGGGCGAGGAGCAGGATGCCGAGGGTGAGAAAGCCCCAGGGCAGGTAGGAGGTCATCAGCAGGACCAGGGTGCGGTTGTGCTTGACCAGGGCGACGGTGTGCTCGGTGTAGTCCTCGCGCATCTTCACGTGGCCCGCGAACGCCGTGACCTCGGCGCGGTCGCCGAGGAGGGTGCCGCCGCGCAGTTCCTCCTTGTGGATCTCCTCGCCGTAGACGGGCGCGCCGGTGAGCGGTTCCACCCAGAACTTGCGGACGGTCGTGTACCAGCGGGTGGTTCCGGTCTTGGCGACGGTCTCGGGGGTGATGCCGGCGACGGGCATCGTCTTGGGCATGGAGACCTTGGTCCAGGGGATGGTCTGCTCGAAGTAGTAGACCTTCACCCCGCGGAAGTTCTGGGTGCCCTTGTAGTGGATGGGGTTGCTGGTGCGGGTCTGGGCGTCGAAGTACTGGTAGTCGCGTTTCTCCGTGAGGAAGGGCCACTTGAACTCGATGCCCTCACGGCGGACGGGGTCGCCGTCGACGGACTCGCCGGTGGCGTGGACGGGTTCCTGGGTGTGGGCGTCGAAGATGTAGCGCTCGGGGACCTTGGAGACCATCTTGCCGTCGGGGCCCTGGATGTAGGAGAGGCCGTCCCAGACGACGACGTCCCGGCCGGCCGTCTTCTCGATCTTCTCGGAGGCCGCCACATCGCCCTTGAGGGTCTGCACGATGGTGACCTTGGGGACCGTGCGGGCGGTCATGGTGCCGTAGTCGAGGAGGGTGGCGTTCTTCGCCTCCAGGACCATCGTCTGGTACTCGTTCGCCGGGATCTTGGCCAGGCGCGGGAAGGCGTACCAGCGCACCAGTGGGGCGAGTGCCGCGCAGAACACGGCGAGGGCGAGCAGGACCAGGCTTGTCTTGCGGCGCATCTCGGCCTCCCTGCGGGCGTTACGGGTGGGCGGGCACGGTGGTCAGCAGCGGTTTCGGTGATGTCCTGCCGGTGGGTGTGCCGATCGCGGAGAGGGTCAGGACGAGGGCGAGCGCGACGGCGAGACCGGTCGCGGCGGCGATCAGGGCGCGCATACGGGCCTCCCGTCGAGCACTGCCTCGGAGCTGACTGGGCGTCAGGTGCGGCACCGTAGCAACGGGCGGGTGAGATGAGAACACGTCGGACAACAGCACTGCGGCGCCCCTCCGTCGGGAAGGGCGCCGCAGTGGCCGTACGGGAGCGTGTTCTGCCGGGTTACGACCCGGAGGTGGTCGACGACTCGCTCGCCGAGGCGCTGCTGCTCGCGCTGTCGCTCGGGGACGGGCTCGCGCTCGACGACTCGCTGGGCGTCGGTTCCGGGGTCGTGGACGCGGCGGCGGTGACGGTCAGTTCGACCGTGAGGGTCGCTCCGCCGGTGGTGGTGATGCGCAGCAGGTACGTGCCGGCGGTGTCGTCCGCGTACAGCTTCGGCAGCTGCAGGACGCCGTTCGCGTCGGTCTGCAGGTCCGTGAGGGTGCGGACGGGGTTGCCGGAGGCGTCCTTGAAGTAGGGGCCCTTGTCGTTGGCGGTCGGGTCCTCGGCCGACTTGATCAGGGTGGCCGTGGCGGCGACCTTGTCGGCGACGGCGCCCTTGTAGGTGGCCTTCACCGTGACCTGGTCCGCGAACTCGCCGCCGGCGACACAGGTCAGCGCGGTGTCGGCGGTGCGGGCGAGGGTGTCGGCGGCGCGCGCGGTGACGGTGGCCTTGTAGTCGAGGGCGGTGATCGTGCGGCCGACGATGGTGGCACGGACGGTGAACGTACCGGTCTTCTCGCCCGCCTGGAGCGCGGGCGCGACGGCGACGCCCTTGCTGTCGGTGGCGACCGTGGCGACGCTCTCTCCGCCCGCGAAGGTGAGGTCGGCGTCGCCGACGATGGTGAAGCGGACCCTGACCTTGGCGACGGCCTTGCCGGCCGCGGTCTCCGCGCGGGTGCTGACCTTGGTGGTGAAGGCGTCGCCCGCCATGGCGGTGAGCTTGGTCGTGCTGCCCGCGTTCTCGAGGTGGTCGACCGTGTCGGTCGGCGTGGGCGCCGGGGTGCTCGGCGTCGACGGGGTGCTGGGCGTGCTCGGGGTCGACGGCGTGCTGGGCGTCGACGGGGTGGACGGTGTGGAACTCGTGTCGTCGTCGCTGCGGTTGGACGGCACGCTGCCCGTCCCGTCGGGGATGGAGTGGGTGCCCTTGCGGTAGTACTCCAGCCACGAGATCACGGTGTTGTAGTAGGCCGTCGAGTTGTTGTAGCTGAGGATCGCGCTGCGCATGCCCGATGTGGTGGACATGTCCCAGTTGTAGCGGCACAGGTAGTGGCCTGCGGCGAGCGCGGCGTCGTAGATGTTGTTGGGGTCCTTCTTGCCGTCGTCGTTGCCGTCGCGGCCCGCCCACGCCCAGGTGGAGGGGATGAACTGCATGGGGCCGACGGCGCGGTCGTAGGTGCTGTCGCCGTCGTAGGCACCGTTGTCGGTGTCGCTGATGTTGGCGAAGCCGTTGCCGTTGAGGACGGGGCCGAGGATCGGCGAGAGGGTGGTGCCGTCGGCGCTGACGTTGCCGCCGCGGGCCTGGCCGGACTCGACCTTGCCGATGGCGGCGAGCAGCTGCCAGGGCAGGTTGCAGCCGGGCTTGGACTGGGCGAGCTCCGCCTCGGCCTTCTTGTAGGCGTCCAGGACGGTCGCGGGGATGCCCGCCTCGGAGCTGCCGGTGCCGACCGGGCTGGTCGTGGCGCTCGAGCTGGGCGCGGGGTTCGGGCTGTTCAGCGGCGGCAGGTCCGTGTAGTACGGCGAGTTGCCCGTCGCGCTGTCGTCGGTGCTCGCGTCCGCTGCCGCCGGGGTGTCGGTGGCGGCCTGTCCGCTTTCGCTCACGCCGCCCGCTGCCACGTCCGGTGCCTGGGAAGCGGCCAGGGCCGCGACCGCCAGTGCGGCCACGGTGGTGTTGACCGCTCCCTTGCGCAGCCTCCTGCCGAAATGCGCCGACGCCATGAAGCGAACCCCTCCCGTGGACGCCCGAGCGCCCGTGTCCTTGTCTGCGCCCCGCCCGTGATGACGGTGGCGACCCCTGTGACTGTTGTGACGATCGGACCGCCCCGAGGGTTGCCCTCCATGCGGCCCGCGCCGGTCTGTTCTTCTGTTCGAACGGCACCCGACGGCATACGACCGCACGGCAACCCCAGTGACCCTACGACAACTTCTTTTGCACCGGCACCCGTTCGCACGTCGATTTCACCGGTTGGCCGGGTTCCGTTCGTGCGGGAACCACTCCCGCACACTGGGCGTCTTCGGTCATCGTGCCGGTCAAGACCTCCACCATCCGCCCCCGGGAGCCGCGTTGCCGTTCACTCTGAGCCACGCGGCGGCGGTGCTGCCCGCGGTGCGCACCGACGGAACCGGCCGTGGACGACTGGTTCCGGCCGTTCTCGTGGCGGGTTCCTTCGCGCCCGACCTGACCTACTACGCGGCGAGCGTCCTGTCCGGGGCCATGGAGTTCGGGGACGTCACGCACTCCTTCCCCGGTGTCTTCACCGTCGACGTGGTCATCGCCTGGACGCTGGTGGGGCTGTGGCTGCTGCTGCGCGAGCCGCTGGTGGCGCTGCTGCCGTCGTCGCGGCAGGCGCGGTTGGCCGCGCTGACCCGCTGTGGAAAGCCACGCGCGCGCGTGCGGCCCGCCATGGTGGCGTGGTGGTACGTCTCCGCGGTGCTCGGCGCGTTGACACACGTGGTGTGGGACGCGTTCACGCACCTGGATCGCTGGGGCATGCGGCTGTTCCCGGTGCTGGGCGAGACGGTGGCCGGCTCCCCGCTGTACTGGTACCTGCAGTACGGCGGTTCGGCCGTGGCCGCCGTCGTGATCGCCGCGTTCGTCGTGCACGCGCTGCGCCGGGCGCCGGCGGGCAAGCCGACCGGGGTGCCCGCGCTGTCCGCGCGGTACCGGTGGACGGCGGCGGCGGTGATCGGCGGGTGCGGACTGGTGGGGGCCGTGCAGCGGGTGTCGCGGTGGTGGGCGTACTGGGGGCCGCGCGGCGCGAAACCGTGGGAACTGATCCCGACGGTCTGCTTCGGGGCGGGCACGGGCCTGGTGCTGGGCCTGCTCCTGTACGCCGTCCGCGTGCGCGTGCGGCCTCCGGTCACCAAGGGTGCGGTCATGATCTGTTCGGGCCGCATACCCGAAAAGCTCGACGTGAACTGGAACCTTGAGGACCTGCGCTGAGAGGCGTCGTCGCGACGAAGACGGTGATACGGCGGGCCGGACGTCGTCCGCGCAGGCGGCCGAGGGTGCAGAGGGCCAGGGCCAGATGGGCGCGGGTCTGCTCAAGCCAGAGGCGCAGGGTGTCGTCCGGGAGGGCCGGCCGGGTCAGGATCCGGGCCGACGGGCCGGTCAGGCAGGTCGGGACCAGGCGGGCGGTGGCCTTGCGCAGGGCAGTGGCCGGGGTGGCGGGGACCCGGGCCGTGGAGGCGCCGGGCGCGAGGGCGGGGCGCGGTCGCCGGGGGTGGGCCGTGCCGGAGTCGCCCCGAGTGTCTGTGGTCGCCGTGGCGTCAACGCGTGCGGTGGCCGTCCGGCGGTGGTGCATGCGTATACCCATGGCGGCATCGTGGCGTGCGCAGGCCGTGAAGGGCGTGTTCTCGGGGGCCACGTGGGTGAGGGCCCTTCGGGGGATGTACCGGGGGTGACGGGTTGAGGGGCACCGCCGGGCCGCGCCGCCCTGGCGGATCGCCGTTGCGGCGGTAAGAAGCGCATCGCCGTTGCGGCGGAAAGAAGCGGAAGGACAACGCGCCGGCCCGGTGGGGAAGCGGAGGGAAAGCGGGGCCCCCCGTCCGGAGCGGGCCCTGTCCGTGCCGACCGGGCCCTCTCCACGCCAACCTCGGGAGCAAAGTCCCCGTTCCTCCGCCGCAGGCTAGAGCCTGTCCGGCGGATCAAGTCGCAGGAAAGCGACGGCGCCTATTAAGCACAGGTGAGCGGGGGCGATGGGGGTGCCCCCGCACGAGGTCGTTCGAGCGTGGGGGAGCGTCCAACTGCAAGGCGGAGGAGGGCGTCGACGCGATGGGGGTCCCCCCGCTCGAGCGCAGTCGAGAGTG
>NZ_JBLRVZ010000046.1:0-58679 GCF_048159505.1 Streptomyces sp. T028
GTGGGGGGTGCGGTGG
This sequence comes from Streptomyces sp. T028, assembly GCF_048159505.1. Lineage (NCBI taxonomy): Bacteria > Bacillati > Actinomycetota > Actinomycetes > Kitasatosporales > Streptomycetaceae > Streptomyces > Streptomyces sp. T028. The sequence continues at coordinate 17 of NZ_JBLRVZ010000046.1, forward strand.
TGGTGTGGGTGGTGGGGATGGGGGTGCCGGTGGGGTTGTGGGTGCGGAGGTGGAAGGGGCGGGGGGTGAGGGAGTTTTCCTGGACGGGGGTGGGGGCTGTTGTCGGGGGGGAGCGGGATGGGGAGGGGGACGGTGGGGTGGAGTCGGGGGGTGGGGGTGAGCCGTACGACTTCGAAGCGGAGGAGGGGATGGGGATGGGGATGGAGATGGGGATGGAGATGGGGGAGGGGGGAGAGGAGGTCGGGGTGTCCTCGGGGGAGCCGGGGTGGCATGGGGATGGGGCTCGGGAGGTGCGGTGGGCTGCGTTGCGGGAGGTGGCGGGTGACGAGGAGTCCGGCTGAGGCCGGTTTTGTCTCGCCCCCGCCGCCCTTACCCTTCCCATCCCCCAGGGGCTCCGCCCCTTCGACCCGGCCAGGGGCTCCGCCCCTTGACCCCGGCGGGGCTTCGCCCCTGCGCCCCACCGGGGGCTCCGCCCCTTGACCCCGGCGGGGCTTCGCCCCTGCGCCTCGCTGGGGCTGCACCCTAGACCCCCGCGGGGCTTCGCCCCTGCGCCTCGCTGGGGCTGCACCCCAGACCCCCGCGGGGCTTCGCCCCTGCGCCCCTCTGGGGGCTGCGCCCCCGGACCCCGCTTCGGCCCTGAACGGGCCTCGTCCTCAAGCTCCCCCAGAGGGGGCACCCTCAGAGGGGGCACACCCGGACGGGTTGGATTTGTCTGGGCCGGTGCTTAGGTGTTCGCGCCCAGGATGCTTCTCAGTTCCTTTGGGAGGAGGTCTTTGCAGGATTGTTCGGCCTCGGTGGTGAGGGCGTCCTTGGTGCAGGTGTAGTAGTCGCGGTAGACGAGTTGGGCGGTGAACGTCGTGGCGACCAGGGCGAGGGCCAGGGAGGCGGTGACCAGGCCGCTGATCGCGGCCGTGGTCTGGGGGCGGGCCTGGGGAGCCGCCGGGGTGTCGGGGTCGGGGGTGCGGGGCTTGGCGCGCAGGGCGCTGATGCCCCAGTTCAGGGCGAGAGCGCCGAGGAGCAGGGCCACGTACGGCCAGCCGAAGAGGGCGAAGAAGAAGGCCCACATGCCGCACAGCAGGGCGTAGCGGGCGCGGCGCTGGGCGGGGTCGGTGGGGTCCCAGCGGGGGTTGGGGGTGGGGGTCGGGCCTTCCGGGCCGTTGTTGGGGCGCTCGCCGAAGCCGCCGCCGGGGGAGCGGCCGGGCTGCTGGTCGCTCCAGTGGCCGCCCCAGGGGGCGCGGCCGCCGTCGGGGGAGTCGTCACCGTTGTCCGACGGGCGGCGGGGCTGCCAGGGGCGGTCCGGGGTGCCCTCGACGGGAGGGGCGAAGGGGTTGTCCTCGTCTCCCTGCGGCTTGTCGGACTCGGGCGGCGATGAAGGGCGCTCGCGCAGCAGGGCGCCGCGCTCTCCCGGCACGGGCTGCGGGGGGAGCGTGTGGAGTCGCAGGCTGCGGTCCGGCATCAAGTGAGCGTCTTCCCCTAGGTAATACGGCTTAGGTGGTACGGCTGTGGGTGATACGGCTGTCCGGCTTCGGCTTTCGGTGAGCTCTCAGAGAGGAAACGCACCGCAATGGCACCGCGTTCCCGATCCCGCTCCTCGCAGACGCTACCTTCCGGCCACGCCCCCGTCCCGTGGGGGCCGCCTGGTGTGCCGGTATCGTTGCTGACGGTCGGCTGCTTCGTAGGCTTCCCCGTATCCGGGGGCGCGATGCATTCGTACGAACGTACAAGTCGCAAGCCGTAAGTCGCCGCCGGCCGTGCGCAGCTGCTTCCCCGAGAAAGGGCTTCCCCCGTGGCCGCCAAGCCGTCCGTGGCCAAGCGCCTCGTCGTGCTGGTCTCCGGATCCGGTACGAATCTGCAGGCACTCCTCGACGAGATCGCCGCCACCGGCGCCGAGGCCTACGGGGCCGAGATCGTCGCCGTAGGAGCCGACCGGGACGGGATCGAGGGGCTCGCCCGTGCCGAGCGGGCCGGGATCCCCACCTTCGTGACGAGGGTCAAGGACTACGGGAGCCGGGAGGAGTGGGATGCCGCCCTCGCCGACGCCGTGGCAGACCATCAGCCCGACCTCGTCGTCTCCGCCGGGTTCATGAAGATCGTGGGGAAGGAGTTCCTGGCCCGGTACGGGGGGCGGTTCGTCAACACGCATCCCGCGCTGCTGCCCAGTTTCCCCGGCGCGCACGGTGTGCGTGACGCGCTGGCGTACGGGGCCCGGGTCACGGGCTGCACCGTCCACTTCGTCGACGACGGTGTCGACACCGGACCGATCATCGCCCAGGGCGTGGTCGAGGTCCGGGACGAGGACGACGAGAGCGCTCTGCACGAGCGCATCAAGGAAGTCGAGCGAAGGCTGCTCGTCGAGGTCGTGGGGCGGCTCGCCCGCAACGGCTATCGCATTGAGGGACGAAAGGTAGTTATCCAGTGACCGCCCAGACCGCAGAGAGCAGCTCCCAGCGGGCGATCCGGCGCGCGCTCGTCAGCGTGTACGACAAGACCGGGCTCGAGGAGCTCGCCCGTGGGCTGCACGAGGCCGGTGTCGAGCTGGTCTCGACCGGGTCCACCGCCTCCCGTATCGCCGCCGCCGGCGTCCCCGTCACCAAGGTCGAGGAGCTCACCGGCTTCCCCGAGTGCCTGGACGGCCGCGTCAAGACCCTGCACCCCAAGGTCCACGCGGGCATCCTCGCCGACCTGCGCCTCGACAGCCATCGTGAGCAGCTCGCCGAGCTCGGCGTCGAGCCGTTCGACCTGGTCGTCGTCAACCTCTACCCGTTCCGCGAGACCGTCGCCTCCGGTGCCTCCGACGACGAGTGCGTCGAGCAGATCGACATCGGCGGCCCCTCGATGGTCCGGGCGGCGGCGAAGAACCACCCGTCCGTCGCCGTCGTCACCAGCCCCGCCCGCTACGGCGACGTCCTCGCCGCCGTGCAGAGCGGCGGCTTCGACCTCGCCGCCCGCAAGCGGCTCGCCGCCGAGGCATTCCAGCACACCGCCGCCTACGACGTCGCGGTCGCCTCCTGGTTCGCCTCCTCCTACGCCCCCGTCGACGAGTCTCGCTTCCCCGACTTCCTCGGTGCCACCTGGGAGCGCCAGAGCACCCTGCGCTACGGCGAGAACCCGCACCAGCCCGCCGCGCTCTACACCGACGGCAGCGGCACCGGCCTGGCGCAGGCCGAGCAGCTGCACGGCAAGGAGATGTCGTACAACAACTACACGGACACGGACGCCGCGCACCGCGCGGCGTACGACCACGCCGAGCCGGCCGTCGCGATCATCAAGCACGCCAACCCGTGCGGCATCGCGATCGGCGCCGACGTCGCCGAGGCGCACCGCAAGGCGCACGCCTGCGACCCGCTGTCGGCCTTCGGCGGGGTGATCGCCGTCAACCGGCCCGTCAGCAAGGAGATGGCCGAGCAGGTTGCCGAGATCTTCACCGAGGTCATCGTCGCGCCCGACTACGAGGAGGGGGCCCTGGAGGCCCTCACCAAGAAGAAGAACATCCGGGTGCTGAAGGCGCCGAACGGTCCCTCCAACGCCGTCGAGCTCAAGCCCATCGGCGGCGGTGCGCTGCTCCAGGTCGCCGACCGCCTCCAGGCCGACGGCGACGACCCCGCCCACTGGACCCTCGCGACCGGCGAGGCGCTCGGCGCGGACGAGCTGACCGAGCTCGCCTTCGCCTGGAAGGCCTGCCGGGCCGTGAAGTCCAACGCCATCCTGCTCGCCAAGGACGGTGCCTCCGTCGGCGTCGGCATGGGCCAGGTCAACCGGGTCGACTCCTGCAAGCTCGCCGTCGAGCGGGCCGGTGAGGAGCGGGCGCGCGGTTCGTACGTCGCCTCGGACGCGTTCTTCCCGTTCCCGGACAACATCGACGTCCTGGCCGCCGCCGGGGTCAAGGCCATCGTCCAGCCGGGTGGTTCGGTCCGTGACGAGCTGGTGGTCGAGGCCGCGCGGAAGGCGGGCATCACCATGTACTTCACCGGGACGCGGCACTTCTTCCACTGACGGGTGCGTACATCCGACAGGTAGGAGGGCGGTCCGGCGTGTGCCGGGCCGCCCTCCGCCCTCCGTCGTCCGTCGTCCGGTTGATCAGGTGAGCCAGTTCGAGCACTCGCCGGAGGTCACCCACTTGTGGGAGCGGATGTTGTTGTCCACGACCGGCCCGCTGGTGAAGAAGTTGTCGGACAGGTTGTCGGCGAAGTACTCGCCCGGGGCCAGACAGGCGTAGCCGTAGGTGTAGTTCTCGAGGAACCAGAACTGCACGACGTCCCTGCCGCCGGTGTACCCGGCGTTCATGACCGACGACGCCTTGTCGGAGGCGTTCACGAACCCGCCGCCCGACGCGTTCCAGTCGGCGTCGTTGCCCGCGGTGTAGCCCAGCCGGGTGCCCTGGCAGTCGTAGCCGTCCCAGGCGTAGACGTTGCCGTTGCGGCCCGGCCAGGCGTTGTTGCAGCCGACGACCTGGACGCTCGTGTCGGCCGCCTGGGCCGTCGCCGCGGGCACGGTGAGCCCGAGCGCGGTCAGGCCGACGACGGCCGCCGTGATGGCGAACTTCCGCATGGTGAATCCCCTCGTTTGTGTGATGCGTTCGTGTGCTGACTGATGCGTCAGGCGCGCTGCGGCACGATCCGTACCGCGCGGTCGTACGCCTGCCGCGCCAGGCGCCGGTAGGTGTCGAGCGCCTCGCCGTACCGGTCGGGAAGCCGGTCGACGTAGTGGGTCTCCCGGGCCGTGGCCACGGCCCTCAGGGAGGTGGTGCGGGCGCAGCCGGCGTCGGCGACGGCGGTCGCGCGTTCCGTCGCGAACGCCCGGTCGGCGTGCGCCGGGCCCAGCCGCGCGGTGTTCTCCCGCACCGCGTCCCGAGCCGCCTGCGGGTCCGCGTAGGACAGCCCGGCCTTCTTCATGCACCGCGACCAGGCGGTCACGGCGGTGGTCAGCCGCCGGTCGTGCCGCAGGTCGTCGGCGTACAGGGAGTTGAGCCCGGTGGCGGTCTTGGTGGCGCGGAACCATGCGGCGGGGTCGCCGTAGAGGGCCTCCTGCGCCTCCGCCGTACAGCCGCCGAGCCGTTTGCGGACCTCGCGGGCGCCGCCGGGCAGGGTCGCCGACAGCACCTGGGAGCCGGAGCCGCCGTCGAGCGCCTCGTCGAAGGCGGCCCGGCGCGCTGCCGACAGGCCCCGGCGGTAGGCGGCGATCGGGTTGTGCAGCCGCAGCCGGTCCTGCTTCGCCTGGATACGGCCGCCGTAGCCGTACGTCCGTGCCCAGGCCACGTCGTCCTGCACGTACCGCACGGGCATGCTCTCGCGCAGGCTCAGCGTGCGGTCCTCCGCGTAGGTGAAGCCGTGCCGCTCCATGCACCGTGCGGTCAGGTGCTGTTCGGCGTCGGTGACGCGGAGCTCCTGCTGCCAGGTGAGCGGCTCGGGCCGGGTCTCGGGAGCGGTGCCCCGGTCGTGGCCGCATCCGGTCGCGGCGGCCCCCGTCACCGCCGCGACCGCACACAGTGAAGCGAACACTCGCCTCATGGGACGTCCCCCGTTCCCCCGTTGTCCCGTGATCTCCCCCGTCGCCGCCCCGTGGTGGTGCGGCACTCACACCGTGGGGCACGCCGGGGGGCGGGGGTACCTCGGACCTCTGAGGGTCACCGCTGCGCGGGCGGGGTGTACTCCTTGAGGTAGCGGGCGACGCGGACGGTGTAGCCGCGGCACTGCGGGGGGATCCCGCCGACGGCGTTCACCTTCTTGTACGACGTCCGGTACGAGGCCGCGATCAGCAGGCGGCGGTCGCCGGGCAGGGACGTCGTCAGGCGCGGCTCGATGAAGCAGAGGTAGCGGCCCATGGCGCGGATCGACTCGGTGGCGGACAGCGGCGGGCGGGGTGTCGCCGACGCGGGGACGCCGTCGGCGCGGATCCACCAGCGCAGTACGGCCGGGGTCCAGCGGGCGATGCCGTACTCGCCCGTGGCCGGGTCGGAGAGGTCCGGGTCGAAGTCGCTCTCCGCCTTCAGCATCGCCGCGATGAGGACGGGACTGACCTCGCGCTGGAGGCATTCGTGCGCCGAGTCGACGATCATCCGGCGGTACCGCACCGGGACGCCCTTGTCGGTGCGCAGTTCGGAGGCGCCGTAGACGGCCGCGGAGTTCTTGCCGTCCTGCGGCTCTCCGCCGGGGTCCGTCCCGTGGGTGAGGCCGTAGCCGAGGACCGCCACGGCCGCGGTCGCGGCGGCCGAACCCAGTGCCACAGCTGTACGGCGGTGGCGTGCGCGGCGCGTGAGCGGGGCCCGCAGCAGTGCGCGCGGCAGCGGGAGTCCGAGCAACCGGGGCGGGGTGCCCGTGCCGGCCGCCTCCTCGACCCGGGGCAGCAGTGCGTCGGTGCCGACGCGCTCGGCGTGCGTGCGGGCCAGGCAGGCGCGGACGATCCCGGCCCAGGCCGCGGGGAGCCCGGGGGACAGGCGCAGTTCGGCGGTGCCGCGGGCGTAGGCGACGGCCGCGTCGCGGCGGGCCGCCGGGGTGGCGCCGGGCAGCGGGAAGGAACCGGTGAGGACGAGATGGGTGAGGACGCCGAAGGCCCAGACGTCCGCGGAGGGGCGGATGCGGCGGCCGCGTTCACCGATCTCGGCCCACAGCAGCTCGGGCGGGGTGTAGTCGGGGGTGGAGAAGGCGGGGGTGTAGCCGTGGGTGCCCTCCAGTTCGGCGGCCATGTTGAAGTCGGCGAGCCGGGCCGAACCGTCCTTCATCAGCAGTACGTTGGCCGGTTTGAGGTCGCCGTGCACCCAGCCCGCGCAGTGCAGTTGCGAAAGGCCCGCGCAGACCTGGGCGAGCAGGAGGGGGCCGGTCGCCGGTGCAGGGGTGCGTTTCAGCAGGGCCGACAAGGAGTCCTCGGCCTTCTCCAGGACCAGCACGGTGGCGCCGTCGAGGTCGGGGTGGGAAGGGTCGTCGACGGTGAGGGTCTCGTAGAGGCGGATGAGGTGGGGGCTTGTGCGGCGGGGGCCGGTGAGGCGGGGGTTGGCGAGGCGGGGTTTGGTGAGGCGGCTCAGCAACTCCCGCTCGCGCTCGGCGAGTTCCCGCAGATGGGTGAGCTGTCGGGGCGTGCGGGTGCCGGTGGGGAGGAACTTGAGGGCGGCCGACCTGGGAAGACCGGTCGGGGCATCGTTGTCATCAGGGCGGTCGGAGCTGTCGGGGCCGGCGGGGCCTGCGGGGTCGTCGGGCCCGGCGGAGTCGTCAGGGCGCCGCCGCGCCGCGTACACACTGCCGAACGCCCCCGTCGCGATCGGCTCCCGCACCTCCCAGCGGCCGACCCGGTAGCCCCGGGGGACCCGGACGGCGTACGTCCCGCTCACCGCGCGGGCGCCTGGGGGAGAGCCGTCAGGACGCCGAGATCGTCCTCGCGGACGAGGTCGAAGCGGAGCGCCAGCGACACCAGGGTCTCCTTCTTGCCGTTCAGACGCGGGCCCGGGTCGGCCGTCTCCGGGCCCGGTTTGAGGCGCAGCTTCACGGCCAGGTAGTCGATGTTCCACTGCACCGAGGTGCGGGAGGCGGCGGGCCAGCCCGGCCGCAGCCGGGTGACCACCTGGTCCACGGTGGGCAGCGGGGCATGGGGTTCGCCGCGCAGCCGGGGCTCGCACAGCGCGGCCAGAACCGCGAAGTAGCGCTTGCCGCGGTCCAGGGAGAACGCCGGTGCCGTGGTCGCGCCGTCCAGGCCCGACGGCGGCCCCAGATAGTCGTGGCGCGGCGCCCACACCTCGACGGCCAGCAGATCGCCCGCCGCCGGCAGCACCAGCCGGGCGAACTCGAACGGAACCGGCGCGTCCAGCCGGCCCGGCGCGACCTTGATGTGCTCGCCCGCGCCCTCCGGGTTCTCCACGACGTACGTCTGCTCCCGGCTGAAGTTGCTCAGTGTCCAGAACGCGCCCTGCGCGGTGATCTCGCCCGCCCGCCGGGAGACGCCGTCGTGCGGGATGCCCAGGTCGTTGCCGTCGGCCGACCGCCCGAAGCGCAGCCGTTCGCCGGGGGCGAGCCGCAGCCGGCGGTCAGCCCCGCCGCGTCCGGGTCCCGGTTCCGGCGGAGGTACGACGATGATGCTGTACACGGTGTGTCTCCCGATCCCCACCCGCGCCTACCGCCCCAGAGTGGGCGACGGGCCGGGGCCGTGTCACGACGCGACACGGCCCCGGTGAGGAATGGCGAGAAGACGCCGCTGCGGCTCAGTAACGCGGACGGTTGAACCAGTCGCCGCCCTTGATCATGCCCACGAGGATGGTGATGCCGAAGGCGAGCGAGATGATGCCGCCGAGGGCGCCCGAGGCCGCCGTCTGGGAGACGCCCTGCCCGATGTTGACGAGGCTGCCCAGGATCATCAGCGACGCGTAGATCATCGTTCCGATGCGGATGCCGCCGCGGCCGTTGCGCATCTTCACGCCCAGGAAGATCGACAGGGCGCCGAGCGCCAGCATCAGCAGCGCGATCGCGGCGACCACTCCGGCCACGATGTCCACGTCGCTGTCCGCGCTGCTTGCCACCGCGACGAGGATGCCGAAGATCACGGCGGCCAGGAACTGGAAGCCCGCGAGGATGAACAGCAGCACCCGGGCGGTCTGGATGATCCCCGGCATCTGCATCGGCATCTGCATGGGGTAGCCGTACCCCTGCGGCACCGGCGGCGCCTGCGGGTAGCCCTGGCCGGGCTGGGGAGCGGTGGGGTAGCCGTAGCCGGGCTGCTGGGCGGCGGGGTAGGACGGGTAGCCGGGCTGCTGCTGCGGCGGCTGGCCGGGCTGCGGCTGCTGGGGCGGGCCGTAGGGGTTGTTCGGGTCGCCGAAACTCATGGCGCTTCTTCCTCCGTCGGTCGTCGAGTGCAGGGGACGGCGGGCGGCGCACTGCGGAGGAAGATCAGAGATGCGGTGCGTCCCCCCGGTACTGCCCGCGGCACTGTGGCATCAATCGTTCTGCAATGGCCGGTTTCTTGTCCAGTTCCTTCTCCGGCCGCATTCCGGGCCCGGATTGGAACCGGGAGCCCGTCATCCGGGAGGATGGGGGCATGACCGCCCAGATTCTCGATGGCAAGGCCACCGCGGCCGAGATCAAGTCAGAGCTGACCGCCCGCGTGGCGGCGCTGAAGGAGAAGGGCGTGACGCCCGGCCTCGGCACGATCCTCGTCGGGGACGACCCCGGCAGCCAGAAGTACGTCGCCGGCAAGCACCGCGACTGCGCCCAGGTCGGCATCGCCTCCATCCAGCGCGAACTGCCCGCCACGGCCACGCAGGAGGAGATCGAGGCGGTCGTCCGCGAGCTCAACGACGACCCGGCCTGCACCGGTTACATCGTCCAGCTGCCGCTGCCCAAGGGCATCGACGAGAACCGCGTCCTGGAACTGATGGACCCGGCCAAGGACGCCGACGGCCTCCACCCGATGAACCTCGGTCGGCTCGTCCTCAACGAGCCCGCCCCGCTGCCCTGCACCCCGAACGGCGTGCTCACCCTGCTGCGCCGGTACGGCGTCGAGATCAAGGGCGCCGAGGTCGTGGTCGTCGGCCGCGGCGTCACCATCGGCCGTCCGATGCCGCTGCTGCTCACCCGCCGCAGCGAGAACGCGACCGTGACCCAGTGCCACACCGGCACCCGAGACCTCTCGGCGCACCTCAGGCGCGCGGACATCGTCGTCGCCGCCGCCGGGTCCGCCCATCTGATCCGCGCCGAGGACATCAAGCCGGGCGCGGCCGTCCTCGACGTCGGTGTCTCGCGCGACGCCGAGGGCAGGATCAAGGGCGACGTCCACCCCGACGTCCGCGAGGTCGCCGCGTGGATCTCCCCGAACCCGGGCGGCGTCGGCCCGATGACCCGTGCGCAGTTGCTCGTCAACGTGGTCGAGGCGGCGGAGCGCAGTGCCGGCTGAGGACACCCGAGGCGAGGCCGAGGACATCGAGGTGCGGGACCCCGTCAGCGCGCCGGACCCGGACGGCGTGGCGCGCCGGCACACCCGGCGCTTCCCGCTGTTCACCAAGGACACCGCGCGCCCCGAGGGAGCGGGGCGGGCCGCGGCCGGCGACGCGCTGGCCGCTCGGCAGTGGCCGATCATCGTCGTCCTCGCGCTGGTCGCCGCCGGTCTGCTGGTGACCGCGCTCGACCAGTTCCGGGCGGGCACGATCGTGATCGGGGTCGGGCTGTTGACCGGGGCGGTGCTGCGGTGGCTGCTGCCGGGTGTGGGCATGCTCGCGGTGCGGTCGCGGTTCACCGACATCGTCACGTACGTGGTGTTGGGCGCGACGATAGTGCTGCTGGCGTTGATGGCTCAGCCGGATCCCTGGCTGCAGATTCCGTTCCTTAAGGACACGCTGCATTTCACGGTCAGCAGTTAGCCGGGTTGTTCTTCGGGTGCTGCGCCGTCGTGGCTGGTCGCGCCCACGCGGCGGAGCCGCATATAGGCAGAGCCCCGCGCCCCTTCGGGGCGCGCGGTCGGCCAGGGAACCGGTCGGGTGCCGGATGTCGTCCCGTCCATGGGATCGACGAGGAGGTGGGCGGGATGGGCGCCTGGCAGCCGCTGCCGGACGGGCTGCCGCCGGAGGTACGGAACTTCGTGGAGCTACTGCGGCAGCTCAAGGACGGCACGGGCCTCAGTCTCGCCGCACTCGGTGCCCGCACCGCGTACAGCAAGTCGTCCTGGCAGCGCTATCTCAACGCCGTCCAGCCGCCGCCCCGGCAGGCCGTCGCCGCGCTGTGCCGGGTCGCCGGGCTGACCGGCGCGGACGCCGAACGGCACGTCGTGCGCTGGGAGCTGGCCGTGGAGGCCTGGCCGCGCCCGGCCCCGGCGGATCCCGGTGAGCGGTACGAGGACGACCCCACCGTCCCCTGGTGGGAACGCCTGGAGGAACCCGAGCCGGCCCGCCCCGCCGGACGGCTTCTCCTCCTCGCGCTCCTGCTGCTGCTCGTCCTGCTGCTCACCGCGGTCGGCGGAGCGATGCTCTTCGGCTGAGGACCGGCCGCACGGCAGCCGTGCCGATACGTCGGCGGTTCGGGTTTGTGTCCCGGATCGTCTGGACATCGGGGCTAACGTGGCCAAAGGGGGATTTGGCGCAGGGAGGGGGGTTCCATGCCTCGTTGGCGGGATCTGCCGGACGGACTCGACCCGCACGTACGGGAGTTCGCGGAGCAGTTGCGCAGGGTGGTGGACCGTGCGGGGCTGAGCCTCGGGGCGGTCGCGGACCGGACCGGGTACAGCAGGACCTCCTGGGAGAAGTACCTCGACGGCCGGCTGCTCGCCCCCAAGGGCGCGGTCGTCGCCCTCGCCGAGGTCACCGGCACCCCGCCCGTCCAGCTGATCACGCTGTGGGAGCCGGCCGAGCGGGCCTGGAGCCGTGCGGAGCTGCGGCAGGAGCGGACCGTGGACGACTCGCGGATCGCCCGGGCGCGGGCCCCGCTGGGGGAGTTCGGGCCGCCCGGGGACGGTGGGCGGCGGGGCCCCGAGCGTGCGGTGGCCGTCCCGGGAGCCGCCGGTCCCGCGGGGGCGTCGCCGGCCCTGCCGTCCGACACCGCCGGGGGAGCGGGGCGAGGAACTCGTGCGCAGCGGCCGGCCCTGTTCCTCGCCGGGGTGGCGGGGGTGCTGGGCCTCGCCGTGGCCGCCTTCCTGCTGACCGATGCCGTCGTCCCGGGGCGGACCGCCGGTGCCTCCGCCTCGCCCTCGCCGTCGGCCCGCACGAGTACGACCCTGCCCGCCGGGGTGCTGTGCGCGGGCTCCGGCTGCACCGGCAAGGACGCCGAGCGGATGGGGTGCGGCGGCGACCTGGCGACCACGGCGAAGAGCACGGCGGTCGGCCCGGCCGTGGTCGAGGTCCGCTACAGCAGAACGTGCGGCGCGGCCTGGGGGCGGATCACCCGGGCCGTACCGGGGGACGTGGTCCGGGTGACCGTCGGCTCGCGCAGCCGGACCGGCACCATCACCGCCGCCGACGAGACGATCGCGTACACCCCGATGATCGCCGTACGCGGTCCCGACCAGGCGGAGGCGTGCGCGGTACTGGCCTCGGGCGCGGAGGGGTGCACCGGCTAGGACACGACCTGGGTACGACCTGGGTACCTCCCGGGAGGATCCGTCGGGAAAATCCGCCGGGAAAAAGTCGGCGTACAGGAATACCCGCTTCCCCTCTGGGCACGCGAACGGTACCCCCACGGGAGTCCGGAGCGACCGGTACCCCCACCGGCGGCCGCCCGGTTCCACCTCTCCCGGACCGGCGGCCGCCTTTCGCGTGCCGTGGGCCGGGTCTGTGGGCCGGGCCACACGGCCCCGGACGTCCGACATCCCGGATGCGCGATAGCCTGACCGCCGGTGGATCTCTTGATACCAAGAGATCGATCATCTGTACGTCCCATCCGGGGCAGGGACGCCCCACCGACAGCTGTCATACGGAGAACGCCATGACCCGCACTCCCGTGAACGTCACCGTCACCGGCGCGGCCGGCCAGATCGGTTACGCCCTGCTCTTCCGCATCGCCTCCGGCCAGTTGCTCGGCGCGGACGTGCCGGTCAGGCTGCGCCTCCTGGAGATCACCCCCGCGCTCAAGGCCGCCGAGGGCACCGCCATGGAGCTCGACGACTGCGCCTTCCCGCTCCTCCAGGGCATCGACATCAGCGACGACCCGAACGTCGCGTTCGACGGCGCCAACGTCGCCCTCCTCGTCGGCGCCCGCCCCCGCACCAAGGGCATGGAGCGCGGCGACCTCCTGGAGGCCAACGGCGGCATCTTCAAGCCGCAGGGCAAGGCCATCAACGACCACGCCGCGGACGACATCAAGGTCCTCGTCGTCGGCAACCCGGCCAACACCAACGCCCTGATCGCCCAGGCCGCCGCCCCGGACGTACCGGCCGAGCGCTTCACCGCGATGACCCGCCTCGACCACAACCGCGCGCTGACCCAGCTCGCGAAGAAGACGGGCTCGACCGTCGCCGACATCAAGCGGCTGACCATCTGGGGCAACCACTCCGCCACCCAGTACCCGGACATCTTCCACGCCACGGTCGCCGGCAAGAACGCCGCCGAGGTCGTGAACGACGAGAAGTGGCTGGCGGACGATTTCATCCCGACCGTCGCCAAGCGCGGCGCCGCCATCATCGAGGCCCGTGGCGCCTCCTCGGCCGCCTCCGCAGCCAACGCCGCCATCGACCACGTGTACACCTGGGTCAACGGCACCGCCGAGGGCGACTGGACCTCCATGGGCATCCCGTCGGACGGCTCCTACGGCGTCCCGGAGGGCCTGATCTCCTCCTTCCCGGTCACCACCAAGGACGGCGTGTACGAGATCGTCCAGGGCCTGGACATCAACGAGTTCTCCCGCGCCCGCATCGACGCGTCGGTGCAGGAGCTGGAGGAGGAGCGCGAGGCGGTTCGCGGCCTCGGTCTCATCTGAGCGGTCCTGTAACGGCCACGGGCCCCGTTCCGGTTCTCGGAGCGGGGCCCGTGAGTATACGGGGCCATTGAAAAAGGGCTCCGGAATGCGAATTCGCGGATATAGTCGAGCCCATGAGCAACCGTGACCAGATATCCCGTGTGGCCCTGAAGAAAATCACCCCCGACGTCTCCTCCGCGATGGGGTCCCTGCATGCCGCCGCCGTCGCCGCGGCGCAGGACGCGAAAGTCGAACCGGAAATCCTGGAGCTGCTCAGGATCCGCGCCTCGCAGCTCAACGGCTGCGCCTTCTGCCTCGACATGCACACCAAGGACGCCCGCGCCGCCGACGAGACCGAGCAGCGGATCTACGCCCTGAGCGCCTGGCGGGAGACCCCCTTCTTCACCGAACGGGAGCGCGCCGCACTGGCGTTGACCGAGGCCGTGACCTTCGTCGCCGACGGACACGTGCCGGACGACGTCTACGCCGAGGCGGCCGAGGTCTTCGAAGAGGCGCAGATCGCGGCGCTGATCTGGGCGGCCACCGTCATCAATGCCTACAACCGGATCGCGATCGCCACACGCATGGTCCCGGGGGCTTATCAGCCCGCCAAGAAGTGAAATCCCGGCAAGGCGCGAATTTCCTGGATTAGAGAAACGCGAATTCGGGCATCGGCAATTCCGGCCGATGCCCGTCGTTGTCTCCGGGTCCTACTTCGTTTCCGGGTCCTACTTCTCCGGCAGCGGTTCCGTCAGTCCCTCCAGCCATTCCCGCCATTCCGCCGCCCGCGTCGCGGCACCGGCCGTCATCACCTCTCCCGTTGCCTCCCCGGCCCAGCCCGTCACCGGGCGGATCCCGTGCAGCGCGTTCACCACCCACACCTCGCGGCCGGCCAGCTCGGCCACGGTCCGCTCCCGGTGATCGACGCGAATGTCGTCGCGCACGGCCCGTTGCAGGATCAGCGCGGTGGTCACCGAGGGCAGTACGGGCAGCCCGGGCGGCGGCAGACACAGGGTGTCGTCCTCCCACCACAGCACTCCGGCCGTCGGCGACTCCAGCACCACCCCGGACGGCCCGACCAGCACCGCCTCCTGGGCACCGGCGTCGATCGCCCGTCCCCGCACCTGGGCCAGTACGTCCAGATCGGGGCCCTTGCGGCGGGGCGCGGTGCGCGGGTCCTCCTGGCCCGCGGCCCACAGGCGGATCTCCGTGCCCAGCGGCGGGGCGTGCCGCAGCCGCAGCCTCAGCTCCAGTGACCTGGCGGCGAGTTCCACCCGGGGGAACCACTCACCCGTGCGCGGCAGCGCGGCGGTCATGTCCTGCCAGAACTCCGCCAGCCGGCCCGGCCCCGGCCCGCCGACCTCCCCGCAGGCCCGCAGGAAACGCTCCCGGTGACGGTCGTAGGCCCGTACCCGGCCGTCCCGCACCAGCCACGAGTCCGCGGCCAGGAGCGGGCCCTCGGACGCCGGGACCGGTGTCAGCCCACCGCCGGGCGACCAGCCCGACAGCCCTTCCGCACTCATCCGGTCCTCCTCAGTACTTGCCGCCCGCGACCGCCGGCGCCCCGTGCCGGGGACCGTACGGCGCGTGTTCCAGCCATGATCCGCACGACGGCAGCACGGGCGCGAGAGCCGCCGCCGCGCGCTGGCGCATGCGTACGATCCGCCGGTGCGGACGCAGATGGCCGAGCGCGATCCCGGCCGCCTCGCTGTTGAACAGCCCGGCGGCCCGCCGTACGTCGGCGAAGCCGTCCACGGCAGCGGCCGTTCCGGTGGCGATCGCCTCCGCTGCCTCCGCCGCGTCCGCGATCCCGCTGTTCATGCCGCGTGCCCCGAACGGCGGGAAGAGATGCGCCGCCTCCCCGACCAGCAGCACCCGCCGGTGCGGATCGGTGAAGGAGGCGGCGACCTTGCGCAGGAAGCGGTACGTCGACACCCACAGGATCCGGTCGTCGTACCCCTCGCCGACCACGCCGGGGAGCCAGCGGCGTACGGCGTCCTCGGTGCCGTACGCCTCCTCCTGGTCGTCGTCGAAGCACTGCAGGTCCACCTGGAAGCCCCCGGTGAACGGCACCCGCATCACGCTGCGGCCGCCGACGCCCGGATGCTCGTAGTGGAAGACCCGCTCCAGCGGCAGCTCGGCGCCCGGCACGTCCGCGAGGTCGACGACCACGTGGAAGCCCTCGCCGCGCGTGCCCTCCATGGCGATGCCCAGCCCGCCCCGGACCGCCGAACGCGCGCCGTCGGCGGCGACGACGTACCCGGCGCTCCACTCGCGCCCGTCCTCGCCGGTCAGTACGACACCTCGGGCGGCGGCGGAGACGCCCGTGATCCGCGCGCCCCAGACGACGTCCACGCCCGCCCGCTCGCACGCCCCGCGCAGGAAGCGCTCGGTGTCCACCTGGCGCAGGCTGGTGAACGGCGGCAGCCCGGACGGGGGCGGGAAGGTGCGGGAGTACACCTCACGGCCCCGGTAGAGGGTGCGGCGGGTGTGCCAGGTGCGGCCGTACGCCGTGATCTCCGCGGCCAGGCCCGGGGACATGGCGTCGAGCAGCCGCAGGGTCTCGCGGTGCACGAACAGGGCGCGGCTGCCGGGCCGTTCGCGGTCCTCGGGGTCCGCCTCCAGCACGGTCACCGGCAGCCCGTGCGCGCGCAGGCCCAGCGCGGCCGAGAGGCCGACCGGGCCCGCGCCCACCACGATCGCCGGTTCCACCGAGGTCACGCGCGCACCGTCTCTCGCGCCTCGGCCAGCATCCGGGTGATCTCCACCCGCTTCACCTTCCAGGTGGCCGTCATCGGCAGTTCCTCGAACCGCCACTGCCTCGGCTCGGCCATCTTCGGCAGATCGGCCGTGGCCTCCGCCCAGCGCTCCGGGTCCAGCGGCCGTTCGCCCCGTACGCACACCACCGGCACCGGCTCGCGGTCCGCGCCCGGCACGATGACCACCTCACGCAGCTCCTCCAGGCGGTCCATCAGGGTGTCCTCGACCTCGAGGTTGCTGTGCACGGCGTCGATCTGGTCGATCTCGCGGTCCATCAGGTACAGCGCGCCCAGCCGGGTGCGGTAGCCCATGTCGCCCATCTGCCACCAGCCGTCGGTGAGCTGACGGTCGTACTGCTCCTGCATGCCCAGGTAGGTGAGGATCCGGCCGCGCGTACGGGCCTCGATCCGGCCGGGCGTGCCGGGCCGGAGCCGCTCTCCGCCCGGGCCGGTCACCCGGACCCGGGTGAAGCCGGGGATGCCGGTGCCGACCCGGCGGCCGTCCGCGCGGGCGACGGAACGCCGGGTGAACCACTGGAACGCCACCGGGCCGCTCTCGCTCTGCCCGTACAGCTGGATCAGCCAGGGCGCACGGCGCTTCGAGGCGTCGAGGAGCCGCCGTACCGTGCGCGGATGGATCGCGTCGAACGTCGATCCGTACGACTTCACGCGCGACAGCGGGGCGCCGGGCGCGTCGGCCAACTCCTCCCACAGGACGAAGGTGTTGGGGTGGGTCTCGACGATCCCGGGGCGGTGGCGGACCAGGAGCGGGCCGACCGACGCCGGGTCCGGGTCGGTGATCAGCAGCAGCGGGCTGCCGAAGTGCAGCAGCACGCCGAGCAGGTGGTAGAAGCGCGAGTGCACGAACGACATGTGCAGCGCCGCGACCTCGCCCCGGGTGGGCCAGCCCATCGCCTTCTGCGGGACGAGCCGGTTCCACATGGTGTTCGCGCAGTGCACGGCGAGCTTGGGCACGCCGGTGGTGCCCGAGCTGTGGGTGATCAGGGCGGGTTCACGGGGGTGCAGGCGCACGGGCCGGGGGGTCTGCGCGCCCGCGTACTTCTGCAGGGACTCCGCGCCGGGTACGTCGGCCACGGTGAGCGTGCGCCGGACCAGAGCGTCCAGGTCCTGGCCCTTCAGCGGGCCGTCCAGCTTCGCCCCGTCGGTGACCAGCCACGGCCGCTGGAGCCGGGCGAGCAGCTTGCCCACCACGTCACCCGCGAGCCCGGGCGACAGCAGCACCGGCACCGCGCCGATCCGGGAGATCGCGCAGGTCAGCAGCACGATGTCGACGTTGTCCGTCTTGTGTACGACGACCTGCTCCGAGGGCCGTACGCCCGCCTCCCACAGCCGCCCCGACAGCTCCTCGACCACCTCGGCCAGGACCGTGTAGCTGAGGGCCGTGCCGAGGCCGGGGTGGGTGTCCAGCGGGCGGTCCAGGGTGACGAACACGGCACCGTGCCGCTCGGCCGCCCGGCGCAGCATCGGGCCCAGGTAGAACCCGCGGTCGGCGAGAACGGGCTGCTGAGACATGTGACGGTTCCTCTCTGCGGTGGTCGGCACGGTCACCAGGCCCCTTGACGGACCAGATGGCGGCGGAGCTTGCCGGTGGGGGTGCGGGGGAGGGAGGGGACGAGGCTGACGCTGCGGGGGACCTTGAAGGCGGCGAGCCGTTCCCGGGCCAGCCGCAGCAGGTCCTCCTGGAAGCCCTGCGGCGCCGGTGCCCTCGCCGGTACGACGAAGGCGCGCAGCCTTCCCGCCCCGCTCGCGTCGGTGACGGCCGCGACCGCGACCTCCTTCACCGCCGGATGGGTGCGCAGTACGGCCTCCACCTCCAGCGGGGAGACGGTGATGCCGCCGACCATCTCCATGTCGTCGGCACGGCCCAGGTGCGCGTACGCGCCGTCCGGTTCGCGGCGGGCCCGGTCGTGGGTGTTGAGCCAGCCGTCGACCAACGTGCGGGCGGTCTCCTCGGGCCGGTTGAGATAGCCGGGCGTGACCGTCGGCCCGTGGACCCACAGTTCGCCCTCCGCGCCGTCCGGCACCGGGCGTCCGGCCTTGTCGCGCAGCTCCACCTCGAAGCCGGGCACCGGACGGCCGACGGTGCCCGGGTGGTTGTGGGCGAGGCTGTTGGCGCAGAACGCGTGGCCGGCCTCGGTGGAGCCGATCTGCTCCAGCACCGGCGCGCCGAGCAGGTCGGCGACGCGCCCGCCGAGCCCGTCCGGCATGCTCTCGCCGGCCGACACGGCGGCCCGTACGGAGGCGAAGCAGGCGTCGTGGCCGCCGCCCCGGTCGGCGACCAGCGCCGCGTACGCCGACGGCACGGAGTAGACCAGGGTCACCCTGTGCCGGGCGACCAGCTCGTCCACGGCGGCCGGGGTGGGGCGGCGGTCCACCAGGACGGCCGAGGAGCCGGAGAACAGGGGGAAGACGAAGGCGTTGCCGAAGCCGTAGGCGAAGAACAGCTTGGACACGGACAGGGTGACGTCGTCCGGGGTGATGCCGAGCAGCGGCCGGCCGATGAGCTCGTGGTACGCCACCGGGTCGGCGTGTGTGTGCACGACGCCCTTGGGCCGGCCGGTCGTCCCGGACGTGTACTGGATGTAGAGGGGACTGCCGGGCCCGACGGGACGGGCGTCGACCGCTTCCGCTGTGGCGGCGAGCGCGAGCAGCTGGTCGGCGCCGAGGCAGGCCCGTCCGCCGAACCGGTCGTCCTCCAGCCCCGGCCCCGTCACACAGAGCACCGCGCCGGTGTCCGTGGCCATGAACGCGTGGTCGGAGGCGGGAAGTTCGGGGTTCACCAGCACGGCCACCGCGCCGAGCCGGGCGACGCCGAGGAAGGCCGCCACCCAGGCGATCGAGTCGGGCAGCGCGAGCAGCACCCGGTCCCCGGGCCGCACCCCCTGCCCGGCGAGCACCCCGGCCGCCCGCGCCCCGAGCCCGTGCACCTCCCCATGAGTCCAGGTCCGATGCCCCTGATGAAAGGCGGCCCGCCCACTCCACCCCTCCCGCTCGACCAGCCCGGAGAGGAGGCCTGCGAGATTGGCGTCCTGGGACTGCGCCGCATCGGCGGCTTCGGAGAGCCGGCGGTCGGTGTGCTCGGCCGGCCGGGGGGCGGCGGGCTGGGGCTGCGCGGCAGCGGTGTCCAGGGGCGGTTGGGCGCCGGCCTGGTCGGACGGTGTCGTGCCGGCGGGCTCGGGCCGTGCGGTGTCAGCGGGCTCGAGGGGCGCGGCGGTGGCGGCCTCGGACGGCGGGGTGTCGGCGTGCGGGGGCGGTGCCGGGGCGGTGGTTTCGGGGGTTGGCGTGCGGGGGGCCGCGCTGAGCTGGGGAGGTGTCATCGGGCGCCCTCTTCCAGGGCGTCCAGGGCGTTCAGGGCGTTCAGCGTGTCCGGTGCGGTTGGGGCGGCGTCCGTGTACGCCCGCATCTGCGCGGCCGTCTTCAGCAGCATCTCGTCGTACTCGGCGACCGGGTCGGAGTCCAGGACGATCGCGCCGCCCGCGCCCAGCTGCATCCGGCCGTCGGCGAGCACGGCGGTGCGGATGACGATGTTGAGGTCCGCGCCGCCGCTGCACCCCAGGTAGCCGAGGGCGCCGGAGTACACGCCCCGCGCCTCGGTCTCGATCCCGTCGATGATCTCCATCGTGCGCAGCTTCGGCGCACCGGTCATGGAGCCGCCGGGGAAGCAGGCGCGGACGCAGTCCACGGCGTCCGTGCCGGCGCGCAGCCGGCCCTCGACGGTGGAGACGAGCTGGTGCACGGTCGCGTACGTCTCGACGGCCATCAGCCGGGACACCCGTACCGTCCCGGTCCGGCAGACCCGGCCGAGGTCGTTGCGGAGCAGGTCGACGATCATCAGGTTCTCGGCGCGAGTCTTGGCGTCCGCCGCCAGCGCGTCCCGGAGCCGGGCGTCCTCGAGCGGGTCGGTTCCGCGTGGCGCGGTGCCCTTGATCGGCTTGGTCTCGGCGACGCCGTCCCGGGTGATCCGCAGGAACCGTTCCGGCGAGGCGCCGGCCACGTCGAGGTCGCCGAACCGCAGGAAGGCCGCGTACGGCGCCGGGTTGACGCGTCGCAGCTCCCGGTAGAAGGCGTAGGCGTCGGGCGGGGCGGGCATGCGGGCCGCGTCGGTGAGACAGATCTCGTAGCTGGTGCCGGCCCGCAGCTCCCGTTGGCAGGCCTCGATGTCGGCGAGGTACGTCGTCCGGTCGCGCGTCAGCCAGGGCTCGGCGGCGCCGAGGTCGGGCTCGGCCGTAGCGGGCGGGGGCGGCCGGTGGCCGTCGGGGGCGACGAAGGTGAGCTGGGCGACCGTGTGCTCCAGCCAGTCGGCGGCCTCGCGGGCGGCCTGCGGGGTGTCCTCGGCGAGGCAGACCGCGTAGGTGAAGTCCTCCTCGTGGTCCACCGCGATCAGCCGGTCGGCGAACAGCCAGGCCGCGTCCGGGGTTTCGGCGCGGTGGCGGCCCGGTGAGCCGCAGTCGGCCTTGGTCTCGTAGCCGAAGTAGCCGACGTATCCGCCGGTGAAGTCGAAGGGGAGCCCGGTGGCGTCGACCCGGCGGTTGGCCAACTGCCGCTTGAGATAGTCGAAGACGCTCGCCGCGACCTTGCGCGGGGGCCGTCCGGCCCGCTCGATCTCGCACCGGCCGGCCTCGACGTCGTACCGGACGAACTCGGCGAGCGGACCGCTGTCGTCGCCGAGGAACGAGAAGCGCGCGAGGCCCTGCTCGACCCGGGAGCTGTCCAGCCAGAACGACCGCGCCGAGCCGGCGAACAGCCGGGTGAAGACGGCCTCGGTGTCGACGGCCCCGGCGATGCGGCGGGTGTGCAGCCGGTAGGCGGGGAGGTTGCCCTGCCGGGGCCGGGGAATCGTCGGCCCGGCGGCCGGGGGGACGGCGGTGTTCTTGCTGCGGGGGCGGCGGGCCCGCTCGGCGGTGAGGTTGCGGAAGTTCACCAGCATGCGGTGGCCGTACTCGGTGAGCACCGACTCCGGGTGGAACTGCACGCCCCACAGCGGCCGTTCGCGGTGCCGGATGCCCATGAGGACGCCGTCCTCGGCCCAGGCGGTGGCCTGCAGCGTCTCCGGCAGCGGCTCGTGCACGGCGAGGGAGTGGTAGCGGACCGCGGTGAAGTGCTGGGGCAGCCCCTGGAACAGGTCCCGGCCGTCGTGCCGCACCTCGGTCAGATGCCCGTGCCGGGGCTGCCGGGCGGGTGCCACCCGGCCCTGCTCCCCGAGGGCGATGCCCTGGTGGCCGAGGCAGACACCGAGCACGGGCACGGTGGCCCCGGCGAGCACCGCGGCGCTGATGCCGAAGTCACGGGCCGTTCCCGGATGCCCCGGACCGGGCGAGACCACGACATTGTCGAAACCGTCGAGAACGTCTAATACGTCGATCCCGTCGGCACCGCCGGTGTCATTGTGGATCACCACCGGCTCCTCGCCGTTGACCTCGGCGACCAGCTGGAACAGGTTGTACGTGTACGAGTCGTAATTGTCGATGAGCAGGGTCTTCACCCGCCCACCTCCTTCGTCGTTCACGAACCTATACGGTCCGTCGTTTGTGCCGCCCACGCAGCGCCTGAAGCGGTGGGTACAGCCATTTCTTGAAGAAACGCTGAAGGCGCGGCATGAGAATCCAGGTGACGAGAGCCGTCACACACAGGCAGAGCAACAGCGTGCGAATGAGCGGATTGAGGCCGCCGAGATAGGGCAGCACGATCAGATTGAACAGGAGCACCGGCGGGAACACCGCGCTCATATTCACGAACCACAGTTTCCATTTCGCCGGCGGGGCGGGCGGAGCAGGTGGGGGCGGGGGTGGAGGTGGGGGGCCCTGGGTGTCGAACCACTCCTTGGACCCCTCAACGCTCCGGCGGCCCGCCCGCTCGGCGATGCCCTGAGTACGGACGTCCCACTGGACCCGGTCGGGCGAGACCTCCCAGGCCAGAGCCGTGTCCTCGGTGGCGAAGCGATAGACGACATGCCACTCCGCCTCTCGATCGACAAGGACGCCACCCCCGAGGAAACCCGGCTGCCGGGCGCTCGCGCCCAGCATTGCCCACCCCCAGGTATGGAAGTCGGCCTCACGGCCCGGCACCACGTGATAGGCCACGGTCACGGTGACGGGATTACTGCTCACGGGGTGGAGTACGGGCCGCCGGGTCCCCGCGTTCAAAGATTCAACGAGTTTTTTGTGGCCGTCCTGTGACTGTCCGAATCGCGGCTCTTTGCTGGCGTTTCCGACTCCTTGATGTCATCTGTCGGCCGGTACTGCGAGTAACTTCCGCCGAATTCATGAAACTGCTTGCCGTCGTTGCCCGAATGGTTGGACGATCGCGGTCCGAGATCGAAGGAGATCTTCATGTCCAGGTACGACTGGAAACTGACCGCCGGGGGACACGAGGGAATCGAACGGGCTCGTTCCGTGCTGGAATCCGCCCGGAAAGAAGTAACGACCCACCCCATTTACCAGCGGATATCCGGGCAGGAACACCTGAGGACGTTCATGGCCCACCACGTGTTCGCGGTGTGGGACTTCATGTCTCTCCTCAAGTCGCTCCAGCGCGAGCTGACCTGCGTCGACGTGCCCTGGGTGCCGCGCGGCTCGGCGGTCGCGCGCCGGCTCATCAACGACATCGTGCTGGTCGAGGAGAGCGACGAGCTGAACGGCGGCTTCACCAGCCACTACGAGCTGTACCGGGCCGCCATGGCCGAGGCCGGGGCCGACACCACCCGCGTCGACACGTTCCTCGACCTCATCGGCGAGGGCCACGACCTTTCCGCGGCCCTGCGCGTCGCCCAAGTGCCCGCGCCCGCGGCGGAGTTCGTCACGACGACCTTCGACATCATCGCCCACAGCCCGCTGCACTGCCGGGCCGCCGTCTTCGCCTTCTCCCGCGAGGACCTGATCCCCGACATGTTCGACCAGGTCATCAAGGAGGAGGGCACCGACCGCTTCCCCCTCTTCCGCGACTACCTCGCCCGCCACATCGAGGTCGACGGCGAGGAACACACCCCCATGGCCCTGCAGATGGTCACCGACCTCTGCGGCACGGACGACACCCGCTGGCAGGAGGCCGTGGAGACGGTCACCGTCGCCCTGGAGGCGAGGTCCCGCCTGTGGGACGGCATCACGGAGGCGATGACCTGACCCACCCGGCGCACGCCCCTGCGCCCCGCGCGCATCCCCCCGGGGGGGCGGGGGTGCGCGTGCTCTCGCCGATCTTTAGGCTTGCGGCCGGAAATCGCCGTAGGGGCGAAGTGAAGACGGCAACGGGGAGACGGGGACATGGCGGAATCACGTAGGCGCTTGCGGTCCAGCACGGTCGTACTCGGCGGCATGGGCGTGGTCGCCGCCGCCCTCACCTCCTGCGGCTCCGACCCGGACCGCCGCTGCGTCGACCGCGACAGCTACGACTCCCTCTACGGCTACAAGGTCGTCGCCGACAAGAACTGCAAGTCGTCCTCCGGATCCTCGTCCACCTCCGGCAAGGGCAGGAAGACCACCTCCGGCACGGCCACGACAACCGACGCCGACTGGTACTACGACGCCGACGTCGACAGAGGCTGGGCCGACTACGGCACCTTCAGCAAGAGCGAGGCCGTCGACCGGGGCGGCTTCGGCTGCTCCGGCTCCGGCAGCAGCGGCGGCTGAGCGGCCGTACGCCATGCAGCGCCACACCATCGAGCCCCGCCCCGGCTGGCAGGAGACGGTCGAGGAGCAGGGGCTCGTCTACCCGCTCACCCGCCACCCCGACGGCAGCCTGCGCCCGTACTGGGACGAGAGCGCGTACTACGCCTTCACCCTCGACGAGGTCGAGGCCCTGGAGGAGACCGTCGAGGAACTCCACCGCATGTGCCTGGCGGCGGCGGACCACCTCGTCACCGCCGGCCGCCTCGCAGACCTCGGCATCACCGACCCGCGGGTCGCCGCCGCCGTCACCGAGGCCTGGCACCGGCGCGCCGAACTCCCTTCCGTCTACGGCCGTTTCGACCTGCGCTACGACGGCACGGGCCCGGCGAAACTCCTGGAGTACAACGCCGACACCCCGACCTCCCTCGTGGAGGCGGCCTCCCCGCAGTGGTTCTGGATGGAGGAGCGCTTCCCGGGCGCCGACCAGTGGAACTCCCTGCACGAACGCCTGGTCGAGGCCTGGCGGAAACAGGCCCCGCTCCTCCCGCCCGGCAGCCCGCTGTACTTCGCGCACTCCACCGCCGACGAACTCGGCGAGGACCTGATGACGGTCGCCTACCTCAAGGAGACCGCCGAACAGGCCGGCCTCGACACGGCGTTCATCCCCGTCGAGGACATCGGCTTCGACCGGCTCTCCGGCCGCTTCGTCGACCACCGGCTCCGCTTCATCCGCAGCTGCTTCAAGCTCTACCCGTGGGAGTGGCTCACCACCGACCGCTTCGCCGGCCATGTCCTCGACACCCTCGACAACGGCGGCGGCACGGGCAGCACGATGTGGATCGAGCCCGCCTGGAAGATGCTGCTCAGCAACAAGGCGCTGCTCGCCGTCCTCTGGGAGCTGTACCCGGACCACCCCAACCTCCTCCCCGCCTACCTCGACGGCCCCCGCGAGCTGGCCGCCACCACCGGTTACGTGGCCAAACCCCTGCTCGGCCGCGAGGGCGCCGGCGTCACGATCCACGAGAAGGGCGCCGATCCCGTCGTACGCACCGACGAACCCTGCTGCTACCAGCAGCTCGCCCCGCTGCCCGCTTTCGACGGCAACCACGTCGTCCTCGGCGCGTGGGTCGTACGGGAGGAGTCCGCGGGCCTCGGCATCCGCGAGTCCTCGGGCCTGATCACCGACGAGTACGCCCGCTTCGTCCCGCACGTGATCCTCTAGGGCCGCCGCAGGGGCTGGAGGTCCAGCACCGCCCGGATCTGCTCCAGCGCCCAGTCCAGATCCTCCCCGGTGATGACCAGGGGCGGCGCGACACGGAACGTCGGGCCGCGGGTGTCCTTCACCAGCACGCCCCGCTCCACCAGCCGCTCCGACACCTCCCGCCCCGACCCGTACCCCGGCGCCACGTCCACCCCGGCCCACAGGCCCCGCCCCCGCACCGCCGTCACCCGCCCGGTGCCGGCCAGCACGCGCAGCTCCCGGTGCAGCCGCTCCCCGAGCAGCGCGGCCCGCTCCTGGTACTCGCCCGACCGCAGCATCGCGATCACCTCCAGCGCGACCGCGCACGCGAGCGGATTCCCGCCGAACGTCGACCCGTGCTCCCCGGGCCGGAACACCCCGAGCACCTGCGCGTCCGCCACCACCGCCGACACCGGCACGATCCCGCCCCCGAGCGCCTTCCCCAGCACATACACATCCGGTACGACCCCCTCGTGCTCGCACGCGAAGGTACGCCCCGTCCGGCCGAGCCCCGACTGGATCTCGTCGGCGACGAACAGCACCCCCCGCTCCCGGGTCAGCTCCCGCACCGCCGGCAGATAACCCTCCGGCGGGACGATCACCCCCGCCTCGCCCTGGATCGGTTCGAGGAGCACCGCCACCGTGTTCTCGGTCACCGCCGCCCGCATCGCCGTGAGGTCCCCGTACGGCACGATCTCGAAGCCGGGTGTGTACGGCCCGTAGTCCGCCCGGGCCTCGGGGTCGGTGGAGAAGCTGACGACCGTCGTCGTACGGCCGTGGAAGTTGTTGCCGGCGACGACGATCTTCGCCATCTCCGCCGGGACCCCCTTCACCCGGTAGCCCCACTTCCGGGCGGTCTTCACGGCCGTCTCCACCGCCTCCGTGCCCGTGTTCATCGGCAGGACCATCTCCTTGCCGCACAGCGCGGCCAGCTCGGCGCAGAACGCGGCGTACCGGTCGTGGTGGAACGCCCTCGACGTCAGCGTCACCCGCTCCAGCTGCGCCTTCGCCGCCTCGACCAGCCGCCGGTTGCCGTGCCCGAAGTTCAGCGCGGAGTAGCCCGCCAGCAGATCCAGATACCGCCGCCCCTCCACGTCCGTCATCCACGCCCCGTCGGCCGTGGCGATCACCACCGGCAGCGGGTGATAGGTGTGCGCGCTGTGCGCGTCGGCGGCGGCGATCAGCGACTCGGTCGTGCTCACAGGACCTCCCGGGATCTCCAGCGTGCGCCCTTCCCCGGTCGCTCGCATGGTGGACGCCACGCCTTCACGCGCGCGCGTGCCCGGTAGGCTGGCGGCGGGCCGTGACTGGCGCGCAGGGCCCGGTCGTCACATTCCCGTCGTCCGCCCGGAGGGCGCGCGGCGCGGCGTCTGGTGCGTGCGATCGCAAGGCGCCGGAGCACCCGCGTGGCGGAGCCACGTGGGTGGTTCGGCAACGCGGCGAGCGTGCGTGCCAGGCGTCGCGGCGCAGGCGGGAATGTGACGACCGGGCCCGAGGATGGGACGGACCATCGGGGAGCGGCCCGTAGTGATCAAGTGCCGTGCGCCTGGGCCAGCCGTGCATCGTGACCGTTCCCGACACGCCACCCGGAGGCCGACGACATGTCAGAGCAGCAGTCCCTCTCCACCGAGTCCACCGCCTTCCGCGCCGCCCTCGACGTGATCCGCGCCGTCGAGCCGCGCGTCGCCGACGCCATCGGCCAGGAGGTCCACGACCAGCGCGAGATGCTCAAGCTGATCGCCTCCGAGAACTACGCCTCCCCGGCCACCCTCCTCGCGATGGGCAACTGGTTCAGCGACAAATACGCCGAGGGCACTGTCGGCCGCCGCTTCTACGCCGGCTGCCGCAACGTCGACACGGTCGAGGCGCTGGCCGCCGAGCACGCCCGCGAGCTCTTCGGCGCCCGGCACGCGTACGTGCAGCCGCACTCCGGCATCGACGCCAACCTGGTCGCCTTCTGGGCCGTTCTCGCCGACCGCGTCGAGGTCCCCTTCCTGGAGAAGACCGGCGCCCGCCAGGTCAACGACCTCGCCGAGGCCGACTGGGCGGAACTCCGCCAGGCCTTCGGCAACCAGCGCATGCTCGGCATGTCCCTGGACGCGGGCGGCCACCTCACCCACGGCTTCCGCCCGAACATCTCCGGCAAGATGTTCGACCAGCGCTCCTACGGCACCGACCCGGCGACCGGCCTCATCGACTACGACGCCCTGCGCGTCCAGGCCCGCGAGTTCAAGCCGCTGATCATCGTCGCCGGCTACTCCGCGTACCCCCGTCTGGTGAACTTCCGGATCATGCGCGAGATCGCCGACGAGGTCGGCGCCACCCTCATGGTCGACATGGCGCACTTCGCGGGCCTCGTCGCCGGCAAGGTCCTCACCGGCGACTTCGACCCGGTCCCGCACGCCCAGATCGTCACCACGACCACCCACAAGTCCCTGCGCGGCCCGCGCGGCGGCATGGTCCTGTGCGACGATTCCCTCAAGGACCAGGTCGACCGCGGCTGCCCGATGGTCCTCGGCGGCCCCCTCCCGCACGTGATGGCCGCCAAGGCCGTCGCCCTGGCCGAGGCCCGGCAGCCCGCCTTCCAGGACTACGCCCAGCGGATCGTCGACAACTCCCGCGCGCTGGCCGAGGGCCTGATGCGCCGGGGCGCCACGCTGGTCACCGGCGGCACCGACAACCACCTCAACCTGATCGACGTGGCCTCCTCCTACGGCCTCACCGGCCGCCAGGCCGAGTCGGCGCTCCTCGACTCGGGCATCGTGACGAACCGCAACGCGATCCCGGCCGACCCGAACGGCGCCTGGTACACGTCCGGCATCCGCATCGGCACCCCCGCCCTGACGACCCGCGGCCTGGGCACGGCGGAGATGGACGAGGTGGCGGGCCTGATCGACCGCGTCCTGACGACGACCGAACAGGGCACGACGAAGTCGGGCGCCCCGAGCAAGGCGACCCACGTCCTGGACGAGAAGGTGGCGGAGGAGATCTCCCAGCGGGCAACGGACCTGGTGGCGGGCTTCCCCCTGTACCCGGAAATCGACCTCGGCTGAAGTCTTCAGGGGCGCGGGGCCGCATCATTTGCGGCTCCGCCGCGGGGCGCGACCAGCCACAACGGCGCCGCGGTTCCCCGCGCACCGCACCACCCCTCACCTCCCGGGCCAAACTCACCCTCTCCCTCTGAGAGAATGGTGAACATGGCCTCAGATCGACCCCGCGTGCTCTCCGGAATCCAGCCCACCGCAGGCTCGTTCCACCTCGGCAACTACCTCGGCGCCGTCCGCCAGTGGGTGGCCCTGCAGGAGTCCCACGACGCCTTCTACATGGTCGTCGACCTGCACGCGATCACGGTCCCGCAGGACCCGAAGGACCTCACGGCCAACACCCGCCTGGCCGCCGCCCAGCTCCTGGCGGCCGGCCTGGATCCCGAGCGCTGCACCCTCTTCGTGCAGAGCCACGTCCCCGAGCACGCCCAGCTCGCCTGGGTCATGAACTGCCTCACCGGCTTCGGCGAGGCCAGCCGGATGACCCAGTTCAAGGACAAGTCCGCCCGCCAGGGCACCGAGAGCGCCAGCGTCGGCCTGTTCACGTACCCGATCCTCCAGGTCGCGGACATCCTGCTCTACCAGGCCCACGAGGTCCCGGTCGGCGAGGACCAGCGCCAGCACATCGAGCTCACCCGTGACCTCGCCGAGCGCTTCAACGGCCGCTTCGGCGAGACCTTCACCATCCCGAAGCCGTACATCCTCAAGGAGACGGCGAAGATCTACGACCTCCAGGACCCGTCGATCAAGATGAGCAAGTCGGCGTCCACGCCGAAGGGCCTCATCAACCTCCTCGACGACCCGAAGGCCACCGCGAAGAAGGTCAAGAGCGCGGTCACGGACACCGACACGGTCGTCCGCTACGACACCGAGAACAAGCCGGGCGTCAGCAACCTGCTCACCATCTACTCCACGCTCACCGGCAAGAGCATCGCCCAGCTGGAGCAGGAGTACGAGGGCAAGATGTACGGCGCGCTGAAGACGGACCTCGCGGACGTCGTCGTCGACTTCGTCACCCCGTTCCGGGACCGCACCCAGCAGTACCTGGACGACCCGGAGACGCTGGACTCGATCCTGGCGAAGGGCGCGGAGAAGGCGCGCGCCGTCGCCGCGGAGACGCTCTCCCAGGCGTACGAGAGGGTCGGCTTCCTGCCCGCGAAGCACTGAAGGCGCTAGGAAGCACCCGGGGCGCACCGCACACTCGTTCCTCCGGGCAGAGCGCTGCACATCACTTCCTCTGCGCCTGCCCAGAGCACAGCCGTGGCCGTACAGTCGATAGCCGTACGACTGAGACGACTGAGCACGAACCCGGCACCACGACCGGCATCTCATCGGACATGACGACAGGAGACGATGTGGGGACCGTAACGATCGGCGTGTCGATCGCGGTCCCGGAGCCTCACGGCAGCCTGCTCCAGGAGCGGCGCGCGGGCTTCGGCGACGCCGCTGCTCACGGCATCCCCACGCACATCACGCTGCTGCCGCCGACCGAGATCGAGGCGAGCGCGCTGCCGGCCGTCGACGCCCACCTCACCGAGGTCGCCGCGATCGGCCGCCCCTTCCCGATGCGGCTCTCCGGCACCGGCACGTTCCGGCCCCTGTCGCCGGTCGTGTACATGAGGGTCGTCGAGGGCGCCGAGGTCTGCGCCTGGCTCCAGCAGCTGGTCCGTGACGCGTCCGGCCCGCTGGTGCGGGAGCTGCTGTTCCCGTACCACCCGCATGTCACCGTGGCGCACGGCATCGACGACAAGGCGATGGACCGGGCCTTCGAGGAACTCTCCGGCTACGAGGCCGACTGGTCCTGCACCGGCTTCGCCCTCCACGAACTGGGCCCGGACGAGGTCTGGCGCGAGCTCCGTGAGTACACGTTCGGCGGCACGACGGTGATCCCCCCGCAGTCCGCCCACGCGGACAGGGGCACCCTGCCAACACGCTGAGGGCAAGCGCCCCTCCGCGTCGTTCCCCGCGTACAGGGCAGAGTCGGATCATGGACTGGCTGAAGAAGCTTCCCGGCGTCGGGCCCTGGGTCACCCGCCTCATGGCCACGCACGCGTGGCGGTCGTACGAACGCCTCGACCGGGTGAAATGGACCCGGCTCGCCGCCGCGATGACGTTCATCAGCTTCATCGCGCTGTTCCCGCTGCTCACCCTGGCCGCCGCGATCGCCGCCGCCACCCTCAGCGAGTCCCAGCAGCAGGAACTCCAGGACAAGATCGCCGACCAGGTCCCCGGCATCTCCGACCAGCTCGACATCCACAGCCTGGTGCAGAACGCCGGCACCGTCGGCCTCATCGCCGGTGCCGTGCTGCTGTTCACCGGCATCGGCTGGGTCGGCCAGATGCGCGACTGTCTGCGCGCGGTGTGGGAGCTGCCCGACAAGGAGGAGAACCCGGTCCTGAGCAGGGGCAAGGACGCGGGCATCCTGGTCGGGCTCGGCGGCGCGGTCCTGGTCACCCTCGCCATCTCCACCGTCGCCTCCGCCCTGGTCGGCCGGATCACCGACGCCCTCGGCATCGACGAGGCGGGCTGGAGCGGCATCCTGCTGCACGTCGCCGCCTTCACCATCGCCGTCCTCGCCGACTTCCTGCTCCTCCTCTACGTCCTCACCCTGCTGCCCGGCGTCGAGCCCACCCGCCGCCGTCTGATCGTCGCGGCGCTGATCGGCGCGGTCGGCTTCGAACTGCTGAAGCTGTTGCTCAGCGGCTATATGCAGAACGTGGCAGGCAAGAGCATGTACGGCGCGTTCGGCGTGCCCATCGCCCTGCTGCTGTGGATCAACTTCACCTCGAAACTGGTCCTGTACTGCGCCGCGTGGACGGCGACGGGCAGCGCACCCGACAGCGCGGCGGGCGACGACGTCAGCGGCGACGGCGTACCAGATCCGGCAGCGGCCAGCGGCGGTTGACGACATACGCCCCGGCGGCCAGCAGCACCAGCACGCCGCCGGTGATGCCCAGCGCCGTCCACATGCCGCGCGAGCCGTCGTCGGCGACCGCACTCGCCACCGGCTGCTGCGAGCTGCCGCCCCGCCCGGCCTTGGCCGACTCGCCGGAGGACGGGTTCGCGCCCGGCTGCGCACTGGCCTGTGCGCTGGGAGCCGCCCCCTGCGGCGGGACCAGCTCACCCACCGGCGTCACCTTCCCGGCCGCCGCGAAACCCCAGTCGAACAGCTTGGCGGTCTCCTTGTAGACCTCGTTGTGGTCGCTCTTCTCCGGGTTCATCACCGTGACCAGCAGCACGCGCCCGGCCCGCTCGGCGACACCCGTGAAGGTCGCGCCCGCGTTGGTCGTGTTGCCGTTCTTCACACCCGCGATGCCCGGGTACTGCGTGACGTCGTAGTCGCCGGCCAGCAGCCGGTTGGTGTTCTGGATCTCGAAGGACCCGCGGACCTTCTTGCCCTTCTTGTTCTTCTTCGTCTCGCCCGGGAACTTGGCCGAGACGGTCGAGCAGTACTCCCGGAAGTCCTTCTTCTGCAGCCCGGACCGCGCGATCAGCGTCAGGTCGTACGCGGAGGAGACCTGGCCGGGCTGGTCGTAGCCGTCGGGGGAGACCACGTGCGTGTCGAGGGCCTGGAGCTCCTCGGCGTGCTGGTTCATCTCCTCGACCGTGTTCTCGACCCCGCCGTTCATCGCCGACAGCACATGCACGGCGTCGTTGCCGGAGCGCAGGAAGACACCGAGCCACAGGTCGTGGACCGTGTACGTCTCGTTCTCCTTTATCCCGACCAGGCTGGAGCCGGACCCGATGCCGTCCAGATCCTTCGGCACCACCTTGTGCGCGGTGGTCTTCGGGAACTTCGGCAGCACGGTGTCCGCGAACAGCATCTTCATCGTGCTCGCCGGGGGCAGCCGCCAGTGCGCGTTGTGCGCCGCCAGCACCTCGCCGGACTCGGCGTCCGCGACGATCCACGACCGCGCGGTGAGGTCCTTCGGCACCACCGGGGCGTCCCCCGCGAGCGCCACCTGTGTCCCGGCCTGCCCGAGCCGGGCCCCGCCCACGGTGGACATGGTCGCCGGGGGAGTGGCCGAGGGGGACGCGCTCTTGGAAGGAGAAGAAGGAGAAGAAGACGGAGAAGAAGACGGAGACGGACTCGGCGCGGCGAGGGAGACGGGCGCGGTCAGCGCGAAAGAGGTGAGGGACGCTGCGGTGACCAGCAGGGATCGCCTGACGGTCTGCTTCATGGGTGCGGGCACGACGGAGAACGTACCTGGCAGCCGACGGGAAGTCCCGCCGCCCTCCCCACCCCGGTCATCGAACCGGACACCCGACGGCGATACTGAACCCATGAAGCTCAGCCGCCCCCTCTCCTGGTTCCTGCTCGCCTTCGGGGTGTGGAGCTGGGTCATCTGGGTCACTTTCGTCAAGAATCTGGTCAAGGACAGCAGCGGTCTCGCGTTCGACGACGGCGAGCCCACCGCGTACTTCTGGGTGCATCTGACGCTCGCCGTCGTCTCCTTCGTATTGGGGACGGCCATCGGGGCCATCGGGTTGCGCGGTCTGCGCGCACTGCGCCGGACGTCATAGCCGATGGTGATCCTCTTCGCACTGCTCGCGCTGACGGTCCTGGTCGGCGCCAACTGGTACCTGTGGCGCCGGCTGTTCCGCGACACCACCCGCGGCCCCGGCTGGGCGCGCCGCGGCGGCGCCGTGCTGGTCGCGGGCGGCTGGGCCCTGGCGATCGGCGCCCTCGTCGGGGAGCGCACCGGCGCCCCCTTCTGGCTCCAGCGCACCCTCGCCTGGCCGGGCTTCCTCTGGCTCGCCCTGTCGATCTACCTGCTGCTGGGGCTCGTCGCGGGCGAGATCGTACGACCGCTGCTGTGCCGCTTCCTGGAGCGGCGGGCCCCCGCCGAGCAGCCCGTGCCGCAACCGCAGCCGGAGCCGGAGCCGGAGCCGGTCCCGGCGGGGGCCCGTACGAGGCCGGCCGAGCGGTCGGCCCCGGCCGCCGCCCCGGGGTCGCCGACCGGGCAGCCGGAGTCGCCGCACCCGGCCCCCGAGGCAGCCGAGCGGCCCGCCCCCGAGGGTGCCGAAAAGCGCAGCCCCGCGCCCGAGAAGGCCGACCCCGCGCCTGAAGCGGCCGAAAACCTCGCCCCCTCCCGGCGGCTCTTCGTCTCCCGGGTCGTCGGCGGCGCGGCCGCCGCCGTGGCCCTGGGGACCGTCGGCGCCGGTACCTACGGTGTGCTGCGCGGTCCGAAGGTGAAGCGGGTGACCGTCCCGCTGGCCAAACTTCCGCGCACCGCCCACGGCTACCGGATCGCGGCCGTCAGCGACATCCACCTCGGCCCGGTCCTCGGCCGGGGCTTCGCGCAGAAGGTCGTCGACACGATCAACGCCACGCAGCCCGACCTGATCGCCGTCGTCGGCGACCTCGTCGACGGCAGCGTGAAGGACCTGGGCCCGGCGGCCGCCCCGCTCGCCGGGCTGCGGGCCCGGCACGGCAGCTTCTTCGTCACCGGCAACCACGAGTACTTCTCCGGCGCGGCCCAGTGGGTCGACGAGGTGCGCCGGCTCGGCATCGACCCCCTGGAGAACGAGCGCACCGAACTCCCCTGGTTCGACCTCGCCGGCGTCAACGACGTCGCAGGTGAGAGCGAGGGGCAGGGCCCCGACTTCAACCGGGCCCTCGGTGACCGGGACACCACGCGCGCGTGCGTGCTCCTCGCCCACCAGCCCGTGCAGATCCACGACGCCGTACGCCACGGAGTCGACCTCCAGCTCTCCGGGCACACCCACGGCGGCCAGCTCTTCCCCGGCAACCTGATCGCCGAGGCCGCGAACCCGACCCTGGCCGGCCTGGAGCGCTACGGCGACACCCAGCTGTACGTCTCCCGGGGCGCCGGCGCCTGGGGCCCGCCCACCCGCGTGGGCGCACCCTCGGACATCACGGTGATCGAGCTGGCATCCCGTCAGGCGTGAGGCGGAGTCTGAGAGAAACCTGTGAAACCGGGCGGAAACAGCGCGTCGGTAAGTTCTTTCCCATCTACCCAGAAGTCCCTTCCGCCCGCTGAAACACGTGTGGTTAGGTGAGCCCCGCCACCAAGGGGGGTGGCTTTCTGGGGAGTTCTGGGCCTTCCTATGGCCCGGGGAGGGCAGGGCATCACCATGCGCTCGGTTCGCATGCGGATCCTCGTGACACTTCTGGTTCTCGCGGTTGTGGGTGTGGGCGGCTGGCAGTTACTGCCGTCCCAGCAGAACAGCGGCGCCACCATCACCGTGGGCACGACGGACACCATCACGTCACTCGATCCGGCAGGCGCCTACGACGCCGGTTCCTGGGCGTTGTTCAGCAACGTCTTCCAGTCGCTGCTGACCTACGCGCCGGGCGGCGTCTCGCCCGTCCCGGACGCCGCCAGGAGCTGCTCCTTCCCGAAGGGCGCCCTGACGACGTACACCTGCGAGCTGCGGGACGACCTCACCTTCCCCAGCGGCCGCAAGGTGACCGCCGAGGACGTGAAGTTCTCCTTCGACCGGGTCAAGAAGATCAACGCCGATGTCGGTCCGGCCTCGCTGCTGTCCACCCTGAAGTCGGTGGACGCCGCCGGACAGAAGGTCACCTTCCATCTGACGACCCCGGACGCCACGTTCCCGTTCAAGGTGGCCACCGGCGCCGGCTCGATCGTCGACCAGACCCGCTACCCGGCCGACGGCCTGCGCACCGGCACCTCCGTCGACGGTACGGGCCCGTACACGCTGACGTCGTACACGAAAGGCAAGCGGGTCCACCTCGAACCCAACTCGCGTTACAAGGGCGCCGTGAAGGCGGGCGCGCCGGTCGAACTGCGCTACTACGCCGACCCGGACGCCCTGGAGAAGGGGTGGAAGGCCAAGGACATCGACGTGGCCACCCGGCAGCTGCCGCCCGCCGTCCTCGCCGCCCTCAACGCCAGCGACCCCGAGATGCGGGTCAGCGAGGCCGACAGCTCCGACACCCGCAACCTGTACTTCAACACCCGTGAGTCGTCGCCGCTGAACTCCACGGACGTGCGCAGGGCGGTGGCCTGGCTGATCGACCGTGAACAGCTCGCCGCGACCGTGTACGACGGCACGGTCGACCCGCTGTACTCGCTCATCCCGGCCGGCCTCACCGGCCACACGACCTCGTTCTTCGACACCTACCCCGAGCGGAGTTCCCAGAAGGCCCGCAAGCTGCTGGAGGAGGCCGGCGTCAGCATCCCGGTCGGCTTCACCTACGGCTACGGCCTGGGCAGCGGTGCCGCCGCGGCCGAGGCGAAGGAGCTCAAGCGGCAGCTGGAGGCCTCCGGGCTGTTCAAGGTGAACGTCAAGGGGTACGAGTGGACCGACTTCCAGAAGCGGTGGGCGAGCGGCAAGCTCGACGCGTACGCCGTCGGCTGGGTCGCCGACTACCCCGACCCGGACACCTACGCGGGCCCGCTCGTCGGCACCGACTCCACCATGAACACCGGCTACAGCAGCAAGACCGTCGACCGCTACATCACCGACAGCCAGCAGTACGCCGACCGCAGCCAGGTCGCCGACGACTTCAAGAACCTCCAGCAGGCCATCGCCGACGACGTGCCCGTGATCCCGCTGTGGCAGCGCAAGGAGTACGTCGTCACCGACGCGGACATCGGCGGCGGCCAGTACCTGGCCGACGGCAACGGCGTGTTCCGCCTGTGGGCCCTGAACTGGATCTGATCCTGCCCGTTCGGGCATGCGTCCCCGCCACACCGGGCAGTCACCACTCGGGGTGACCATGTGACGGAGCTGTGTGCGGGGTGAGGAGCAGAGGTGCTGAGACGCAACTCCTTCCGGCTGCCCCGGCATCCGGCGTCCGTCGGCCTGGCCCGGCGCCGGGTGCGGGACCATCTGGCGAACTGGGGGCACGGCCCCGACGACCGGGCGCTGACCGACGCGGTCCTCGTGGTGTCCGAGCTGGCCACCAACGTCATCCGCCACGGACCCCTGCGGGAGCGGGAGTTCGAGGTGGCGGTCACCGCGCTCGCGGACGGCTCCTGCCTCATAGAGGTCTCCGACGAGGACCGCCACGAACCCCGGCCGCGGAGAGTCGCCGAGTGGGAGGAACACGGCCGCGGCCTACACCTCGTAGAACACCTCACCACCGCGTGGGGCGTGTGGGGGAGGGGAAGCCACGGCAAGACGGTATGGGCCTTGGTCCTGGCAAGCCCCTGAGCGGGCGCGTCAGCGCCCCAAAGGGCGCGGGGCTGTATCGATATGCGGCTCCGCCGCGTGGGCGCGACCAGCCACAACGGCGCCGCACCCAAACGGCAGTTCCACCGTCACCCCGAGCCCCTCGCCCGGCGCCGTCCGCACGCTCACCTCGCCGCCGTGGGCCCGCACCACACCCTGCACGATCGCCAGCCCCAGCCCGCTGCCCGCGCCGCCGCCCGCCCGGAAGAACCGGTCGAAGACCCGCGCCGCGTCCTCCGACGCCAGCCCCGGCCCCTCGTCCCGCACCGACAGCCGTACGACCCCGTCCACGCGCTCCACGCCGAGCCGCACCGGCACCTCGGCGGGTGTGTGCGTGCGCACGTTGGCCACCAGGTTGCCCAGGACCTGCCGCAGCCCCGACTCGTCGGCCCGCATCAGCAGCGCCCCGTCCGCGTCGACCGTGACCGGCCGGGCCGGCTGCTGCGCCCGCAGATCCTGGGCCGCGTCCCGGACCAGCCGGCTCACGTCCACGTTCCGCAGCCGCAGTTCGGGTCGCTGGTCCAGGCGGGCCAGCGTGAGCAGTTCGTCGACGAGCCGGCCCATCCGGTCCACCTCGCCGTTCATCCGTTCCCAGGCCCGCTTCCGCTCCTCCGGCTCGCGCAGCATCCCCTGGTCGTACAGCTGGAGGTAGCCGCGTATCGCGGACAGCGGGGTGCGCAGCTCGTGCGAGGCGTCGGCGACGAACCGGCGCAACTGGCCCGCGCTGCGCTCGCGTGTGCGGTACGCCGTCTCCACCTGGTGGAGCATCGAGTTCAGGGCGAGCCGCAACTGCTCCACCTCCAGGCTGGTCTCCCGGCTGGAGGGCACCCGCCGGGTCAGATCGCCCTCCGCGATCGCCGACGACGTCTCCACCATGTCCTCCAGCGGCCGCATCCGCCGCCGCACACTGAACAGGGTGAGACACGCGAGCAGTGCCAGCAGCAGGGTGCCGACGGCGAGGTCCAGCTTGAGGGCCTTGACCATGCCCCGGTGCAGGGCCTCGGTGGAGGTCGCCATCAGGACGTAGGTGCCGTCCCCGAGCCGGGTGGCCGTGACCCGGTAGGCAGCGCCCCGCATGCTGACGTCGCCCGGGTCGGGGGCGAGGGTGAGCGCGTGCGGGTCGCGCACGGCGGCGGCGAGGTCGCGCTGGGCCGCGGTGGGCGGCACGCCGAAGAGGGACACGGCCCGGCCGGTGCCGTCGGTGGCCGTGAAGACCGTGTCCGCCGCGGACTCCTCGTCGCTCTCCCCGGGCGCGATCCGGTCGCGGAGGAAGCTCAGCGCCGACAGCGAGTCCAGCTTCCGCAGGGTGAGCCCCGTACCGGCGATCGAGTCACGGGTCTTGACCAAGTCGGAGTCGATCTGATCCAGCAGATAGTGCCGCATCCCCATCAGGCTGACCGCGGTCGCCGCGACGATCCCGATCGCGAGCAGCGCCACGTTCGCCAGCGTCAGCTTCACCCGCAGCGAGTGCATGCCCCGCCCGCACCGCAGGGCCCGCAGCCTCCTCATGCCAGTCCGTACCCCACGCCCCGCCGGGTGGTGATCACCGGGGGGCCGAGGGTGTCCAGCTTGCGGCGCAGATAGCTGATGTAGGTCTCGACGACCGTCGACTCCGGTGGTGTGTGCTCGTACTGCCAGACATGGCGCAGGAGTTGCTCCTTGGGCACGATCCGGCCGCCGTTGCGCACGAGGAAACGCAGCAGCGCGTACTCGGTGGGGGTCAGCTCGACCGAGCGGCCCGCGCGGTGCACGCTGTACGTCGTCTCGTCCAGCTCCAGGTCGCCGTAGCGCAGCGGCGGGCGCTGCGGCAGGACGTCCGCCGGGCGGGTGCGCCGCAGGACCGCGCTGATCCGGGCGACGACCACGTCGATGTCGAACGGCTTGGTGATGTAGTCGTCGCCGAAGCCGAGCGCGCCGACGATCTCACCCGGCGCGTCGCGCGCGGTGAGGAACACGAGGGCCAGGTCGGGCCGCCGCTCGCGCAGTTCGCGCCCGAGCGCCCGGCCGTCGCCGTCGGGCAGCATGACGTCGAGCAGCGCGACGTCGGGCCGGGTGCGCCCGGCCAGGGCGAGGGCCTCGCGGACCGTGCCCGCGATCATGACCTCGAAGCGGTGGTAGCGCAGCGCGATGGCGAGGACGTCCGCGATGCTCGGCTCGTCCTCCACGACCAGCACGGTGCCGGGGGCCGTCGACATGTCCCCAGTATCGGCGGGCCCACTGACAACCGGGCCGGTTCCCGCTTTGGAGTTACTTGAGAGTCATGGCGGGTCGATGTCCACGCGCGTGTGCCGACGCCGATGCTGTTGCCCAGGACCTGGGGGACCCGTCGACTGTGAGTGAGGAGTTGCGCATCGTGGCGGCATTGGCACGCTGGTGCTACCGGCATCGGCTGGTGGTCCTGTTGCTGTGGGTGGGGGCGCTGTTCGGGCTGGGATTCTCGGCCTCGACGGCGGGCACGGACTACGCGAACGTGTTCTCCCTCCCCGACACGGACTCCAAGAAGGCGTACGACCTGATGGAGAAGGCGTTCCCCGCGCGCGCGGGCGACACCGACACCGTCGTCTGGAAGGTGGACGAGGGCACGGTCCGCGACCAGGACGTACGGTCCCGGATCCGGCCCGCGCTGGAGAAGATCGCGGACATGAAGGGCGTCGGAGAGGTCACCAGCCCCTACGCCGGCGAGCAGGGCGCGGGGCAGATCAGCCGCGACGGGCGGATCGCGTACGCCCAGATCACCTTCGCCGACCAGGCGAACGCGGTGCCCAAGGAGCTCGTCCAGGACGTCGTCGACACCGCGCGGGACGCCGAACGCGACGGCCTGGAGGTCGAACTGGGCGGCCAGGCCATCCAGCGCGTGCAGGAACCGCCCACCGGCCTCGCCGAGATGGTCGGCCTGGTCGCCGCCGCGATCGTCCTGTTCCTCGCCTTCGGCTCCCTCTTCGCGATGCTGCTGCCGCTCGCCGTGGCGGTCTTCGGCGTCGGCACCGGACTGTTCTCGACCCAGCTGCTCAGCCATGTCACCGACATCCCCGACCTGTCCCCGCTGCTGTCCTCCCTGATCGGCCTGGGCGTCGGCATCGACTACGCCCTGTTCATCGTCACCCGCCACCGCAAGGGCATCCTGCGCGGCCTGGCGCCGGAGGAGTCGGCGGTCGTCGCCCTCAACACCTCGGGCCGCGCGGTGCTGTTCGCGGGCGGCACGGTCTGCATCGCCCTGGCCGGCATGCTGGTGACGAACCTGCGCTTCCTGGACGGCGTCGTCGTCGGCACCTCGCTGACGGTCGTCCTCAGCGTCCTCGCCGCCACCACCCTGCTGCCCGCCCTGCTCGGCTTCCTCGGCCCGCGGGTGCTCAGCCGCAGGCAGCGCCGGCGCCTGGCCGCCGAGGGCCCGGAGGAGGAGCGGACGAGCGGCCCGGCGGCCCGCTGGTCGGCGGGCGTGCAGCGCCGCCCCCGTACGGTCGCCGCGCTCGCGCTGGTCGTCATGGCCGTCCTCGCGCTGCCCGTGCTGTCACTGCGCCTGGGCGCCACCGACCAGGGCAACGACGACGCCTCCACCACCACCCGCAAGGCCTACGACCTGCTCGCCGAGGGCTTCGGGCCGGGCTTCAACGGCCCGCTCCAGGTGGTCGTGGACGGCACCGACACCACGGCGCTCGTCAAGGGCATCGAGGCCGCGCCGGGCGTGGCCCAGGCGGCGGCGCTGCCGCCCGCGCAGGGCGTCACCGTCATCCAGGTCGTCCCCACGACCTCGCCCCAGTCGGAGGAGACGGACGCCCTCATCGACCGGCTGCGCGACGACGTCATCCCGGAGGCGGGAGCGCAGGCGCACGTCGGCGGGGTCACGGCGGTCTCCAAGGACTTCGCGACGGTCACCGGCGACCGGCTGCCGCTGTTCGTCGTGACGATCATCGGCCTGGGCTTCCTGCTCCTGCTGATCGCCTTCCGCTCCCTGGTGGTGCCGCTGACCGCCGCCGTGATGAACCTGATCGCGGCCGCCGCCTCCTTCGGCGTCCTCGTCGCCGTCTTCCAGTGGGGCTGGGGCCTGGAGCTGCTCGGCCTCGGCAAGGAGGGCCCGATCAACGCCTTCCTGCCGGTCATCATGCTGTCCCTGCTGTTCGGCCTGTCGATGGACTACCAGGTGTTCCTGGTCAGCCGGATGCACGAGGAGTGGGTGCACACGCGCGACAACGCGCGCGCGGTGCGCGTGGGCCTCGCCGAGACCAGCCGGGTCATCAACTCCGCCGCCCTGATCATGGTCTGCGTGTTCCTCGCGTTCGTCCTCAGCGGCGACTCGGGCGGGGCGATGGCCGGTGTGGGCCTCGCGGCGGCGGTCGCCCTGGACGCGTTCATCCTGCGTACGGCACTCGTGCCGGCCGCGATGCATCTGCTCGGCGCCTCCAACTGGTGGCTGCCGGCCTGGCTGGAGAAGCGGCTGCCGCATCTCGCGGTCGAGCCCAAGGAGGAGGACGTCACGCTCTCCGCCGCCCCGGGGGACGGCCCCGCGACGGCCGTCCACGGCTTCGTGCGCGACGTCTCCGGCGACCCGGTGGAGAACGCCTCGGTCGCCCTGCTGTCCAAGGGCGGCCGCCCGCTGGACCAGGTGACCTCGCTGGCCGACGGCTCCTACATCGTCTCCGTCCCGTCGCCGGGCACGTATCTGCTGTCGACGACGGCGGCGTCGTACACCACCCAGGCCCGTCAGGTGACCGTCGGGGGCGAGCCGCTGGTGTACGACGTGGAACTGGCGCAGAT
Organism: Streptomyces sp. T028; assembly: GCF_048159505.1. Taxonomy (NCBI): domain Bacteria; kingdom Bacillati; phylum Actinomycetota; class Actinomycetes; order Kitasatosporales; family Streptomycetaceae; genus Streptomyces; species Streptomyces sp. T028. Next base: position 40,955 of record NZ_JBLRVZ010000046.1, read on the forward strand.
GTCGGAGGTCAACTGACCGACGGGCCGGCGGCCGACCGCTGACCGCGCTTCTTCTTCTGCGGGTCCGGCAGGGCGTTGGTCATGCCGGGCAGGAAGTCCGTGAAGAGTTCGTGGATCTCCAGGACGAGAGGCCGCAGGATGCGGAACCGGGCGAGCGCCACACCCCGCGCGGTGAGGCGCGCGCCCCGTTCCGCGAGCCGGTAGCTGCGCTCGCGGCCCTCCGTGCGGTCGTAGATCCAGTACATGACGAGGCCCATCTGCGCGAGCCACATCAGCTCGGGCAGCACCTCGCGCAGTTCCTCGGGCACCTTCGCCTTCGAGCCCGCGAGGACCTCCTTGTGGACGGCGATCGCCTCCACGCGCGCGTGCTCCGACTCCGCCGAGAAGGGGCTGAGCGGGCTGTCGGGGTCGGCGGCGTTCTTGAAGAACTGCACCGCGAACTCGTGGTACGGCGTCGCCACGTCCAGCCAGACCCGCAGCACGCCCGCCATCCGGGCCTCCAGGCTGGTCTCCCGGGCCAGGAGCTCGCGGACCGCCTCGCGGTGCTCGGCCGCGAGACGGTCGTAGAAGCCCTGGATCAGCCACTCCTTGCCGGCGAAGTAGTAGTAGGCGTTGCCTACCGAGACCCCGGCCTCCTGGGCGATGGCCCGCATCGTGGTCTTGTCGTAGCCGCGCTCCTGGAACAGCCGCATCGCCGTCTCCAGGATCAGCGCGCGGGTCTGCTCGGACTTCGAGCCGGTCGTCGGGGACGGCTCGCGGGGCTCGGCCGGGGGAGCGGGCTCGGTGCGGCCCCCGTCGGCGGACTCGTTCATGGCGGACACGGACAGAGAGCCTAGTCAGTGGAGCAGGAGCCGTCGGCACAGGAGGGCGGGGTGGGCGGCGGTGTGTAGGTCCAGCCGTGCTGCGGGTCGAAGGACCAGCCGTCGGCCGCGTAGTACACGCGCCCGCCCCAGCCCGTCTCCTTGCGCCGAGCCACGCCCCGGCCCGCCTCCTCGCGCCGCGCCCCGCGCCACTTGGCGGCGGCCAGGACCGCGCCCTTGGCGAGTTTCGCGCCCGCGGGGGTGCTCAGCCGGTGGGCGAGCGGCCGGTGCTCCCGTAGCGCCCACAGGGTGACGATCCAGGCGGCGGCGCCCCGGTAGACCTGCCCGCCGTCGCCGACGACGGTGATCTCCTCCAGGGTGGCGCGGTGGTCGAGCCCCGGGAAGCGGGCGGCCGCTTCGGCGGATCCGGCAGCGACCGGCTCCAGCGGGACGAGCTGCGGCTGCCGGACCAGCCAGTTCCGTACGAAGGCGCACAGGGCGCAGTCGGCGTCGTAGAGGACGGTGAGCCGGCGGACCGGGACGCGAGCGGCGCCCCGGTCACCTTGCGCTGACGTGGTCGGCACGGCGGTCACGCCCCGGCCGACGGGGTGGTCCAGGCCTGCGGCTCGACCGGCGGCACCTGCTCCCGGGCCTGCAGTCCGCGCCGCCGGATCCGGTTGAGCACGAACACGTTGCCCAGGTGCATCGCGCCGAGCACCAGCAGCACGACGCCGAGCTTGGTCGACAGGACCTCGAAGATCTCGCGGGTGTCCTCGACGATCCGGTACGGGTCGCTCAGGAAGAGCGCGACGAAACCGAGGTTGACGAGGTAGAAGCCGACCACCAGGAGGTGGTTGACGGCGTCGGCGAGCTTCTCGTCGCCCCTGAGCACATCGGCGAGGAAGACCCGGCCGTTGCGGCTGAGGGTGCGGGCGACCCAGATGGTCAGAGCGATGCTGACGACCAGGTAGATGACGTAGGCGATGACGGTGAGGTCCATGCGTCCCCCTTGTTGAACGCGTTCAAAACGCTGACGGGGATGACTGTAGCTCAGTTTTGAACGCGTTCAAGATGTTGGTGCGTGCGACCTGCGTCACGGCTCCTTCCGACCCGGCTTCTCCCGGGCCGGTTTTCTGCTGCAAGATGACGTGCACCCACATTGCACGCAGCTTTTCCGCTCATCCGATCGTCCGCTCATCCGACTACGGGGAGAACTCGCCTTGACCGAACAGCCGCAGCAGCCCCAGCAGCCGCCCCAGCCCGGGTACGGCTACCCCAACGCCGGTGCCCCCGGCCCGTACGGCGCCCCGCAGCCCGGCGGCCAGCCCGGCCCCTACGGCTACCCGCAGCAGGGCCAGCCCCAGCCGGGCTACCCGCCGCAGGCCGGTTACCCCGCCCCCGGTTACGTCCCGCCGGGCACCTTCACCGGCGACCCCAACGCCCCCTACGGCTACGACCCCTACGGGCGTCCCTACTCCGACAAGTCCAAGATCGTCGCGGGCATCCTCCAGCTGACCCTGGGCACCCTGGGCGTCGGCCGGTTCTACATAGGCCACGTCGGCATAGGTCTCGCCCAGCTGTTCACCTGCGGTGGCCTCGGCATCTGGGCGCTGATCGACGGGATCATGCTCCTGACGGGCAACAACACGACGGACGGCAACGGGCGGGTCCTGCGTGGCTGAAGCGGAGCGCCCGTCCGCGCTGCGACACCCGGCGGCGGCACCCCTCGCGGTGCTCGTCGCCGGCGCGGCGGGCTCCGCCTACCTCTACGGCACCAACCCGCACCAGACCGGCCATGTGCTCCCGCAGTGCCCGTTCCGCCTCGTCACCGGTCTGCTCTGCCCCGCCTGCGGCGGCACCCGCATGGTGTACGACCTGATGCACGGCCACTTCGCCCAGGCCTGGCTGGACAACCGCGTCCTGCTGCTCGCCTCGCCCTTCGCCCTCGCGCTCCTGGCCCGCTGGGCCTGGGAGGGCCTGCACGGCCGCAGTTGGCGGCCGAGCCTCGCCGGTCGGGAGGTGGCCGTCGTGCTCGGGGTCGCGGTGGCCTGGATGGTCGTTCGCAACCTGTTTTAGTAATAGAGGCGTTCGCTCTCCGTCCGTCGGGCATCCGGAAGCATTTCCAAGTTGACTGGTTTTGATCACGGAATAGGAACGATCGGTCCTCACTACTCCCTTTCGCCCCGCTGGTCTCTTTACTGTCACATGACACAGGGGGGACGTCCGCGCGTGGTCGATGCCATGCACGGGCGTGGTCGTCGACGGCGGTCGACGCGCATGAGCAACTCGTCCATCCCTCCTGGAGTCCCCGTCCGGAGCAAGCCGGCTCCGGTCACTCGAAGTCATCCCAGGAGCAGTTCTCATGACCGTCCCCACTCCCGAGGCCCCCTACGGCGTCGACCCGCTCGGCCGCCCGTACTCCGACAAGTCGAAGATCGTCGCCGGTGTTCTCCAGCTCTTCCTGGGCACCCTCGGCATCGGACGCTTCTACGTCGGCTCCGTCGGCGTCGGTGTCGCCCAGCTCCTGACCTGCGGTGGCCTCGGCATCTGGGCCCTGATCGACGGCATCCTGTTCCTCACGAGCAACGACCGCACCGACAGCCAGGGCCGCGTCCTGCGCGGCTGAGCCCAAGGCGCCACCGACGAGGGCCCCCCTCCTTCGAGCCCTTCGAGGAGCGGGGCCCTCGCGGCGTCCGAGGGCCTGAGGACCTACGAAGGATCACCGTATGTGGATCGAGCTCATCTCCTCGCTGTCGTCGGACGTGAACATCGCCGACGGTCCCGGATGCGAGGAGCAGATGCGCGTCGCGGAAGTGGTGTTGGGGCATCCTCTGCCCGCCGAGCTGAAGGACTTCTGGCGGGTGGCGGACGGCGTGCGGGACAAGTACGGGGCCGGGATCGTGTGTTCCGTCGGTGAAGTCGTGGACCGGAACCTGGAGTTCAGGAGTTCGGCCGACTTCCGGGGCCTCTACATGCCGTTCGATCCGCTGCTGCTCTTCGGGGAGAGCGGAGGGGGCGACCTCTTCGGCTTCGTCGTGAAGCCCGAGCGGCCGGACATCTTCGTCTGGGAACACGAGAGCGACAGCCGCCGCTGGGTGGCGAAGAACCTGGAGGACTACCTCCGGCGCCGACTGGGCAGCGACGATCCGGAGTGGCACGGGTCCTGGTGACGGGGGGTCAGTCGCTCGTCGGCTGACCCGCCTTGAGGATCTCGGCCACGTCGAGGGTGACCTCGGCGCCGATGGAGTCGGGCAGGACGACTGTCTGGCCGGAGCTGTAGATCCGGTGGTTGTCGTACTCGTCGGCGATGGGGTCGGTGAGGACGTGGAGGCGCTGGTGTTTGCGGTCGACGATCACGTAGACCGGGACCTTGGCGTTGGCGTAGGCGGCGACCTTGGTGTGCAGGTCGGTCCTCCAGTTGCTGGAGGTGACCTCTACGACCAGGCGGAAGACCGCGGGATCGTAGTAGGTGCTCTCGATCAGGTGCTCGCGGTAGTCGGCGTCCACGACGGAGAAGTCGGGGATGGCGTAGTCCTCGGCTCCTTCCGGGAGCCATACACCGAGGCCTTGGATCAGCTTTGACTCACTGCTGTGCAGGCCGGCGGCGATGAACGGGAGTGTGAGGTCGGTCAGGGCTTCCCCGTGGGGACCGTCCGGCGGTGGGGTCACGAGGATCTGGCCTCCGATGATCTCGACGCGATACCCCGGATGGCGTTCCATGATCTCTTCGGCCAGGGCCGTCAGCGAGATGTCGTCGTGCGGCTGCTGCTCGACGGCTGCTGCGGACATCGGTGCCTCCTGTGGGTGGTGCCGAGAACATCATCGTAGGCCGGGTGGCTGCGGGAGTCCCGTTTGAACGGGTTCACCCGATCGTGGTGTTTGAACGCCCGAGGGCCCCGCCCCCGGTGACGAAACCGGGAGACGGGGCCCTCGTGGACGTACGGAAACGCAGCTCAGTAGCGGCGCGTGATCAGGGCCTTCTTGACCTCGGCGATCGCCTTGGTGACCTCGATGCCGCGCGGGCAGGCGTCCGTGCAGTTGAACGTGGTGCGGCAGCGCCAGACGCCGTCGCGGTCGTTCAGGATCTCCAGGCGCTGCTCGCCCGCCTCGTCACGCGAGTCGAAGATGAAGCGGTGCGCGTTGACGATGGCCGCCGGACCGAAGTACTGGCCGTCGTTCCAGAAGACCGGGCACGACGAGGTGCACGCGGCGCACAGGATGCACTTCGTGGTGTCGTCGAAGCGCTCGCGGTCCTCCGCTGTCTGGAGCCGCTCGCGGGTGGGCTCGTTGGTGTCCTTCGTGATCAGGAAGGGCATCACGTCCCGGTACGCCTGGAAGAACGGCTCCATGTCGACGACCAGGTCCTTCAGGACCGTCAGGCCCTTTATGGGCTCGACCGTGATCGGCTTCTCGGGGTTGATGTCCTTGATCAGCGTCTTGCACGCGAGGCGGTTCTTGCCGTTGATCCGCATCGCGTCCGAGCCGCAGATGCCGTGGGCGCAGGAACGGCGGAAGGTCAGCGTGCCGTCCAGGTCCCACTTGATCTTGTGGAGGCCGTCGAGGACGCGCTCCTTCGGGTCGATCTCCAGCTGGAAGTCTTCCCAGACCGCCTCGGCCGAGACCTCCGGGTTGAACCGGCGGACCCGGAAGGTGACCGTGATGTACGGGGACGCCGCGGCGTCCGCCTCGACCTTGTCCAGAACAGGGGTTGCCATCAGTACTTACGCTCCATCGGCTGGTAGCGGGTCTGGACGACCGGCTTGTAGTCGAGACGGACGGAGTCGGTGCCGTCGGCGCCGACCTCGCGGTACGCCATCGTGTGACGCATGAAGTTGACGTCGTCGCGGTTGGGGTAGTCCTCGCGGTAGTGACCGCCGCGGGACTCCTTGCGGGCGAGGGCCGACACCGCCATGACCTCGGCCAGGTCGAGCAGGTTGCCCAGCTCGATGGCCTCGAGGAGGTCCGTGTTGAAACGCTTGCCCTTGTCCTGGATCGAGACGTTCTTGTAGCGCTCGCGCAGCTCCGCGATCTTCTCGACCGCGGTCTTGATCGTCTGCTCGGTGCGGAACACCATGACGTTGGCGTCCATGGTCTCCTGGAGCTCGCGACGGAGGGTCGCGACCCGCTCGGTGCCCGTCGACGTGCGCAGCCGCTCGATCTGGTCGACGACCAGCTGCGCCGGGTTCTCCGGCAGCTCGACGAACGTCGCGGTCCGCCGGCTGTACTCCGCCGCGGCGATACCGGCCCGGCGGCCGAAGACGTTGATGTCCAGCAGCGAGTTCGTGCCGAGGCGGTTGGCGCCGTGGACCGACACACACGCGACCTCGCCGGCCGCGTACAGGCCCGGGACGACCGTGGTGTTGTCCGCCAGGACCTCACCCTCGACGTTGGTCGGGATGCCGCCCATGGCGTAGTGCGCGGTGGGCTGGATCGGGATCGGGTCCGTGTACGGCTCGATACCGAGGTACGTCCGCGCGAACTCGGTGATGTCCGGGAGCTTGGCGTCGAGCTGCTCCGGCGGGAGGTGCGTCAGGTCCAGGTAGACGTGGTCGCCCTCGGGGCCGCAGCCACGGCCTTCGCGGATCTCCGTGTAGATGGAGCGCGAGACGACGTCACGGGACGCGAGGTCCTTCATGACCGGCGCGTACTTCTCCATGAAGCGCTCGCCGTCCTTGTTGCGGAGGATGCCGCCCTCACCGCGGGCGCCCTCCGTCAGCAGGATGCCCATGCGCCAGATGCCGGTCGGGTGGAACTGGAAGAACTCCATGTCCTCCAGCGGCAGGCCACGGCGGTAGACCGCCGCCTGGCCGTCACCGGTCAGCGTGTGCGCGTTCGACGTCACCTTGAAGAACTTGCCGCAGCCGCCGGAGGCGTAGATGACGGCCTTCGCCTGGAAGACGTGGATCTCGCCGGTGGCCAGCTCGTAGGCGACCACACCGGCGGACTTCCTGACGCCGTCCTCTTCGGTGATGAGCTGGTCGAGGACGTAGAACTCGTTGAAGAACTCCACGCCCTCCTTCACGCAGTTCTGGTACAGCGTCTGGAGGATCATGTGGCCGGTGCGGTCGGCCGCGTAGCAGGACCGGCGGACCGGGGCCTCGCCGTGGTTGCGGCTGTGACCGCCGAAGCGGCGCTGGTCGATCGTGCCGTCCGGGGTGCGGTTGAACGGCAGGCCCATCTTCTCCAGGTCGAGGACGGAGTCGATGGCCTCCTTCGCCAGGATCTCGGCGGCGTCCTGGTCGACCAGGTAGTCACCGCCCTTGACCGTGTCGAAGGTGTGCCACTCCCAGTTGTCCTCCTCCACGTTGGCCAGCGCGGCGGCCATGCCGCCCTGCGCGGCGCCCGTGTGGGAGCGGGTGGGGTAGAGCTTGGTGAGCACCGCGGTGCGGCTGCGCTTCGTGGACTCGATGGCCGCGCGCATGCCCGCGCCACCGGCGCCGACGATGACCGTGTCGTACTTGTGGATCTTCATGGTGGTTGCCTCAGCCCCGTGCCTAGCGGATGTTCGGGTCGAAGGTGAAGATCACCAGCGTGCCCAGCAGGATGGTGAACACCGTGGCGGTGTAGAGCAGGCCCTTCAGCCACAGCCGGGTGTTCGCGCGCTCCGCGTAGTCGTTGATGACCGTGCGCAGGCCGTTCGCGCCGTGCAGCATCGCGAGCCACAGCATGAGCAGGTCCCAGACCTGCCAGAACGGGGACGCCCAGCGGCCGGCCACGAACGCGAAGCCGATCTTCGACACGCCCCCGTCCAGCACGAGCTGGATCAGCAGGTGGCCGACGACCAGGACGACCAGCACGATGCCGGACAGCCGCATGAACAGCCACGCGGCCATCTCGAAGTTGCCGCGGGTCGAGCGCGGGGTCTTCTTGGTGCGCTTGCGCGGGGCCTCGATGAGGGGCGCCGGGTTGTCGACGTCGTAGAGCGAGCCGCCCTCGACGGGACCGATCCCGGACGCGGTGGTTTCAGTGGTGGCCATCGGTCTCAGCTCCCGAACAGTTCACGAGCGGCGTGGCCGAGGACGGGGTAGATCGCCCCGAGCATCAGCACGACCCAGACGCCTACGACGGTCCACAGCATCTGCTTCTGGTAGCGCGGGCCCTTCGACCAGAAGTCGACGGCGATGACACGCAGGCCGTTGAGCGCGTGGAAGAGGATGGCGGCGACCAGACCGTACTCGAGGACGGCGACGATCGGGGTCTTGTACGTGGCTACGACCTTGTCGTAGTCCTCGGGGGAGACACGCACGAGAGCGGTGTCCAGCACGTGTACGAACAGGAAGAAGAAGATGAGGACGCCGGTGACTCGGTGAGCCACCCAGGACCACATTCCTTCCCGGCCGCGGTACAGCGTTCCAGCCGGCACGGAAGAACCCTCCGGGAGCGGGGATTGGGGCCTGCCGGCTTGTGCTGTCGGACGGGCCCGGCCGGGTACGGTCCACCGGCCCCCAGCATCGTAGCCAGGCCGCGGCGCTGGGCTTACAGCGGGCCTACCGGTGTGATCAAACTGGCACGCGTATGGGTGAGCCGTGCGGTGTCTGTGGGGGGTTGTGTTGTTATGTGCCGGGTGCGGCTTCGTTGTGGTTGGTCGCGCAGTTCCCCGCGCCCCTGAGGCGGGACAGCAGTCGACCCCTTGCGAGACGCCGTAGCTCCTCTGCTGCCACTACCCGTTCGTCCTCCGGATCGTTTGTCAATCGTGACCGGATGCTTTCCAGGACGAAGTCCAGGGTGTCGTTCGGGGAGACGCCGTCCAGGCAGAGGACGAAGACGTGGCCGAAGCGGGCCTCGTAGGCGGCGTGGGCTGCGGCGAGGGCTGTGTGGGCGGCCTCGTAGGTGCCCTCGGGGAGGGTGGGGAGGGACTCGGCGGCGAGTGCTTCGGTGAGGTCGGCCGCCGTGAGGTCGTAGGCCGCCTCGTCGGATGCGGCGAGGAGGGCGTCGACCGTGGGGTAGGGGCGGTGGTCCGCGACCCTGCGGGCCCAGCAGAGGCTGTGCAGGCAGGCGAGGAGGTCGTCGAGGGCCTCTTCGGCGGGGGCGGTGTTGAAGGTCTCCACCAGGGTGGCCGGGGGTGTCCGGGTCTGCGCCGGTATGGGAAGGCGGCCGGTGAGGTGGGGAAGACGGTGCGCAGGCAGCGTGGATCCTCGCGTCACGTGTGATGTGGCAGGGGATGTGATGAAAGGTGTGCCGCAACGCTATCGGGAGTGGTCATCCAGTGTCCGACGCTTGCCCGAATTTCACTCGAACGAGAGAGTTTCGGAACCGTTGGTGGACTCGTCCTGTGACCGTTCGGTGGCGCGTTCGGTGACTTCTCCGGCGCGACCGCGTCACCCGGGCGACGTACGGTGGGCCGGGTGAGCAGGCACAGGCATCGGCGTCCGGCGCCACGCAAGAAGGTACGGGAGCAGGTCGCCCTGCGGGCCCTGATAGCCGGCGGGCTGGTCGTCGCTCTCGGGGCCGGGCTGGGGCTGTGGGCCTCGGACGGGGACGACGGCGCGCCCGCCGGATCGGCGGCGCGGTCCTCCCCGGGCGCGGGCGTCTCCAGCGGTGAGCGGTCCGTCGGCGCCGCGGCGCCGTCCGCCAGCACCAGCCCCAGCCCGACCCGCACCTATCCGCTGTCCACCGCCCCGCGGACCATCCCCGCCGTGCGGAGTCACACCGCGGCGCGCGGGCCCGGGTGGCGGTCGGCCTCCGGGCACCGCGTGGTCGTGAACGACCCGCGCCTCGCCGACGAGGGTCGGTTGATCGCCGGTGAGCTGGGGATGTCGTACGCGGGGCAGAAGAGCGACACGCAGGCCGGGGATCTGCGGCTGACGCTCGGCGGGAGCGGCGGCGCGGAGTCGTACACCATGACCGTGCGCGACGGGCGGGTCACCGTCAGTGGGCCCTCCGACGCCGGGGTGTTCCACGGGACCCGCACGCTCAAGCAGGAGGTCCGAAAGGGCGGCACGGCTCCGGAGGGCGTCGTGAAGGACGCGCCCGCCAAGCCGCAGCGCACCTTCCAGCTGGACATCGCCCGCAAGTACTTCACGCCGGGCTGGATCGAGGACCGCATCCGTGAGCTGGGGGACCTGAAGTTCAACCAGTTCGAGCTGCACTTCTCCGACGACCAGGCCTTCCGGATCGAGTCCGACACCCATCCCGAGATCGTCGCCGCGCAGCATCTGACCAAGGCGCAGGTGAAGCGGATCGTCGACCTCGCCGCGTCCCGGCACATCACCGTCGTGCCCGAGATCGACTCGCCCGGGCATCTGGGGGCCGTCCTCGCCGCCCACCCCGAGCTGCAGCTGCGCAATGTCAACGGGGTCGCCCGGCGCGGGGCGATCGACATCTCCAAGGACGCCTCCGGGAAGCTGCTCGACGACCTGCTGAACGAGTACGCGGGCCTGTTCCCGGGCGGGCAGTGGCACCTCGGCGGCGACGAGTACCAGGCGCTGACCGTGCCGGACCCGGCCGCCTCCTTCCCGCAGCTCGCCGCCGCCGCGCGGCAGCGCTACGGCGCCGGGGCGACCGTCGCCGACCTCGCCACCGGGTGGCTCAACGACCGCGCCGAGACGGTCCGGGCCCACGACCGGACCATGTGGGTCTGGAACGACGGCTTCTTCCGTGACGCGACCGTGAAGCCCGCCTCCGACCTCGTCGTCGCGTACTGGACCGGCAAGGAGATCGGGGCGCGGGTGCCGGCCGAGTATCTGGGCGCGGGGCGCAAGGTGCTCAACTACAACGACGAGTTCCTGTACTACGTCCTCGGCGAGCCGCAGACCTTCGTCTATCCGACGGGGCAGCGGATCTACGAGCAGTGGACGCCGCGTGTGCTGCGCGGGACGACCGCCGTGTCCTCGAAGTACGACGCCCAGATCGTCGGCGGGGCCTTCTCCGTCTGGTGCGACCTCGCGAACTCCCAGACGCAGGACCAGGTCGGCGCCGGGATCCGGATGCCGCTGCGGGCCACCGCGCAGAAGCTGTGGGACGCGCGCACGCCCGCCCTCACCTGGGCGCAGTTCAGGACGCTTGCCGGCCGGCTGGGCTGAGACGGTCCGTTTCGGCCTGCAGGCCACCCCTTGGCTGAAAATCCACTCTGTGACAGTCTTCCTCCGTCGCACGCAGTAAGGGAAAGTGCGGGCTCCGTGAGGGCGGCGCCCTGGCGAGGGAGACGTGGATGAGCCTGGTGGAACTGATCGCTCAGGCCGACGAACGCGGACTGGCCGCCAGTGGGCTGGCTTGTTTGGACCGTTGTGTGCCGCTTCTCGGCGGTGACGACGGGATCCTGCGACCGTTGTGGGCGAGCCTCGCCGAGACGGGGTCGGACGACGACTGGGGCACCGGGCTCGAACAGGTGCGCGGCAAGCTGGAGTCCGGCGAGGACGGCGGCGAGGCCGCGCTGCTCGCCCGCCGGATGCTCGACGCGGCCCCCGCCGACCGGGCCGACGCCGGGATACGGGTGTGGGCCGACGCCTGCTCCGTCGCCTCGCTCCAGATACACCGCCTCCTCGACCCGGCCCAGGACGCCGACTCGGTCGACTCCCGTCGCGAAGGCCGCACAGAGGGCATGCCGTTCCTCGTCGCCGCCGAGCTGCGCCGCCAGATCACCGTCCTGGAACTCCTCGCCCACCACGGCCCGAGCGGCCTGCGCCAAGCCCTGGACGTCTCCACCGAGGGCCGCCGAGTACTGCGGGCGGTGGTCTCACGCCGAGCCCGCGGCCGGGCTTGACGCCCACGACGCCGAGCACGCCCCGGCCACCGGGGCGGCCTGACGCCGACGCCGTCCCCCTTGCAGGGGTGGCGGACGGGTGGGCGGCCCGGTGCCGTCACCTCGTCGTGCGGGCGCGGGCGGGTTGCCCTCGCTGCGTCGCGGTGCCGGGGCGGGTGCACAAGGGGAGCGGCCTGACGCCGTTGCTTCGCCGCGTGGTCGTGAGGGGCCCGGCCCGGGCGTCTGGCGGTGCCGGTGTGGGTGGGGCCGGGTGTGGCGTTCCGTCCCCGTCGTCGGGGTGGTGGACCGGCGGGTGGCCTGGCTCTGTGGCCGTCCCTGTCGCCGGGCTGGTGCACCAGCGGGGCGGCCTGACGCCGTTGCCTTGCCGCGCGGGGCGGGTCTGCCCTCGTTGCGTCGCGGTGCTGGGGTGAGCTGGGCCCGGCCCGGGCGTCTGGCGCGACCAGCCCCGTATCCGGTAGTTCCAGACACGGGGCGTGGGTGGGGCCGGTCCCGCCATTTCACGGTGGGGTGGACGGGTGGGCTTCGTCGGCTCAGTGCGTGCGTCTCCTCACGGGACCAGCCACTTCACCACCGCGTCCCGGTGGAGTGCCGTCGTGGTGTAGAACGCCGTCAGGTCGCGGTGGGCCGCGGCGAAGGCCGCGCGGGTGCGGGGCTCCTTCTCGGGGCCCCCGTGGCGGGGCAGGAGTTCCGCCCGCGCCGGGCGCCACAGGTCGTCGAAGTCGGCGGCCGCGAGGAACGCCGCGACCCGGGCCGTCTGGGCCGCGGTGAGCAGCAGGAACGGCGGTTCGTGGCTGGCGGCCGAGTAGACCCGGCCGCCGCCGAGGACCGCGTAGGCCCCGGGCCCCGCGTCCGCGTGCTCCGGCGGGGTGCCGCCGTAGAGGAACCGCTGGTCGCGGTCCACCCGGTCCACCCGGTCCCGGACCGGGACGGCCGTGCGGGGGTCGTCATCGTCGTTGAACAGCCTTCTCAGCCACATCGCGCTGTTGCGCAGCGCCGCAGGGGGTACGGCGCGGAAGTCGAGGTACGCGCTCATCACTCCAGGAGCGCACGGGGACGCGGAACCATCACTCCTGTGCGGGTTCCGGGCCGGTTCCGGGGAGGCGCCCGAAAGGGCGTGACGGATCATGGCCGAGCCACGCTCTTCCCTACATGACCAGCATGACCAGCTTGACCAGGACGACTTCCGAGAGCCCCGCCCGGCCCCAGGCCGCCGTGAAGCCGGCGCGGTGGGCGGCCGACGTGGTGTCCACGCTGCGCGAGGGCGCCCGGCTGTACCTCGACCACTCGGCGCAGAGCCTGTGGCGAGTCGACCGGCTGATCGAGGACCTGCGCGCCGAGGGCACCCCGTACCCGGCCGTCGAGAACGTGCTGCGCGGCCTCGGGGCGTACGCCGGTGAGGTCGTCGTCCGCCACACCGGCGCCGAGTGGTGGTCGGCCGGCGGCGACCACTGGATCCGCACCCCCGACGGCCGCCTCTGGGACCCCATCGACGAGGCCCGCCGGTGCTTCGGCGGCCACGGGTCGCTGCGGCTGCTGTGCCGGGACGCGATGCGGACGTGACGGACGTGACGGACGTGACGGACGTGATGTGACGACGTGACGTGACGGAGGACACGTCGGTGACCCGTGATGTTCCGGCGCCGCCGTCCGCTGGGACAGCGGGGAGCCGAGCCGGTTCCCCCGGATCGAGCGGGCCGAGCGAAAGGGGTGGGGTCACATGGGCAGCGGGACGGACGAGCAGCACAGGCGGCCGGACACGCGGGGGACGGGCGCGGCGGACATGCGGGCGTGCGCCACCGCGTTCGTCGAGCGTGCCACCGCGCGCCACCGGCTGCCCCTCGACTACTCCCCGGCCAGCCTGCGCCTGATCGACTTCCTGGCCGACGGGCTGCGCAAGGGCGGCGCCGACCGGGAACGCGCCCACGACACGCTCGTAGGACTGGGCGCGTACGTCGGTGAGGTGCTGGTCCGCCGCGCGGGCGCGGTCTGGGTGGACCTGGACGAGCCGCAGCGCGGCTGGTTCGGGCAGCCGGTCGGGGTGCGGATGCCCGACGGCCGGGTCTGGAACCCGCTCGGCAAGGTCGTCAACCGCTTCGAGACGGGCGGCCCCGAGGAGTCCCTGCGGACCTTCTACCTCACCCTGCACGGCCGGTCCCGCAAGGTGGCGGCCTGAACGCGGTGAAGGGCCCACCGCCCGTGACCGCGGTGAAGGGCCCACCCTGTGACACTTCTGTGCGACCCGGCGCTGAAGACCGTGGGGGCGCACCCCCAGCGAATTCCGTACGAACGAGGACAGTCTTGGGCCAGGGAGGGGAACCCCGGCGCGCACAGGCGTACGACGGGGAGCTGGGAGCGGCCGTGGCACGGGCCCAGGACGGCGACGAGACGGCGTTCGCCGTCGCGTACCGGATCGTCCAGCCGGGGCTGCTCGGCTACCTGCGCGGGTTCGTCGGCGACGACGCCGAGGATGTGGCCTCCGACGCCTGGCTGGAGATCGCCCGGGACCTGGGGCGGTTCAAGGGCGACGGCGCAGGGTTCCGCGGCTGGACGGCGACCATCGCCCGGCACCGGGCCCTGGACCATCTGCGCCGGATGCGGGTGCGGCCGAGGGCGGCGGCGCTGGAGCAGGAGGTGGTCATGGACCTGCCCGGCCCGCACACCACGCACGACCAGGCACTGGAGTCGCTCTCCACCGCCAGGGCCCTGGAACTGGTCCGGGGACTGCCGCAGGACCAGGCGGAGGCCGTGCTCCTGCGGGTCGTCGTCGGGCTGGACGGTCCCGCCGCGGCCCGGGTCCTCGGCAAGCGCCCCGGCGCGGTCCGCACGGCCGCGCACCGCGGTCTGAAACGGCTGGCCCGCCAGCTCGGTGTCGCGGAGGCGAACGGCGAAGGTGTGACGGATGACGGACCCCGCACGCTGGGGGAGTCGAAATGATCGGCCACGGCCACGGACCGCATGGATCCAGGGCCACGGCCACGGGTACGGCCACGGACCGCAGCGATCGGCGGCGGTCGTACGGAACTGATCAGCGGTCGTCGAACGAAACGCATCGGCGGCAGCCGGTCGGAAACGATCAGCGGTCGTCGAACGGAGCGCACCGGCGGCAGCCGGTCGGAACGGAACAGCGGGCGTCGGACGGAACGGACCGGCGGCGGCCGGACGCACGGGACAGAGGCGGAAACGGACATGGGTGAACGGCTGAACGACGGCGGAGAGCCGGTCCGTCGGCGTCCGCACCCTGCCGGGACGAGCCCGGCGGCGCACTCGGCCGACCGGGAGCTGGAGGCGCTGCTCGCCGAGGCCCTGCGCGCCGCCGGCGGCCCCGCCGCACCGACCGCGGGCAGCGAGGGCGAGCTACGGGCCGTGGCCGCCTTCCGGGCCGCCCGGGACGCGGGCGCGCACACGGCCCGTACCCGCCGCCGGGACGACTGGCGGCCGCGGACCCGCCGCTCCACCGCCCGCTCGCTGCGGGCCACGCTCTCCGTCGCCGTCGCGAGCCTCGCCCTCGGCGGGGTCGCGTTCGCCGCGATCGGCTCCGCCGGTGACGACTCCGCCGACGCGAAGGGCCCCCAGCGGTCCGCGAGCGCGTCCGAGGGCCGCTCCGGCACGCCCTCGCTCACCCCGTCCCCGTCCGCCCCGGCGGACCGGGACCGCCCGGTGACCGCGCAGGACACCGAGGCCCACTGCCGCGCCTACGAGCAGGTCAAGGACCGCGGCAAGGCGCTGGACTCCGCGTCCTGGCAACGGCTCGTGACGGCGGCGGGCGGCGAGGAGAACGTCGAGGCGTACTGCGCGGCACAGATGGCGTCCGCGTCCGCCGCGAGCAACGGCGGGGCCAACGGCAACGCAAACGGCATCGGTGGCAGCACCACCGGCGGCAACACCGGCGGCGACACCGGCAACGGTCAGCAGAAGGCCGAGAATTCCCCCAAGGGCAGCGCCAAGAAGCAGTAGCCTCTCGCTGCCGAGGCAACGACCGGGGTCGCCACCCCCCACAGGAGAGACCCCGGCCGTCGCGCGGCACGGACCGCGCGGCGGCCCGTACTCCCTACAGCGCCGGGAGTGCGTTTTCTGTCACACCCCGGCTACACCATGAGGCCCGTCCGAGGCCGTCCAGGACGGGATCACGAGTTCGTTGCATGTTGTACGGACATGGACGGCCGACGCTTTCAGGTCGTAACGTGCCTTTCGCGCCGGACGGCCAAGCGGCAGACCACCGCAACGACCTGCGGTCCACGGCAACGACCTGCGGTCTCGACCGCGACCATCGACCGACCGAGGAACCACGACGTGGGGGACGACGCGGAGCTGACAGCCGCGGTGCTTGCGGCACAGAACGGGGACGAGACCGCTTTCCGCGCTGTGTACCGCGCGGTGCAGCCGCGGCTCCTCGGGTACGTGCGCACACTCGTCGGTGATCTCGACGCCGAGGACGTGGCCTCCGAGGCCTGGCTGCAGATCGCCCGGGACCTGGAGCGGTTCAGCGGCGACGCGGACCGCTTCCGCGGCTGGGCCGCCCGGATCGCCCGCAACCGTGCGCTCGACCACATCCGTATGCGCGGCCGGCGCCCCGCGATCGGCGGCGACGAGACCGAGCTGACCGGCCGGGCGGCCGAGAGCGACACCGCCGGCGAGGCCATCGAGGCGCTGGCCACCGGCCGCACCCTCGACCTCATCGCCCGGCTGCCGCAGGACCAGGCCGAGGCCGTGGTGCTGCGGGTCGTGATGGGCCTGGACGCGAAGACCGCCGCCGAGACCCTCGGCAAACGTCCCGGCGCCGTCCGCACCGCCGCGCACCGCGGTCTGAAGAAGCTCGCCGAACTGCTCGGCGACGATCCGGAGACCGCCGGGGTGCTCGATGCCCTGCCTCCCCAACGAGGGCCGCGTTCGCGCGCGGTAACGTCCGCGAGTGTGACGCAAGCGAGCGCGCGGACGCAGAAGGACATGTGATGGCCGACAAGCAGGACAGGTGGCTCGACCGCGAGACGGCGGAACGTCTGCTGCGCGGTGAGTCGTCCGAGAACGCTGTCGCCCCAGAAGCCCGTGAGCAGGCCGAACGCCTCGCCAGAACGCTGGCCGCGCTCTCCTCGCTGGGCGCCGAACCACTCCGGGCCGACGAGGAGCTCCCCGGCGAGGCGGCCGCCCTGAAGGCCTTCAGCGAAGCCCGGGCGGCCCGAGAGTCACGCGAGTTCCACGCATCACAGCAGTCGCATACGTCACACCAGCACGCCACAGACCTCGCCGGCGCCGCTGACGCCGGTCTGGTCCGTATCGGCGGGCGCACCGGCCGCGATCGCAACGGCGAACAGGCACACGGCCGTCGGCACCGCCCCCTGCGGCTCGCCCTGGCCGCCACGCTGGCCGTCGGCATGCTCGGCGGGGTCGCGGTGGCCGCCGGCACCGGAGCGCTGCCGAGCCCCTTCGACGCCGAACCCGAACCCGGGGCCTCCGTCTCCAGCGCGGCCAGCCCCGACCGCCCGCTGATCTCGCCCTCACCGGACGCCTCCGGCGGCGGCCCGGACGCGGTGGGGCCCGACGGCGGCACCGACCCCGACACCACCGGGGGCGCGGGCGGCACCGAGGGCTCCTCCGCCACCCCGGGGGCCCAGGGCGACTGGCCGAAGGGCGTGACCTCGTCCTGCCGGGACATCAAGGCCGGCCGGACGCTGGACACCCAGCACCGCCGCACCCTGGAGGACCTGGCGGGCGGCTGGTCCCATGTGACGTCGTACTGCGTGAACGTCCTCGAGGGCGTCTCCCGCCGGGACACCGGGAGCGACGACCGGGACGACTCGGACGACCAGTACTCCTGGGGCGACGGTGACGGCGGTACGGGCCAGAACGGAGCCGACGGCGGTTCGGCCGGGCTGTCCTCCGGCCAGGACGCGGGCACCGGCCACGACCAGGACGAGAACTCCGGCGGCACCGGCTCGAACGACGACGGCGGCACCCAGGGCGGCTACGGCGCGGGCGGGGGCGACGGCGGCGCCCAAGGCGGCGGCACCGGCCGCCGCTAGCCACAGCCACCCACCCCCTGGCACGCTCACGAACACTCTCCGCGCGCCCCCTCCGACCTGCGATTTCATAATCCGAGGAAATTTTTTCGCGCCGGGTGTGACGTTTTCAGGGGCCGCGGCGCAGTAACAAGTGAGCCGACTGGTCATCGGCCTTCGCACGGAGCCGGGGTTCCCCCCGTACCTACGGCTCGTGCACCTGGCGCGGG
>NZ_JBLRVZ010000046.1:58689-81397 GCF_048159505.1 Streptomyces sp. T028
GGGCGGGACACGTTCCCCCGGTCCCGCCCGCGCCCCGAACTCACCAGGACACCACGACCTTGTCGCCGCTGCGGACCTGGGCGAAGAGCGCCGAGATCGCCGCCTCGTCCCGTACGTTCACACAGCCGTGCGAGGCACCGGCGTATCCCCGGGCCGCGAAGTCGGCCGAGTAGTGCACCGCCTGGCCGCCGCTGAAGAACATCGCGTAGGGCATCGGCGTGTGGTAGAGCGTCGACACATGGTCGCGGGACTTCCAGTAGACCTGGAACACACCCTCGCGGGTGGGCGTGTACTGGGAGCCGAACCGCACGGACATCGTCGACACGGTCCGTCCGTCGATCATCCAGCGCAGGGTGCGGCTGGTCTTGTCGATGCACAGCACCCGCCCGGTCAGACACCGGGGGTCGGGCGCGGCGGCCGACTGACCGCCCATCAGATACAGCTCCCACTGTCCCGGTTCACGCGTCATCCGCACCAGCCGGTCCCAGGTGACCGAGTCCGTCCGCCCGGTCTGCGGCAGCCCGCGCTTGCCCTGGAACCCCTTCACGGCCTGCTCGGTGGCCGGGCCGTACAGCCCCGTGGGCCCCTCGAACAGCCAGGCCAGCTGCCGCAGCCGGGCCTGGAGTTCACGGACGTCCCGCCCGGAGTCGCCGCGTTTCCACAGCACGGCCGGGGCGGCCGACGGTGTGCCGGTGGTCCGGGCCGCGCTCGGCTTGTCGTCCGGGGCCGTGCCGCTGGGGTCCGGCGCGGGCGTCGTACCGGTGACGTCGACGTGGACCGGCGGGCGTGCCCGGCCGTCCTGGGTGTCCTGGGTGTCCTGGGTCCGCACGGTACAGCCCCACAGCGTCGCCAGGGCCGCCGTGCCGGCCAGGGCGGTGATCGATCTCCGCATCCGCATGCCTGAGATGTTCCCCCCGGATGACGCCGGGCGAACGGAGCGGCATGGTGGTGGGCATGGTGCGCGAGTCGGAGTCGGGACGGCCCATCGAGCCGGTGTACGGGCCCCGGGACCTGGACGGCTGGGACCCGGCCGAGAAGCTGGGCGAACCGGGCGGGTACCCCTTCACCCGGGGCGTCTACCCGTCCATGTACACCGGCCGCCCCTGGACCATGCGCCAGTACGCGGGTTTCGGCACGGCGGCCGAGTCCAACGCCCGCTACCGGCAGCTGATCGCCCACGGCACGACCGGCCTCTCCGTCGCCTTCGACCTGCCCACCCAGATGGGCCACGACTCCGACGCCCCGATCGCCCACGGCGAGGTCGGAAAGGTGGGCGTCGCGATCGACTCGGTCGACGACATGCGGGTGTTGTTCGGCGGGATCCCGCTGGACCAGGTCTCCACGTCGATGACGATCAACGCCCCGGCCGCCCTGCTCCTGCTGCTCTACCAGCTGGTGGCGGAGGAGCAGGGGATCCCCGGGGACCGGCTGACGGGGACCGTCCAGAACGACGTGCTGAAGGAGTACATCGCGCGCGGGACGTACATCTTCCCGCCCAAGCCCTCGCTCCGGCTGACCGCCGACATCTTCAGGTACTGCCGGGCCGAGATCCCGAAGTGGAACACCATCTCGATCTCCGGCTACCACATGGCGGAGGCGGGCGCGTCCCCGGCGCAGGAGATCGCTTTCACCCTGGCGGACGGTATCGAGTACGTCCGAACGGCGGTGGCGGGGGGCATGGACGTCGACGACTTCGCCCCCCGCCTGTCCTTCTTCTTCGTGGCCCGTACGACGATCCTGGAGGAGGTCGCGAAGTTCCGCGCCGCCCGCCGGATCTGGGCGCGGGTGATGCGGGAGGAGTTCGGGGCGCGGGACCCCAGGTCGCTGATGCTGCGGTTCCACACCCAGACGGCCGGCGTCCAGCTGACGGCCCAGCAGCCCGAGGTGAACCTGGTGCGGGTCGCCGTCCAGGGACTGGCCGCCGTGCTGGGCGGCACCCAGTCCCTGCACACCAACTCCTTCGACGAGGCGATCGCGCTGCCGACCGACAAGAGCGCGCGGCTCGCGTTGCGGACGCAGCAGGTCCTCGCCCATGAGACGGACGTGACCGCGACGGTCGACCCCTTCGCGGGCTCGTACGTCGTCGAGAGCATGACCGACGACGTCGAGGCGACGGCGGTCGGGCTGATGAGGAAGGTCGAGGACCTCGGCGGCGCGGTCGCGGCGATCGAGCACGGCTTCCAGAAGAACGAGATCGAGCGGAACGCCTACCGGATCGCCCAGGAGACCGACTCCGGCGAGCGGGTCGTCGTGGGCGTCAACCGCTTCCGGCTCGACGAGGAGGAGCCCTACGAGCCGCTCCGGGTGGACCCGGCGATCGAGGCCCGGCAGGCGGAGCGGCTCGCGCGACTGCGGGCCGAGCGCGACCGTTCGGCGGTCGGGACTGCCCTGGCCGCCCTGAGGAAGGCGGCGGAGGGCGAGGACAACGTCCTGTACCCGATGAAGGACGCGCTGCGGGCCCGGGCGACGGTGGGGGAGGTGTGCGGGGCGTTGCGGGGGGTGTGGGGCGCATACGTCCCGTCGGACGCCTTCTGATCTGGGTAATTCCTCCGAACGAGTGATCGGGGCGGAAAGTGCGCGCTCCCGGTTACGCTCGTTGCAGAGTGGGCCCCGACAAGGAGGACGCCATGGCCGTACTGCAGCAGGAGCTGACCCTGGGTGAGGCTGCTGACCAGCTTGCCCGTGCACTGCCTGGCCACCGCGTGGAGATTCTCCAGGGGAGGCTCACTGTGACACCGCCGCCGGACGGCTCGCATGCGCTGTCGCTGACCAAGATCGGGCGCGGCTTTGAGCGGGCGGGCATCGAAGGAAGCGGAGCCGAATGGGTCCAGGGCATCGGACTCTGGTTGCCGACGTTGCCCGAGGACTTCGCGATCCCCGACCTCTCCGTAGTCGACGAAGACTTCCGCGACGCTCACGTCAGGAAGAACTACTACGCGCCGAACGTCTTCCGTCTGGTCGTGGAAGTGACGTCGTCGAACTGGTCTGACGACCTTCACGTCAAGGTCGAGTGCTACGCCCAGGCAGGCATCCCCGCCTACCTCATCGCCGACCGCAAGCACGACGAGGTCCTCCTCTACACCGACCCGGTCGACGGCAAGTACCCCGACCCCCAGCGCTTCAAGCGAGGCCAGTCGGTCCCCGTCCCCGAGTCCGTCGGGATCACCCTCGATCTCTCCGTCGACACCCTCCTTGACGGCGACGACTGACCGCGAGGCTCAGGCGCCCACGCGCGCCCTGTAACCCTCCAGTCCCTCCGTCGAGTCGCCCGCCCAGCCCACGTAGCCGTCCGGGCGGACCAGGAAGACCCCGTCCTCCAGCTCCACCACCGCCCACTCCGGGCCCCGCAAGCGGTCGAACAGACGCACCCCGTCCACCGTCAGGTCCGGCATGCGGTCGCCCGCCCGGATCTCGCCCGGGGCCGGGCGGGTCTCCTCGCTCAGGGACGACTCGCGGTAGTTCAGGCCCAGTTGGCGGGTCTTCGCTCCCCGGCGGGCCTCGTCGCGGTGGATGGCCGTCGACAGGCCCAGCATGGCCGCGGCGTTCGGGCGGCGCTCCTCCTCGTACGTGTCCAGGAGCGATTCCGGGGCCCGTCCGCCCAGTACCGCGCCCAGCTTCCAGCCCAGGTTGTACGCGTCCTGGACGCTGGTGTTCAGGCCCTGCCCGCCGGCGGGGGAGTGGACGTGCGCCGCGTCCCCGGCGAGGAAGACCCGGCCCTCGCGGAAGCGGTCCGCCAGGGCGGCGCGCGGGCGGAAGTTGGAGGACCAGCCGACCTCGGTCACGGCCTCGGCGGCGAGGTGGGTCCGGTCGGCGACCACCTTGCGGACGCCGTCCAGGGTCAGCAGGGGCTCCAGGTCCGTGCCGTCCGGGAACTGCGCCACCAGCTGGAAGTCCTCCGTCCCCGCGAGCGGGCACAGGGCCAGGAAGCCCGCGCCCTCCCCGGCCGGCGGGAAGACGTGCCACCACGTGCGCTCCAGGCCCGCGATCCGCACGTCCGCCACCAGCAGCGGGTCCGGGTCCACCGTCTCGCCCGTCATCCCGATGTTCAGCGCACGGCGCACCGCCGAGCGGCCCCCGTCGGCGGCGACCGCGTACCGCGCGCGCACCGGCTCGCCGGTGGCGAAGTGCGCCGTCACGCCGTCCGCGTCCTGCTCGATGCCCGTCACCTCGCGGCCGAAGGACAGCGATCCGCCCAGCTGCTCCAGCCGTGCCCGCAGGATCTCCTGGTTGCGCCACTGCGGGACCATCCACGGGCCGGTGAAGCGGGAGCCCTCCTCGCCGTCCTCCGCCGGGTCGAACATCCGGTGCTCGCCGGCCTGCCTGCCGTCCTGCCAGATCATGCCCACCGGGTAGGGGCCGCCGGCGGCGAGGATCTCGTCGAGGACGCCCAGATCCTCGTAGACCTCCATGGTGCGCGGCTGCAGGCCCTTGCCGCGCGAGCCGGGGGTGAGGGTCCCGCCGCGCTCCACCACCAGCGCGTCCACGCCGTGCCGGGCCAGGTCGATGCCGAGGGCGAGCCCGGTGGGGCCCGCGCCCACGATCAGTACGTCCGTCTGTCGTATCCCAGTACGCATCCCAGTCTCCTTAACGCTGTTAAGTTCCGTCGCCCACGACTGTGCCCTTAACGGCGTTAAGTTGTCAACCGTTAACGGCGTTAAGCTGTCGGGCGTGAGTACCGAACGAGCCCCCCGGGTCCCCCAGGCCCCCCGCGCCCCCCTCGACCGGGGGCGCGTCGCCGGCACGGCCCTCGCCCTGCTGAACGAGACCGGCCTGGACGGGCTGACCCTGCGCGCGATCGCCAAGGAGCTCGACGTCAAGGCGCCGGCCCTGTACTGGCACTTCAAGGACAAGCAGGCGCTGCTCGACGAGATGGCCACCGAGATGTACCGGCGGATGGTCGCCGGGACCGCCCTCGACCCCGCCGACAGCTGGCAGGAGTGGACGCGCAAGGCCAACCACGGGCTGCGCGAGGCCCTCCTCGCCTACCGTGACGGCGCGCGCGTGTTCAGCGGCTCACGCTTCACCGGCACCGACCACGCCCATCAGCTGGAGGACAGCCTGCGGCTGTTCACGGCCGCCGGGTTCAGCCTGGGCCAGGCCGTCCGCGCCTCGTCGACGGCGTACTCGTACACCATCGGGTTCGTCATCGAGGAGCAGGGCGTGCAGCCGCTGCCGGACGAGCGGCGCGAGGGCTATGACATCGACGAGCGGGCCCGGCTGCTCGCCGACTTCCCGCTGACGGCGCGCGCGGGCGCGGAGATCTTCGCCGATTACGGGAAGCATTTCGAGGAGGGGCTGGAGATCGTCATCGCGGGAATCGCGGCGCGGTACGGGGTTTCCTGAGTGTCGGGAGTTTGCTGGAAAGCGCCCCGCGATTCACCGGGAATTCACTGACGCGGGGTCGTGAGCGCCTTGCGCAGTCGCGGCGTCAGGCGTTCCTCCACCAGCTTGTTCAGCGCGTACGCCAGCAGCAGCATCGACGCGACCGTCAGCAGGAAGGCGGCGTACGAGGGGACGCCCAGCCCGCGGTGCAGGGCCGCGACCACGACCCAGCCCAGGTGCTCGTGCACCAGGTAGAAGGGGTACGTCAGCGCGCCCGCCACCGTCAGCCAGCCCCAGTTCATCCGGTCCAGCAGGCCCAGCGCGATCGCCCCGACGGCGACGAACCCGAAGGCGACGACCGCGATGATCCCCCAGGACGTGCGGTGGGCGAAGGCGTTCGGGTCGGAGACGTTCCACAGGTTCTGCACCGAGTAGTGCTGGCCGATCAGGAAGCTCACCCCGGTGATCCCCCACGCGTAGGGGTCCCGGCGGTCACGGTGGACCAGGTAGAGGCCGACGCCGCCGACGAAGAACGGGGCGTACTCCGGCATCAGCACGATGTCGAGCAGCGGCTGGTGCGCGCCCTGCGCGATCGCCGCCGCCAGGATCCAGCCCGCGCAGAACAGGATCACCCGGCGCCGGTTCGCCCCCGGCAGGACCACGAACAGCGCGAACAGCGCGTAGAAGCGGACCTCCGCCCACAGCGTCCAGTCCACACCGAGCACCCGGTCCACGCCCAGCGGCTCCTGAAGCAGGGTCATGTTCACCAGGAGGTCACTGGGCGAGACCGCGTCGTAGACCACCACCGGCAGCGCGAACACGGCCGTCACCAGCAGCACCGCCACCCAGTACGCGGGCATCAGCCGGGCCACGCGGGAGGCGAAGAACGAGCGCAGCGGGCGCCCCCAGCCGCTCATGCAGATGACGAAACCGCTGATCACGAAGAAGAGCTGGACGCCCAGGCAGCCGTACGCGAACGGTGTGTGCAGGGTCGGGAAGATCTGCGACGCCGAGGTGCCCCAGGCGCGGGTGATGTCACCGCCCCGGCCGCCGTAGTGGTAGCAGGCCACCATCAGGGCCGCGACCAGCCGCAGACCGTCCAGCGCGCGCAGCCGGCCGCCGGTCTGCGTCTTCTTCGGGGGGACCGGGACCGCGAGGGGCTGATCCGTCGTGCCCACGACCGTCTGCGTCACGCCTGTGTTCCTCTGTGTTCCTTGCTCGTTGAAAACAAGTGCCGTCTATGTGAACCCTATGGCGTCACCCGCGAAACTCGTGTTCGACGGCAAGAGCATTCGCCGTTCGGTACCAAGGGGTTCACCTGAGCGTCGCTTTCCTTTCTTACGGTCTTCCAGCATCGCCAGGTTTTGGTACGTCAATAACTTTTCATACGACCAGGAGAATCATGACGAGGGTCCGCAGCAGAGGGTCAGACACCAGGCCGCAAAGGCCCTCGTCAGCGCCATCCGCGGTGTCGCTCGACGACTGCCTGCGCGCGTGCTCCGTGCACAGCGGCAAGCTCGTCGGCAGCCTCGACCCGCGCCGCCTCCAGCTCGCCGAGGCGCTGCGCCAGCTGCTCGCCCTGTGGGCCACCCAGGAGCAGTCCGCGCCCGCCCCCACCGCGGCCGGCCTGCTCCGGCGCACCAAGGCCGCCGCGACCGGCGCCGGCAGCGGCGGCAACCTCAGCAACGAGGTCCTCGACGCCCTGCTCAACGTGGGCAACAAAGCCGTCGTCTGCGCCTACGACGACGAGCTGAACCTCACGGTGACGATCACCGACACGATCCTCCACCTGCGCCGGGGCTCCCGCGCCGGCTGGCGGCTGCGCGGCCGGATCCTGGAGGCCCTCGGCCAGCCCGTGGAGGCCGCCGAGGCCTACGAGCGCTACCTCGAGCTCACCAAGGAGGACGGCTTCGGCGTCCGCGCCCGCGTCGACGGCATCCACGCCGCCACCAAGGCCCGCACCGAACTGCTGAGCCTCCTCAAGCGCACGGTCCCCGAGTCCGCCGCCTTCGGCGCGGGACCCGCCACCGACGTCTGGGCCGAGGGCCTCGCCGCGCACAGCGCCGGCGACCCCTCCGGCGCCCAGGCCCGCCTGGTCGGCGCGCTGATCGCGCTGGACCGCGAGGGCGCCCCCGAAAGCCAGGTCCAGGAGGCGCTCGCGCACTACCTCGACCTCGCCACCGGCCTGCAGACCCGGCCCACCCCCGAGCTGACCCAGGCCCTCGCCCTGTATGCCGACGCACGCCGGGGCCGGATGCGCGGCCCGGTCCCCGACCCCCTCTTCGGGGGCGTGCAGTGGCTCAGCCTCGGCGAGTTCCGCAACCGGATCGCCGGCAAGTCGATCTGCCTCATCGCCAACTCCGGCAAGGTCGGCGAGAGCGGCCTCGGCCACGACATCGATGCCTACGACCTCGTCGTGCGCTTCAACTCGTACCGCATCGACCCGGCGCACACCGGCAGGAAGACCGACATCCACGTCACCATCCACAAGCACAACTACAACTGGGACAAGCCCGTCGACACCCGGCTCGTCTTCAGCGGCAGCTCGCCGGACTGGAAGTACTCCGTCCGCAACAAGCTGATCCCCGGCGCCCAGACATACGTCAACGACGAGTCGCTGCGCTGGCCCGTGCGCAACATCGGCGGCTGGACCACCGAGCGGTTCGCGGCCATCCCCACCTCCGGCTTCAACATGCTCTGGCTGCTCGACTACCTCGACGTCAGCCCCACGCTCGACCTGATCGGCTTCGACTTCTACGAGAGCGGCGCCTACCGCCTCCCCGAGGCGATGAAGCTGGCCATCACCAACGTGCACGAATACGGCAGCGAGAAGACGTGGGTCATGGAACGGGCCCAGAGCGTCTCCGGCATGAGGATTTCCCTGCGATGACCACTTCCATACCGGCTTCCGCATCCGCCCCGGCGGCCCCCGCGACCGACGCCTCCGCCCTCACCGGCAAGCGCCGCATCGCCTTCGCGAGCTTCGTCGACGAGAACTACCTGCCCGGATTCCTCGTCCTGCTGCGCTCCCTCGCCCTGTCCAACCCGGACGTCTGCGAGGACTTCCTCGTCCTCCACGACGACCTGCGCCCCGCCTCCGTCGCCGCGATCCGCGAGCTGCACCCGCGCGTGAAATTCCGCCGGGTCGACGCCGACCACTACGACTCCTACGTCAAGGGCGACCAGGACAACTACCTCGTCCGCAAGGCGTACTTCATCCTCGACGTCTTCCGGATCCGCGACTACGACACCGTGATCACCCTGGACACCGACATGGTGGTCCTCGGCCCGATCAACGAGCTGCTCTCCCTGCGCCAGGGCCTCG
This sequence comes from Streptomyces sp. T028, assembly GCF_048159505.1. Classification (NCBI taxonomy): domain Bacteria; kingdom Bacillati; phylum Actinomycetota; class Actinomycetes; order Kitasatosporales; family Streptomycetaceae; genus Streptomyces; species Streptomyces sp. T028. The sequence goes on from NZ_JBLRVZ010000046.1 coordinate 67,337, forward strand.
CCGCCGTCCCGCAGTTCTTCTACGGCGACAAGACCCGCATGCTCAACAGCGGTCTGCTCGTCATCCAGAAGGAGTACCTCACCGACGCGTTCTGCGCGAAGATCGACGCGATCGGCCGCAGCGGCAAGTACGAGCTCGACAAGCACGACCAGGGCATCCTCAACGCCCTCCTCGACGGCGACTTCGTCGACCTCGACCCCAAGTACAACTACGTCAAGCGCCGCCTCTCCGGCGACCTCCCGGTCCCCGACGACACCGCGGTCCTGCACTTCACCGGCCGCCACAAGCCCTGGCAGGGCGGCGAGGCCGGCTACGGGCAGGCCCAGGAGCGCTGGGCCGAGTTCGAGCTCACCGACGCCGAGCTGCACGCCGCCTACATGGAGGCCGGCGACACCCTCCACCACGACCTGCTGGTCCACTTCGGCACCCCGCACGTCGAGCGCACCGGCGACGTCGACACCGCCCGCAAGGTCGCCCTCGCCCACATCGGCGCCGGCGACTTCCAGGCCGCCGTCGACATCCTGGAGCGGGTCCACCTGCCCGTCGACGAGGCCTGGCCGCACGAGGTCTACGGCAACGCCCTGATGGCCGTCTCCCGCTACGAGGAGGCCAAGGCACAGCTCCACCTCGCCACCGCCGCCCCCAACCGGGCCGCCACCGCCTTCTCCCGGCTCGCCCAGATCGCCTGGGTGCACGGCGACGACGCCAAGGCCCGCGAGTACGCCACCGCCGGCCTCACCGTCGACCCGACCCACCGCGGCAGCCGCATCTGGCACCAGCGCACCGTCGGCGTACCCGCCCAGCCCGCCGGGCGTCCCGAGGACCAGCTCGCGCACGTCGCGTTCTACATGGACCGCCAGGGCAACGCCGGCGACAAGCTGCTCCCGGAGAGCGTCCGGCTCGGCTTCGACCGCGACACCACCTCCCGCCGCTGGCACTCCGTGCACGCCCACCGACTCTTCGACAGGGCCGCCCTGGAGCGGGTCAACGCCCGCCGCGGCATGGTCATCGGCGGCGGCGGCCTCTTCATCCCGGACACCATGCCCAACGGCAACAGCGCCTGGCAGTGGAACGTCTCGGACGAGATGCTGAAGGGCATCGACGTCCCCATCGCGGTCTACGCCGTCGGCTTCAACGCCTTCGACGGCCAGTCCTACCGCGCGGGCCGCTTCCGGGAGTCGCTGCGCCTGCTCGTCGAGAAGTCCTCCTTCTTCGGACTGCGCAACCACGGCTCCATCGAGAAGGTCCGGGCGATGCTTCCCGCCCACCTCCACGACAAGGTCCGCTTCCAGCCCTGCCCCACCACGGTCACCCGTCAGCTGATCGACGGCTGGCAGGACCCCGCGCGCCGCGACGACACCATCCTCATCAACGCCGCCTACGACCGCGCGGGCCTGCGCTTCGGCCACGACTACGGCTATTTCCTCGCCCAGATGGCCAAGGCCGTCGAGGGCCTGCGCGAACTGGCCGACGTGAGGTGCGTGGCGCACTCCCTCGACGACGAGAAGATCGCCTTCGACCTGCGCCGCGAGCACGGCGTCTCGCTGCCCGTCATCCCGATGTACGACTTCGAGAACGACGAGATCCGCGAGCTGTACGCCCGCACCAAGCTGGTCATCGGCATGCGCGGCCACGCCGGCATGATCCCGTTCGGCTGCGGCACGCCGATCATCAGCCTCATCTCGCACCCCAAGATGGCGTACTTCCTGAGCGACATCGACCGCCCCGAGTGGGGCGTCTCGGTCCACGACCGCAACCTCGCCGCGCTCCTCGTGGAACGCTCCCGCGACCTGCTCGCCGACCACGACCGCACGGTCGCCGACGTGCACGGCCGCCAGCAGGAACTGTGGAAGGTGACCGAGGCCAACTCCGCCGACCTGCGCACCATCCTGGGCGGCTGATCGCATGGCGACGACGACCGCCCTGGTCGACGCGCCGCCCGCCCCCCGCGCCCGCCGGTCACCCCTGTGGTGGCCGGCGGTCGCGGCCCTGGCGGCGGCGGCCGTTCTGTGCACGGTCCTCATCCGGCGGCTGACGGGTGACCTCCAGTACGTGCTCGCCGCCCTGCGCCTGGGCGGCGAGGCCGGCTACTCCCCGTCCGAGGTCTTCACCCACCGCCCGTTCTTCTACCGGTGGTTCATCGCCCTGCTGGACCTGCCCACCTCCGGCGGCGTGGTCGTACGGGAGACGATCATCGAAGCCGAGGGTGCGCTCGTCGTGGCGGCGGCGGCCTTCGCCCTCCACACGGCACTCCTGCGCCGGATCACCCCGCGCGAGGCGGCCCTCACCGCGGGCGCCACCGGACTCGTCCTCGTTCTCGCCCCGCGCACCGACTTCCTCCAGCCGGAGTGGACGGCCGTCGTGCTGACGGTCTTCGGCGTCGCCGCCGCCCTCGGGATCCGCAGGGCGTGGCCGGCCGCCCTGATCGCCGCGCTGCCGCTGGGCCTCGCGGTGATGATGAAGTACTCCACCGCCTCCACCGCCGCGTTCGGCGTCCTCATCCTGTGGGCCGCCGACCGCGGCCGGGCGATCCGCGTCGCCCTGGTCGCCGTACCCGGTGCGATCGCGCTCTTCGCGCTGAGCGTCCTCGCCGGCTCGCACGAGCTGCAGTGGACGCACGACATGCCGCAGATCAACCAGTCGGCCCTCAGCCGCACCGGTATCCGCCCCGGCTTCGTCCTGCACCGGTCCTTCGAGTTCCTCGCCGACCGGTCGCTCCTCACCCCGGTGCTGCTGCTCCTGCCCGGCGCGCTGCTGCTCCTCCTCACCCGGGTCCAGGGCCGCGCCCGCCGTCTGGAGCTGCTGACGATCGCCGTGCTCATCGGCTTCGGCTCGCTGGCCGTGGTGATCGTGCAGGGCAACTGGTTCCCGTACCACGCCGTCCAGCTGACCGTCTTCGCCGCCGCCGTCTGGGGCCTCGCGGTCGGCGGGTCCGCGAAGCCCCCGTGGTGCTTCGGCGCCGTGTCCCTGCTCTACGGCACCCTGCCCGCGCTCTACACCCGGCTGCCGCACGGGCTCCAGCGCCCCGCGACGATGTGGGTGCTCGGGTTCGTAGCGCTGCTCGCCGCGCTGGCCGACACCCGGCTGAAGGGCCTGCCCCGACGGTCACTGGCGCCGGTCGCGCTCGCCGGGGTCGTCCTGTTCGCCGGGCCGATCTGGCCGAGCTCCCCGCACCTCGCCCAGTACGGCAAGGTGTCGTCCACCAACACCAAGTTCCACGACAACGCGAGGGCCAAGCAGAAGGACGCCGACACACTGCGCGCGCAGCTCCCGGCCGGGGCGAAGGTGCTGTACCTGGCCTTCGGCGACACGGTGTACTACGTCGACCACCCGGCCCAGTGCCGGTACCCGATCGCCACCTTCCTGCAGCGCACCCGCTTCATCCCGGACGTGGCCGACCTGAAGTCGTTCAAGGAGAACGCCGACTGTGTCGACCACGACCCGGCGCCCTACGCGATCCTGGACCGCGCCTGGTTCCGGCTCGCCTACGTCGACGCCGGCCTGCGCAGGCGTGTGCAGGCGACGTACGACTGCCCGGCGCTGAAGCCGAAGACACCGCTGGTGGTCTGCAAGCTGAAGTAGACGGACGGTACGAGGAAGGGCCCCGGTGATCACTCACCGGGGCCCTTCCTCGTACCGTCCGGTCAGCGCAGCCCGAGGGACGCGGTCACCTTCCGCGCCATCTCCACCGAGTAGCTCTGCCCCCGGTCCTGCGGATAGATCTGGGCCATCGTCGCCAGGGTGACCCGGCTCATCGGGGTCTCGTGGCCCGGTATCAGCGCCCGGTACCGCGGGGTCACCACGGGCTGGGCGAAGCCGGCCTTGGAGAAGTGCCACTTCTTCACCCAGGACAGGTCGAAGTCGGGGTTGATCCGCTTCAGGTACGGCACGAACGCGTTCAGCAGCTCACCGGGGTCGCTGGTGAAGCGCCAGTCCTCGCGCTCGACGTAGTTGCCCACGTAGAGGACGTGCCGGCCGCCGTAGACCGCCGGGTCGATCATCCTGGTGTGCTCGACCACCGCGAGGAACGGGAAGTCCGGCTCGTTGATGTTGAGCCAGTAGTACGGGATCACGCTGCGGTCCATCTCCAGGACGAAGCAGGTGGCGCCCAGGTACTGGTTCTTCCAGACCGTGTCCTCGGCGGGCAGCCCGGCGGCCTTGGCGAAGGCGGGCTGCGGCGTGGTGACGATCAGGTGGTCGAAGCGGTAGGTCGACCCGTCCGCGCACGTCACGACCGGAGTGTCGCCCTCCTGCCGGATCGTCTCGACGGCCTTGCCGAACTCGACCTTCCCGCCGCGCTCCTCGATCCCGTCCCGAAGGGCGGCATAGACCCGCTCGAACCCGCCGTCCACATAGCCGAGTTCGAAGGTCCGGCAGTGGATACGGGCCCACAGCCACGCCATCGACACCTGCTCGGCGCGGTCGCCGAACTTGCCCTTCAGCAGCGGCTCCCAGATGGCGGCGGTGGCCTTCTTGCCGGCCCACTTGCGCAGCCAGGCGAGGGCGGTGAGGTCGTTGTACCGCTCACCGCTCCGGACGGCCTTCAGCACCGCCGAGGACCCGGCGAAGCGCACCGCGTCCACCGGCGAGAACTCCGGGAAGCGGAGCATGTCGAACGGGGTGGTGAAGTCGATGAGCTTCCCGCCCCGGTAGATCCCGGTGGTCGGCTTGTGGAACCGCAGCGCGTCCCCGAGCCCCAGCTCCCCGATCAGCGCGATCATCGCCTTGTCGCTGCGGAAGATGTGGTGGTAGTACCGCTCCAGCGGCACCCCGCCCACCTCCAGCGAGGCGGCCAGCCCGCCGAGTTCACCGGCGGCCTCCAGGATGGTCACCTGGTGCCCGGCGCGCACGGCGTCCCAGGCGGCGGTCAGCCCGGTGGCACCCGCGCCGATGATGCCGAGGTTCATGCGAAGCTCCATTTTTTGTTGAGCACGAACTGGAGCGCCAGGACCAGGGGCATCGAGGCCACCTTGATGATGTTGGCGTTGATGCCCAGTCCGTCGGTGAAGGCGAGGAAGAGCAGGTTCGTCAGGGCGATGCCGGTCAGTCCGACGGCGTAGAAGCGCAGGAAGCGCACGAAGAGCCGGTCGCGGCGCTCGAAGGTGAAGCGGGCGTTGAGGGCGAAGTTGTTGGTGATGGCGAGCGTGGTGCTGATCGCGTTGGCGAACTGCTCGTCCATCCCGGCCCAGTTGTGCAGCAGCAGGAAGACGACGAGGTCGAGGGTGACCCCGCTGCCGCCGATGAGGGTGTAGCGGACCAGTTGGCGCACGGTCCGGGAGGAGGTGGAGGGCGCCTGGATCCTGGCCGTGGTCTCAGTCATCGGCCTGGGAACCACCGATCACCTCGCGCACCAGGTACAGCGGACGGCCCTGTGCCTCGCTGTAGATGCGGCCTATGTACGTGCCGATGACGCCGAGCGACAGCATCTGGACGCCGCCCAGGAACAGCACGACGACCATCAGCATCGTCCAGCCGGAGACGGTGATGTCGGGCCGGAAGAACTTCATGGCGAGGGCGTAGACGATGCCGACCATGGAGAGGGCGAGGACGACGAAGCCGAGCCGGGTGATCATCTTCAGTGGCACGGTGGAGAAGCTGGTCACACCGTCGATGGCGAGCTTGGCCATCTTGCGCAGCGGGTACTTGGTCTCGCCCGCGAAGCGTTCGTCGCGGTCGAAGGACACCTCGGTCTGCCGGTATCCCATCGAGGCGACGATCCCGCGCACGAACCGGCTCTTCTCGCGGTACTTGCGCAGCTCGTCGGCGACGCGCCGGTCGAGGAGGCGGAAGTCGCCGGTGTCGAGCGGGATGTCGACCTCGGTGGAGGAGCGCAGTACGCGGTAGTACATGTGGGCGGTGGTCCGCTTGAACAGAGTGTCCTGGCGGCTGCGGCGCCGCGCGTGCACGATCTCCGCACCCTCGCGCCAGGCGTCCACCAGCTCCAGGCTGACCCGGGGCGGGTCCTGGAGGTCGGTGTCCATGACGATCACCGCGTCGCCCCGCGCCACGTCCAGTCCGGCCGTGATGGCGATCTGGTGCCCGAAGTTGCGGGCGAAGTCGACGATCCGCACGCGGTCGTCCCGCTCGGCCAGCCCCTTGAGGATCGCCAGCGAGCCGTCGGCGGACCCGTCGTTGACGTACACGATCTCGAAGTCGAGCTCCGGTCGGCCGTCGAACGCGGCTGTCAGTTCCTTGTGGAACTGGGCGATGCCGTCCTGCTCGTTGTAGACCGGCAGGACGTACGAGATCAGCGACCGCTGCTCCGGAGCCTGTTCGGCGAGCGTGAGCGCGGCGGCGGGCGGGCGTATGTCCTGCTGTGTCATTCCGACCCGCCCGCCCATCGGAACGGGACTGTGGAGAACGCTATTTGCAGCATTCGGGGAAGCTATGGAGCGAGAGTGAACAGCAGACCAACTCGCCACGACCGGGGGGCAGCTTCCCCATTGCTCTTCATGTTTTCAGGTTTATTTGATAATCGGCGTGAGTATCAGCGCTTGATCGCTTTGCGCAGCGCCTTTGCTCGGCGTACCACTCGGCGGGCCGTGGAGTTCTGCGGGAGGAACGACAGTCGCTCCGGGATGCCGCCGGGGAGCCCCAGGGATGTCAGCCGCTTGCGCCTGAAGTAACGCTGGGTGCGCGGGCCGAGATACGTGCGCAGGTAGCTTTCGGCCGTGGGGCGCAGGCCGGAGAGGATCTGCGGCTGCATGACGAATCCGACGGCGGTGAGCAGGCCGGTCAGGGTGTCGGACGCGATGATCTCTTCCTTGTCCTCCAGGTCCGCCAGCAGCGCGTCCGCGAGCACCACCGGCACCCGGTTGCTGTTCTGGTACGGCGTCAGCCGGTCCAGCAGCGGTGCGGTGCCGGTCCGGGCGACCGGCAGCTCGTAGAACGCGGTCGCGGTGAACAGCGCCGTGGAGAAGCAGCCGACGACCAGCGCGGGCCGCGCCTTCTGGAACAGCACCTCGGCGAGCACGGGGGTGTCCAGGACCGTGAGGTCGACCCCTAGCTTCTCCGCCTCCGACTCCAGGATCCGGATGAAGCGGGCCGGGGCGGACGGGTGCGGCTTGAAGACGACCGAGCGGTGCCCCTTGGCCACCGCACCCCGCATCATCCGTACGTGCAGGTCCTCCTCCTCCTTCGCGGACATGATGTCCAGCGCGGAGAGGTACTGCCCGAGCAGCAGCGCGAAGTCGTCGGGCAGCGGCGGCAGCTCCGGTACGGCGTCGGCCACCTGCCCGAGCACCTTCAGGAACGCGGCTGACGGGACCGTACGCGCGGGCACTTCGAACTCGGTGAGGAGGAGCGGGACCAGACCCGGAACCAGGTCCAGGTGGAGCAGTCGGCGCACCCGGGTGCCGATCAGCGGGTCGAGCTTGTTGCGCGTGGGGCCGTAGCTCATCAGGCCGTCGGCGTAGACCTCGATCGGCGCGCCGGGGAACAGCTGGGCGACGGCCTGGGCCGGGTTGACCTGGATGGACTCCAGGACGATCTCCACCCGGTCCTCGCCGAGCCCCCACAGCAGCCGCAGATACCGCTCGAAGAGCGGGACGTCGTCGGGGCTCGGCGACCAGGCGCCCGGGTGGAAGGGGCTGATCGCCTCGTTCCAGGAGAGCACGTCGTCGAAGCGGTCGCGCAGCGGTGCGAAGCCCGGCATCTCGTCGAGGGCCGGGGCGGTCTCCGGGTTCGTCGCGTTGTTGCAGACCAGCAGCAGCCGCCGCTCGGCCGCCGGGAAGCAGTCCGCGTCCAGGGCGGCGGCGAGGGTGGCCGCGCCGTACAGCGTGGAGGCGCAGAAGATCTGGGTCGTGGATGCCATCAGGCGGCCGCCTTCGCGCTGGTGATCTGGCGCCTGAGCCGCCGCAGCTTGGCGGAGCGGCGCAGGTCCATGGTGTCGAGAACGTCGGTGAGCAGCTCCTGCGGCATCCGCTTTATGGCCGCCGAGCTCATCGTCCGCAGCTGCTTGGCCACGGCGGGCTCGAACTTGTCGATGTCCGCGAGGTGGTGGGCGATGATCGCGCAGTAGGTGCGCACGGCCTTCGGCAGCAGCCGGTCCGCGTCCCGGTCCCGCGCGGTCTCCTCGATCACCTCGTCGAAGGCGCGGATGAAGTCGAGCTGGCGGGCGTCGCCGATCTGGGTGAGGGAGGAGGCGACCCCGCGGCGGTAGAAGACGCCGTGCAGGTTCAGCACGGCGAACGACTCCGCCTCCCGGTGCAGCTTCCAGATCCACGGCCGGTCCTCGGCGGTGCGCAGCCCGTGCGTGAAGTGCAGCAGCCCGCGGTCGACGAGCCGGCGGTGGTAGGCGCCGGCCCAGGCGTAGGCGTAGTCCACAGACGTGGTGCGGTCGACCGGCAGGATCGCGTCCCGCGGGCTGAGCACCTCGTCGCGGCGCCCCAGCGGGTGGCGGACGATCGTGCGGGCGCGCCCGGTGGCCTGCACATGGTCTGTCCGGACGAAGTCGCAGCCCAGCGTCTCGATCGCGGTGACCAGTTCGGTCAGATAGCCGCGCGCCAGCCAGTCGTCGCCGTCCAGGAACGTCAGGTACTCGCCGCTCGCCGCGTCGAGCCCGGTGTTGCGCGCGGTGGCCAGCCCCCCGTTCTCCTCATGGCGGACGTACCGCACCTGGGCGACCGCGGAAAGATCTTCGGCCGCCCGTTCCAGAATGGCCGGAGTCTCGTCCTTCGATTTGTCGTCCACCAGGACGAACTCGAAGTCCGGCCGGGCGTTGAGGCGAAGGCTTCTGAGGGTGTCCGGCGCGTATTGCTGGACGTTGTAGAACGGCACGATCACGGAGAGCTTTGGCACGGCGAAATCCTAGGAGGACCCCCGACAGCGGAACTTTCCGTTGAGGAGACAGGGGGTGAACTCAATGTGTCGGATTGGTGCACCGGGCGTGCAGCACGGCTTCTGGAGGGCCAGTTCGGTCTCCGGTGGGCTGCTGTTAACTTTTCGTTGAATCGAGGTTGGGCCAACCCTGGGTTTTGCTTTCTAGCGTCTTCGACGTGCCAGCAAGTACTGCGAACCCCCCACGGATTGCCGTCCTCGCGGACTCGGACACCCGATGGAAATGGGGTGCGCTGACCGCCTCCAGGATCGTGCCCGGATCCGGAAGCGGGGTGCAAGCCGACCCCGTCCATCCCGTCGCCCCCGTCCTCGACGGGTTCCTCCTGCGTGGCCGCGCCACGCCCACCCCGCGCCAGCTCGCCGAGGTGGGCGTGCACGCCGACTCCCTGCGCGAGGTCACCGCCGTCGAGTTCCTGCGCGCCATGGCGCGGGAGTCGTACGACGTCCTCGTCCTCGCGCTCGTCGGCGGCGGCGTCCAGGCGGTCCTGCACGGCCTCAAGCGGGTCTGGGAGGGCAGGGCGGACCGTCCCGTCGTCGTCACCGGCTATGTCGGCGTCGTCTACGAGAAGCTCGCCGACGGACTGCTGCTGCGGCACGGCGCCGACCTCGTCCTCGCCAACTCCCGCCAGGACGCCGAGCGTTTCCGCGCGGTCTACGACGGGGTCGGCGCCGACTCCTCCTCGGTGACCGAGGTCGCCCTGCCCTTCCTCGGCGGCGCCCCCTACACCGGCGAGCACGACCCGTACACGGTCGTCTTCGCCGCGCAGCCCTCCGTACCGGAGAGCCGCAAGGACCGTACGTACCTGCTGAACCGGCTGGTCCAGCACGCCCGGCTGCACCCCGAGCGCGAGGTGCTGCTGAAGCTGCGCTCCAAGCCCGGCGAGCACACCACCCACATCGAGGAACTGCCGTACCAGAAGCTGGTCCAGCGGCTCGACCCGCCGGCCAACTTCCGCCTGGTGTACGGCAACATGGGCGAGGTCCTCGACCGCACCGACCTGCTGGTCACCATCAGCTCCACCGCGGCCCTGGAGTCCCTGCACCGCCGGGTCCCCACCGTCGTCCTCAGCGACCTCGGGGTGCGTGAGGCCCTCGGCAACCACCACTTCGTCGGCTCCGGCTGCCTCGCCTCCTGGGACCAGCTCGACGCCGGCCACCGGCCCGCCCCCGACGCGGAGTGGGTCTCCCGGCAGGGAGTGGCGGCCGACGGTTCGTACGCGACCGCCTTCGACGCGGCCCGCGAGCGCATCGCCAAGCTGCTCGACCGGCCCGGCGGACTGCCGCCCCTCACCCCCTGGTACACGCCCGCCACCGCGCCCGGCTATCTGCCCGGAATCCTCGCCCGCCACCACCTCGGCCCCGACGGCAGCCCGCTGCCCGGCGCACCCGCCGCCGACAGGGAGCCCGGCCCGGTCCGGCAGATCGTGCGCCGTGCCGCGCGCGGCGCCTACCGGCACGGGGTGCAGCGCGTGGCGCCCGTGATCCGGCGGATGGGGGAGCTGTGAGCGGGGGCCGTCCGGCGGTGGACCGGGCACAGGACGCCGGATCCGCCCTGTCCGGCGCAGGCGTGCCGCGAGCGGCCGCCGGTCGGCGCGCCGGCCGCGGCGGTCCGCCGCCCCGCGCGGGGAGCGCCGTGAGTGACCGTCCTCCACAGCAAGGAGAAGCCCCCATGTCCGACTCCCCAGCGGAGCGGCGCCGCGTCCTCGCCGTGATCCCCGCGCGCGGCGGCTCCAAGGGCGTGCCTGCGAAGAACCTCGCCCCCGTCGGCGGCGTCCCGTTGGTCGCCCGCGCGGTCCGCGAGTGCCGGGCCACCCGGCTCGTCACCGACGTCGTCGTCTCCACCGACGACCAGGCCATCGCCGCCGCGGCCCGCGAGGCGGGCGCCGAGGTCGTGCTGCGCCCGGCCGTCATCGCCGGCGACACCGCCACCTCCGAGGCGGCCGTCCTGCACGCCATGGACGCCCACGAGGCCCTGCACGGCGCCCCGGTCGACGTCGTCCTGCTCGTGCAGTGCACCAGCCCGTTCCTGGTCCGCGAGGACGTCGACGGGGTCGCCTCGGCCGTCGCGGAGCGGGGCGCGGACACGGCGGTGACCGTGGCCCCCTTCCACGGCTTCGTCTGGCGCGACGGCGACGCCGATGGCGACCTGGGCGGCGGCAACGGCGTCAACCACGACAAGTCCTACCGCCCGCGCCGCCAGGACCGCCCCCAGGACTTCCTGGAGACCGGCGCCGCCTACGCCATGGACGCGGCCGGCTTCCGCGAGCACGGCCACCGCTTCTTCGGCCGCACCGACCTCGTCCGCACCGACCCCGCCCGGGTCCTGGAGGTCGACGACCCGCACGACCTCGCCCGCGCCCGCGCCCTGGCCCCCCTCTTCGACGCGGACCGCCCCGACGGTCTGCCCACCGCGGACGACATCGACGCGATCGTCCTCGACTTCGACGGCACCCAGACCGACGACCGGGTGCTGATCGACTCCGACGGACGGGAGTTCGTCTCCGTCCACCGCGGCGACGGCCTCGGCATCGCCGCCCTGCGCAGGAGCGGCTTCCCGCTCCTGATCCTGTCCTCGGAACAGAACCCGGTCGTCGCCGCCCGGGCCCGGAAGCTGAAGCTCCCGGTCCTGCACGGCATCGACCGCAAGGACCTCGCACTCAAGCAGTGGTGCGAGGAACAGGGCATCGCGCCGGAGCGCGTGCTCTACGTCGGCAACGACGTCAACGACCTCCCCTGCTTCGCCCTCGTGGGCTGGCCGGTGGCGGTCGCGAGCGCCCACGACGTCGTACGCGGCGCCGCACGCGCGGTCACCACCGTCCCCGGTGGCGACGGCGCGATCCGGGAGATCGCCGGCTGGATCCTCGGACCCTCTCTCGACACCCTCACCAGGTAAGGAACGTTCCGCCATGAGCACCAACTCCCGTCTGCGCACGTTCGGTTCCCGCGAGGTCGGCCCCGGTCGCCCGGTCTACATCTGCGGCGAGATCGGCATCAACCACAACGGCGACCTCGAGAACGCGTTCAAGCTGATCGACGTGGCCGCCGAGGCCGGCTGCGACGCCGTCAAGTTCCAGAAGCGCACCCCCGAGATCTGCACCCCGCGCGACCAGTGGGACATCGAGCGCGACACGCCGTGGGGCCGGATGACGTACATCGACTACCGCCACCGCGTGGAGTTCGGCGAGGACGAGTACCGCAAGATCGACGAGTACTGCAAGGAGAAGGGGATCGACTGGTTCGCCTCCCCGTGGGACACCGAGGCCGTCGCCTTCCTGGAGAAGTTCGACGTCCCCGCCCACAAGGTGGCCTCCGCCTCCCTCACCGACGACGAGCTGCTGCGCGCCCTGCGCGCCACCGGCCGCGCGGTCATCCTCTCCACCGGCATGTCGACCCCGAGGCAGATCCGCCACGCCGTCGAGGTGCTCGGCAGCGACAACATCGTCATGTGCCACGCCACCTCGACCTACCCGGCCAAGGCCGAGGAGCTCAACCTCCGCGTGATCAACACGCTGGAGAAGGAGTACCCGAACGTCCCGATCGGCTACTCCGGCCACGAGACCGGCCTGCAGACCACCCTGGCCGCCGTCGCCCTCGGCGCCGTCTTCGTCGAGCGCCACATCACCCTCGACCGCGCGATGTGGGGCTCCGACCAGGCCGCCTCCGTCGAGCCCCAGGGCCTGACGCGTCTCGTCCGTGACATCCGCACCATCGAGGCCTCCCTCGGCGACGGCGTCAAGAAGGTCTACGACTCCGAGCTCGGCCCCATGAAGAAGCTGCGCCGGGTGAGCGGCGTCGTCGCGGAGGCGGAGATCGCCGCGGCGGCGGGCGAGCCGGTCGCGGTCTGAGTCACCCACCACTACGGGACGGTCGTACGAGGATGAGCCGTTGAGCCCCCGCGCCGGCACGGACACCGGCACCACCCCCCACACCCTCGCGTTCGTCGAGAGCCCGGTGCAGCTTCTGAACGTGCTCGAATGGGCGCACGCCCGGACGGAGCCCGGCGCGGAGCCCGGCGCGGGGTCCGGCGCGGGGTCCGGCGCGGGGTCCGGCGTGGAGCTCACCCTCGTCGTCCTGTCCCCGACCGACCCGATGACCCGCGGCCAGCTGCGCCGCATGGCCGAGCTGGCCCGCGACGAGGGCCACACGGTCCGCTGGGAGGAGGCCCGCGGCGGCACCGTGGCCCCCTTCCGCACGATCGGTGGGCTCACCCCGCTGCTGCGCCGCGCCCGGCGGGTCGTCATGGGGGACCCGTTCTCCCGGTACGTCCAGCTCCTGCTGTCCATCACCAGGGCCACCGACCTCGTCGTGGTCGACGACGGCACCGCGACCATGGAGTTCGTCGGCCAGCTGGCCCGCGGCGAACGCCTCGTCCGCTGGCACCGCAAGGGCGGCCGACCCGGCCCCCGCGACCTGGTCTTCGCGCCGGTGTCCTCCTCGGCCCGCCGCCGGCTCACCCCTTCGGCCGACACCCGGGTCGAGGTCTTCTCCGCGATGCCGGTCCAGGAGACCCCGGACGGCGTCACGGTCACCGCCAACACCTTCACCTGGACCCGGGCCCGCTTCGGGCCGCCGCGCGTCACCAAGGGCGCGGACATGGTGGGCACGTCCCTCGTCGAGACCGGTGTGGTGGACGCGGACCGTTACCTGGAGGCCGTCCGGACCCTCGCCCGTGCGCACGGCGCGGCCCGCTACTTCGCCCACCGCCGCGAGAGCGCGGACAAACTCCACCGGCTGGCCGTGGAGACGGGCCTGGAGGTGGTCCGGCCCGACCTCCCCCTGGAACTGATCGCCCGCCGTGGCCCGATCGGCCGAACGGTCCTCAGCTTCCCGTCCACCGTCGTCCACACCCTCCCGCTGGCGCTCTCCGGCACGGACGTCCGCGTGGCGGTCTGCGACATCGACCCCACCTGGCTCACGGAGCACGCCTCCCCAAGGGCCCAGGGCTTCCTGTCGGGCGTCACGGGCACGGCAAGGGACGTACACCGCCTGGCAGCGGTCGCACCGTAGCCCTGTCCGGGCCGTGCGACCGCGCGTCCGCGGGGGCTGGTCGCGCAGTTCCCCGCGCCCCTGGGTGCGACCGGTCGCCGAAGCTACGGGCGGTCGTGTGGCTGCGGGTCCGTGGGGGCTGGTCGCGCAGTTCCCCGCGCCCCTTCAGGGCGCTCAGCTGCGGGCGGTCGTGTGGCTGCGGGTCCGTGGGGGCTGGTCGCGCAGTTCCCCGCGCCC
>NZ_JBLRVZ010000047.1:0-94845 GCF_048159505.1 Streptomyces sp. T028
CGTGGCCGAGTTCCGGATTGGTTGTGGGAACTCGGCCACGGCGCCCTGTCGTTGTCCGTGGTGTGGGGGCCGGGTCAGCGGCCGTTGCCTCCGTCGGCGTTGGGGCCGGCGTAGTCCTCGCCGTAGGCGCCCTTGGCGGGGCGGCGGCGGCGCATGGGCGGTTCGACGCCGTCGGCGAGGCGGCGGGCGGTGAGGAGGAAGCCGGTGTGGCCGATCATGCGGTGGTCGGGGCGGACGGCGAGGCCTTCGATGTGCCAGTTGCGGATCATCGTCTCCCAGGCGGTCGGTTCGTTGAAGGAGCCGATCTCGCGGATGGATTCGACGGTGCGGGCGAGCTGGGTGGTGGTGGCGACGTAGCAGCAGAGGATGCCGCCGGGGACGAGGGCCTTGGAGACGGCTTCGAGGCATTCCCAGGGGGCGAGCATGTCGAGGATGACGCGGTCGACGTCGGTGTCGCTGAGGTTGTCCTGGAGGTCGCCGACGGTGAGCTGCCAGGCGGGGTGGGGGCCGCCGAAGTAGCGTTCGACGTTCTGCCGGGCGATGTCGGCGAAGTCCTCGCGGCGCTCGTAGGAGTGCAGCATGCCCTGGTCGCCGATGGCGCGGAGCAGGAAGCTGCTGAGTGAGCCGGAGCCGACGCCGGCTTCGACGACGCGTGCGCCGGGGAAGATGTCGGCGAAGGCGAGGATCTGGCCGGCGTCCTTGGGGTAGACGACGGCTGCGCCGCGGGGCATGGACAGGACGTAGTCGGGGAGCAGGGGGCGCAGCGCGAGGTAGGCGACGTTCCCGGTGGTGCGGACAACGCTGCCCTCGGGTGCGCCGATCAGTTCGTCGTGGGGGAAGGAACCCTTGTGGGTGTGGAAGTTCTTCCCGTCCTCGAGCGTGAACGTGTAGTGGCGGCCCTTGGGGTCGGTCAGCTGAACCTGGTCCCCGACCTTGAAGGGCCCGCGCCTGCGGGCGGCACCGGTCGGTTCGGACATGTGAACAGCCTACCGGTTCCCTGCCGGGGGCTGGACCGACCAGGGGGCCTACGGTGCGTGTGAACAGTCCGGGCTGTCTGTGGTTGCTCGCGCCCACGCGGCGGTAGCCGCACATCGATACAGCCCCGCGCCCCTTTGGGGCGCGCTTGGCCTCGGGGCGTTGTCAGGCGGGCCTTGCCATTGCCTTGACGAAGGCTCGTTCGACGTCTGCTGCTGACAGGACGCCGTAGATCTCGCCTGTCTCCTCCACCACCAGGTATTCCGTTGCCGGGGTGGCCCGGAGTACGTCCAGGAGGTCTTCTCCCGCCAGTTCTGCCGAGACGCGCATGCCGTCGGTGAGGTCCTGGGCTAGGCCGCTGACGGCGACCCAGGGGCGGCGGTGTTCGGGTACGCCGACGATGGCGGCCTCGCGGACGAGGGAGAGGGGTTCGCCGTGGGCGTCGACGACGACGAGGGCGCGGGCGCCGGCGGCGTTGGCGCGGCGGAGGGCTTCGGAGAGGGGGGTGTCGCTTTCGACGGGTACGGCGCGGCGGGTGAGGGTGCGGGCGCGTAGTTCGGGCAGGTGTTCGCGCAGGCGGGCCATGCGGAGGCTGTTGCCTGCGCCGGTCCAGATGATCGCGGCGAGGATGGCGGCGAGGAGGGCGTCGGTGACGGTGTCCATGCCGACGCTGTCCTCGGCGCTGGACCCGAGGGCGCCGGACTGGGTGAGCAGGGGGAGGCCGATGAGGACGGAGACGGCGAGGGCGCGGCCGACCCAGGCGGCGGCGATGGTACCGGTCATGGGTTTGCCGGTGAGCTTCCAGACGACGGCGCGGAGCATGCGGCCGCCGTCGAGGGGGAGGCCGGGGAGGAGGTTGAAGATGGCGACGATGAGGTTGGAGATCATCAGGCCGGCGAGGAGGACGCCGGGGACGGTGCCGGGTTCGACGGGTTGCATGGCGGCGTAGAAGACGCCGGCGAGGAGGAGGGAGAGCAGGGGGCCGACGAAGGCGAGCCAGAATTCGCGGCCGGGGGTCTCGGCTTCTTTCTCGATTTCGGAGACGCCGCCGAAGAACTGGAGCTGGATGCGGCGTACGGGGAGTTTGAAGCGGAGGGCGGCGAGGGTGTGGGCGAGTTCGTGGATGAGGACGGAGGCGTAGAAGGCGACGGCGAAGAAGAGGGAGACGAGGTAGCGGGCGGCGCCGAGTTCGGGCAGGACGCGGTCGAGTTGTCCGCCGAACACCCAGGTGATCAGCGCGGCGACGAGGAACCAGCTGGGCGCGACGTAGACGGGTACGCCGAAGGGGCGTCCCATGAGCAGTCCGCCGCGGGGCTGCTCGGGGGGCCGCTGGGGCGGGGGGCCCTTGATGCCGGTGGGGGTGGTGTCGTGGGTGGCGCCGGGTTCGTGGTGGTCCGAGTGTGCGCGGGCGCGGTCGCCGCTCGGGGCGGCGTCGGGGGTGGGGGGTGTGGTCTCGTCGCCGGGGTCCGTGTCTTCCGGTCGCTCGCTGGAGGGCTTGGCTCCTTGTGTCTGCCCGTGGGAGGACTCCGCTCCCGGGGTCTGCCCTTCGGACGGGGCCCGGTCCGGCTCTGTGGTGGGCGTGGACGGGGTCGGGTCCTCGGGCTCCGCGGGGGCGGTGGCCTGGGGAGCTGGTGTGGCGGGGTGCTCGGCCGACTCTTCGTTGTCCGGCCGCGGCCGCCCGCTCCCGCCGCTTTCCACCACGATGTCCCCTCGTTCGAAGCGTCTCCCGCTCCTGCCGGGCGGAAGGGTCTGTGACCGATGGTATGCGGCCGTCGGGATGCGTTCCGCCCCGGCACCCCCGTGTTTCCCGGCTCGTCGTCGGACGGGCCGGGCAGGGGGTGGGTGACTGTCAGTGGCGGGCCGTATGGTCTGGGGTATGGAGAGCAGCAGCGAGGGCGTCGGCGGGGCGGCGGGCGTCGAGGGTGGGGACGTGGAGGAGTCGGCGCGGGTGGAGGTGGCCGGGTCGGAGGCGGTGGCAGCGGTGGGGGCGGGGGCGATCCTGCCCGAGGGGGCGGAGGGCGTCGTCCTGCCCGGGCCGGTGGGGGCCGTTGTGGCCGGGGCTGCCGGGTCTGTGGCTGTGGCGCCGTCCTCGTTGTCGCCGTCGCGGGCCGGGGATTTCATGCAGTGTCCGTTGTTGTACCGGTTCCGGGTGATCGACCGGTTGCCGGAGAAGCCGAGTGCTGCGGCGACCAGGGGGACTCTGGTGCACGCGGTGCTGGAGCGGTTGTTCGACGCGCCGGCGGTGGAGCGGACGGCGCCGAGGGCGAAGGCGTTGATTCCGGGGCAGTGGGACCGGTTGCGTCGGACGCGGCCGGAGGTGGTGGAGCTGTTCGCCGACGATCCGGACGGTGTGCGGATGGCGGGCTGGCTGGCGGAGGCGGAGGCGCTGGTGGAGCGCTGGTTCACGCTGGAGGATCCGACGCGTCTGGAGCCGGCTGAGCGGGAGCTGTTCGTGGAGGCGGAGCTGGAGTCGGGGCTCAGGCTGCGGGGGATCATCGACCGGGTCGATGTGGCGCCCACCGGTGAGGTGCGGATCGTGGACTACAAGACGGGCAAGGCGCCTCGCGCGGAGTACGCCGACGGGGCGTTGTTCCAGATGAAGTTCTACGCGCTGGTGGTGTGGCGGCTGAAGAACGTGGTGCCGCGGCGGCTGCAGCTGGTGTATCTCGGCAGTGGGGATGTGCTGACGTACGACCCGGTGCTCGCCGATCTGGAGCGGGTGGAGCGCAAGCTGCTGGCGCTGTGGGAGGCGATCCGGCTGGCGACGGAGACGGGTGAGTGGCGGCCGCGGCCGACGAAGCTGTGCGGCTGGTGCGATCACCAGGCGCACTGTCCGGAGTTCGGTGGTACTCCCCCGCCGTATCCGTTGCCGGTGAGGGCGGCGGCGTCCGGTGACGTCGAGCAGGGCAGAATGGGGCCGGACTAGCGAAGGAGACTCACGTGGCCATCCGCGTCCTACTGGTCGACGACCAGCCGCTGCTGCGTACCGGCTTCCGGATGATTCTGGAGGCGGAGCAGGACATCGCGGTCGTCGGTGAGGCCGGAGACGGTCTTCAGGCCCTGGACCAGGTGCGGGCGCTGCAGCCCGATGTGGTGCTGATGGACATCCGTATGCCGCGGATGGACGGGGTGGAGGCGACCCGGCAGATCACCGGGCCGGGGCGGGACGGTCCGGCGAAGGTGTTGGTGCTGACGACGTTCGATCTCGACGAGTATGTGGTGGAGGCGTTGCGGGCGGGGGCGAGTGGGTTTCTGTTGAAGGACGCGCCCGCGCATGAGCTGGTGCAGGCGATCCGGGTGGTGGCGGCGGGTGAGGCGATGCTGGCGCCGAGCATCACGCGTCGGTTGCTGGACAAGTACGCGACGCATCTGCCGTCGGGTGACGAGCCGGTGCCGGACACGCTGCATACGCTGACGGACCGTGAGGTGGAGGTGTTGAAGCTGGTGGCGCGGGGGTTGTCGAACGCGGAGATCGCGGCGGATCTGTTCGTGAGTGAGACGACGGTGAAGACGCATGTGGGGCATGTGCTGACGAAGCTGGGGCTGCGTGACCGGGTGCAGGCCGCGGTGTACGCGTACGAGAGTGGTCTGGTGCGGCCGGGCGCGCAGCCGTAGGGCGTTCGGGTACGACGTGAAGGGCGCCCCTGTTGTGCGGGGGCGCCCTTTGTCGTGTCTGCCTTGGTCGTGTCTGCCGGTGGTCAGTCCTTGCTGAGTTCCCAGAAGCGGAACACGGTGGAGGCGTCGAGGCAGTTCTCGAGGCCGTAGACGTTCTCGCCGACGACGGCGTACTGCTTGGCCTGCCAGACGGGGAGGACGGGGAGTTCCTCGGCGACGATGTCCTGGAGGGTGGCGTAGTCGGCGTCGGTGGCGGTGCGGTCGCTCTGGGCGGCGGTGCGTGGGATGAGTGTGCCGGTGATGGTCTTGTTGGTGTAGTTGTTGGCGAGGACGTTGCCGTCGCCGAAGAAGGGGGCGGTGAAGTTGTCGGCGTCGGGGTAGTCGGGGACCCAGCCCTTGACGTAGACGCCGTACTTGCCGTCGGCGATGTCCTTCTCGTACTGGTCGAAGGGGACGGACTTGACGTCGGCGTCGAACAGGCCGCTGGCGTTGAGCTGTGCGGCGACGGTCTTGAGTTCCTGGTCGGTGGCGGGGCCGTAGCGGGAGGGGGTGGACCAGAGGGTGAGTTTCACCTTGCCGGTGAGGCCTTCGTCCTGGAGCGCGGCGGCGGCCTTGGCCTGGTCGGGGCGGGCGCCGTAGCGGTCGAAGAAGGCGGTGTTGTGGCCCGCTATGCCGGCCGGGATGATCGAGTACAGCGGGTCGGCGGTGCCTTCGTAGACGTCGCTGATGAGGGCTTCGCGGTCGATGAGGTAGGCGATGGCCCGGCGGACGCCGAGTTTTCCGGTGACGGGGTCGTCGGTGTTGAAGACCAGGTGCTGGACCTCGGCGCTGCTGCCTTCGACGACTTCGGCGCCTTCGTTGTCGGCGTCGGCGTCGATGTCGGCGATGTCGGTGGCGGTGAGGCCGCGGTAGGCGATGTCGATGTCGCCGTCGAGGAGTGCCTTTTTGAGGGCCTTCTGGTCGCCGCCGAAGAACTTGAGGGTGACGCCCTGGTTCTGGGTGTCGCCGGCGGTGCCCTGGTAGTTGTCGTTGACGGTGAAGACGGCCCGGTCGTCGTCGAAGGAGTCGAGTTTGTAGGGGCCGGAGCCGACGGCGCCGCCGTCCTCGCGCAGGCTGTCGGCGTCGTACTCCTGGTGGTCGACGATGGAGCCTGCGCCGGAGGCGAGTTTGCTGGGGAAGGTGGCGTCGGGGACCTTCAGGGTGAAGACGACGGTCTTGGCGTCCGGTGTCGCGATCTTGTCGAGCATGGGGAACATGACCGCGGGGCCGTTGTCGTCGTTGATCTTCAGCATGCGGTCGAAGGAGAACTTGACGTCCTCGGAGGTGAGGTCGTCACCGTTGGAGAACTTCAGGCCGTCCTTGAGGGTGCAGCGGTAGATCTTGGTCTGCCGGTCCGTGAAGGAGCATTCCTTCGCCGCGTCGGGCTCGGGTTCGGTGCCGCCCTTGGGGAAGCTGAGCAGCGACTGGAAGACGTTGTTGAACAACATCCAGGATCCGGGGTCGTAGCCGGAGGCCGGATCCGTGGCGAGGACGTCGTCTGACATCCCGAGCACCACGGTGGAGCTGTCGCCGTCCGAGCCCCCGGTCTGGGTGCCGCAGCCGGTCAACAAGCCGGAGGCCAGTCCCGCCACGATAGGCAGGACCGGCCACTGGTTGCGCATGTTCACGAAGTACCTTGTCGTCGGGTCCCGTCACACCGGGGCCACCATCCCCCGGGCCCCGGCCGCGAAAAACGTATCACCCGACGGATGGAGCCTCTCAGTTGCTCACCCCGCGGCCGAGTTCCCACAGCTGGAGGGTGGCGGAGGAGTTGAGAACGTACGCGGTGCCGGTGATGTCGGTGCCGGCGGCGATGTACTGCTTGCCCTGCCACAGCGGGAGGATCGGGACGTCGTCGGCGACGATGTCCTGGATCTCGGTGAGGCTCTTGTCGGCGCTGATGCGGTCGGCTTCGCGGCGGGACTGCGGGATCAGGGTGTTGATGATGTCGCTGTTGCTGTACGGGGAGTTGAGGGTGTTGTCCTTGTCGAGGAACGGCGCGAGGAAGTTGTCGGCGTCGGGGAAGTCGGGGAACCAGCCCATGCCGTAGACGGCGTAGCGGCCCTTGCGTTCGGCGGGGATGAAGGTGTCCCAGACGGCGCCCTTGATGGTGACGTCGAACAGGCCGCTGTCGTTGAGCTGCTTCTTCAGCAGCTCGAACTCCTTCTTGGTGGCCGGGCCGTAGTGGTCGGTCGTGTAGTTCAGCGTGAGCTCGACCGGGGTGGTGATGTCCGCCTGGGCCAGCAGGGCCTTGGCCTTGGTGACGCTCGGGTCGCTGTACTTGTTGAAGAAGGCGTTGGAGTGGCCGGTGACGGAGGCCGGGACGAGCGAGTAGAGGGCTTCGGCCTGGGAGCCGTAGACCTGGGAGACCAGCTCGGCCCGGTTGATGACCTGGGCCATCGCCTGGCGCACGGCCTTGGTCTTGACGGCGGGGGCGTCGGTGTTGAAGGCCAGGTAGCGGATCTCGAGGCCGGCGAGTTCGACGAGGTCGATGTCGCTGTCGGCGGAGGCCTCGGAGAGTTTCTTGATCTGCTCCGGGGACATGGTGCGGGTCATCACGTCGATGTCGCCCTTTTCGAGGGCGGTGCCCATGGCGTCGGCATCGTCGTAGGACACCATGTCGACCTCGTCGTTGTTCACCTTCAGTGTCCCCTTGTAGTTGGGGTTCTTGGTGAACACGGCCTTGGTGACGGCGTCGCCGTCGGTCTCGGCCTTGAGGGTGTAGGGGCCGGAGCCGTCGACCTCGAAGCCGTCGCGGAGCTTGTCCTTCTCGTAGTCGTCGGGGTTGACGATGCCGGCGACCGGGGTCGACAGCTTGTACGGGAAGGTGGCGTCGGCGGTCTTGAGGTGGAAGATGACTTCGTTGTCACCCTGCGTCTCGACGGTGTCGACGGTGGACAGCAGGGCGAAGACGCCGGAGTCGGCCTTGAGGGCGCGGGCGCGGTCGATGGAGAACTTGACGTCCTCGGCGGTGACGGCGTCGCCGTTCGCGAACTTCAGGCCGTCACGGAGCTTGCAGGCGTAGCGTTCGTTGCCGCTATCGGTGAATTCGCAGGACTCCGCCGCCTCGGGGACGGGGTCGCCGTCGCCCTTGGGCACGATCATCAGGGTCTGCACGGTCTGGCGCAGGATGTTCCAGGTGCCGACGTCGTAGGCGTAGGCGGGGTCGAGCGGTGCGGGGGCGGCCTTCGTGGCGGTGAACCGGTCGGTGGTGCCCACGACGATGGCGTCGCCGCTGCCGCTGCCGCTGTCGGCCCCGCCGCAGGCGGCGAGTACGGGCGCGAGCAGACCGGCCACGGCCGGCAGCACCAAAGTCTTGCGGTTCATGCTCGAGTTTCTCCACAGCTGTCGGTCCGTGTACCCGGCATGCAAGGTTGTCGCGGCGGATCACGGGGATTGGGGTGATGTTCCGCGACGAGATTAGTCCGGACCGGCAGGAGGGTTCGCCGCGACCGGAGTTGAAAGCCCATCACGGAGCGAAACCGCATGTGAACGCATTGAAGAATTATCGGTGGAACGATCCGTGCAGCTGTCCATCAATCAGGACACAAGGGCACGGTCGAACGCCCAAAACGCGGCGTGTGCGCACCCGGTCGCCCCCCTGTCGACCCCGTCTGACGTGTGGAACGTCACACCGTCAACAGTCTGCGCCCGTCCGTAATTCAACCGTTATTGAAGATTGGAATTTCCCCGTGCGCACACCCGCCGAATTACGTTGCTATCGGTGGTGCACGCTCGGTGAACGCCCGCGGTGAATTCCGTCATCGGGCGGATCACCAATGATCGGAGTGGTGATCATAGGAGCGGACTCGGGTGCGGACTCGTCGTGGAGTCACAGGGGCATCAGACCGCGCAGAAAAGGGAGGTCGACCTGTTCCAGCGAGGGCACCACGGTGCGCCGGGCGGCGGCGGCGATAGGGGCCACGGAGGGCACCGCGACGACATGGCAGCCCGCCGCCTCCGCCGAGGCGACGCCGGTCGCGGTGTCCTCGACGACGGCGCACCGGGCCGGGTCCACGCCGAGGCCGGCGGCCGCGAGGAGGTAGGGGTCGGGGTGCGGCTTGGTGCGCGCGACCTCGTCGCCGGCGACGGTCAGGTGGAAGTGCTGGGGGCCGAGCGAGGTCAGGACGCGGTCGATGATGCGCCGGTGGGAGGCGGAGACGAGGGCGGTGGGGACCTCGTGCTCGGCGAGCTCGGCGAGCAGCCGGGCGGCTCCCGGCATCAGGGGCAGGGCGCGGGTGATGCGGTCCTCGAACCCCTCGTTGAGCAGGACGGACAGTTCGGCGAGGGTGATGCCGGCCCCGGTGGCCTCGATCAGGAACCCGGCGCTGCGGCTCATCGGGCCGCCGACGACGACATGGCGCCAGGAGTCGTCGAGGGTGTGGCCGAGACCGGCGAAGACCTCCACCTCGACGTCCCACCAGAAGCCCTCGGTGTCCACCAGGGTGCCGTCCATGTCGAGGAGCACCGCCTGGAGGGCGGAGCCTTCGGCCGTTCGGGTCAGGGGCGCGGGAACCGTGCTGGTCATCCACGTACCTCCTTTGAGGGACGAGCAGGCCGGTTCCCGCTGGGGAACCGGCCTGCAGTGGACCGACCAGTGTACGACTTATCGGATCAGTGTGCTCAGTGACACGGGAGGGGGTGTCACCGTGCGTTGAAGTACTTCGCCTCGGGGTGGTGGATCACGATGGCGTCGGTGGACTGCTCGGGGTGGAGCTGGAACTCCTCGGAGAGGTGGACGCCGATCCGCTCGGGCTGGAGGAGGTCGGCGATCTTGGCGCGGTCCTCCAGGTCGGGGCAGGCGCCGTAGCCGAGGGAGAAGCGGGCGCCGCGGTACTTCAGGGAGAACATGTCCTCGATGTCGGCGGGGTCCTCTCCGGCGAAGCCGAGTTCGGAGCGCACGCGCGCGTGCCAGTACTCGGCGAGGGCCTCGGCGAGCTGGACGGACAGGCCGTGCAGTTCGAGGTAGTCGCGGTAGGAGTTGGACTCGAACAGCTTGGCGGTCTCCTCGCCGATGCGGGAGCCGACGGTGACGACCTGGAGGCCGACGACGTCGGTCTCGCCCGACTCCTGGGGGCGGAAGAAGTCCGCGAGGCACAGTCGGCGGCCGCGGCGCTGGCGCGGGAAGGTGAAGCGGGTGCGTTCGTTGCCGTGCTCGTCCAGGATGATCAGGTCGTCGTCCTTGGACACGCAGGGGAAGTAGCCGTACACGACGGCGGCTTCGAGGAGGTTCTCCGTCTGGAGCCGGTCGAGGAGGCCGCGCAGACGCGGGCGGCCCTCGGTCTCGACGAGTTCCTCGTAGGTCGGTCCGTCGCCGGTGCGGGCCTGCTTGAGGCCCCACTGGCCCTTGTAGAGGGCGCCCTCGTCCAGCCAGGTGGCGTACTCCTTGAGCTGGATGCCCTTGATGACGCGGGTGCCCCAGAACGGCGGTTCGGGGACGCGGTTGTCGGTGGCGACGTCGGAGCGGACGTTGCCCTCTTCCGGGCGCTCCTCGACGGCCACGGCGGCGCCGGCGCGCACGCGGCGCTGCTTGAGCTCGGGGAGTTTGGCGCCGGGCAGGCCGCGCTTGACGCCGACGAGGGCGTCCATCAGGTGCAGGCCCTCGAAGGCGTCGCGGGCGTAGCGGACCTCGCCCTGGTAGATCTCGTGCAGGTCCTGCTCGACGTAGGCGCGGGTGAGGGCGGCGCCGCCGAGGATGACCGGGTAGGTGGCCGAGAGGCCCCGGCTGTTGAGCTCCTCCAGGTTCTCCTTCATGATCACCGTGGACTTGACCAGGAGGCCGGACATGCCGATGACGTCGGCGCGGTGCTCCTCGGCGGCGTCGAGGATCGCGGAGACGGGCTGCTTGATGCCGAGGTTGACGACGTTGTAGCCGTTGTTGGACAGGATGATGTCGACGAGGTTCTTGCCGATGTCGTGGACGTCTCCGCGTACGGTCGCCAGCACGATGGTGCCCTTGCCCGCCCCTCCTTCGCCGTCGGCGGTTTTCTCCATGTGCGGTTCGAGGTGGGCGACGGCGGCCTTCATGACCTCGGCGGACTGCAGGACGAACGGCAGCTGCATCTGGCCGGAGCCGAACAGCTCGCCGACGACCTTCATGCCGTCCAGGAGGGTCTCGTTGACGATGTCCAGGGCCGGGCGGTCCTGGAGGGCCTCGTCCAGGTCGGCTTCGAGGCCGTTGCGCTCGCCGTCGATGATGCGGCGCTTGAGGCGTTCCTCCAGCGGCAGGGCGGCCAGTTCCTCGGCCTTGCCGGCCTTGAGGGACTTCGCGGTGGCGCCCTCGAAGAGCTGCATGAGCTTCTGGAGGGGGTCGTAGCCCTCTGCGCGGCGGTCGTGGATCAGGTCGAGGGCGGTCTGCACCTCTTCCTCGCTGAAGCGGGCGATGGGGAGGATCTTGGAGGCGTGGACGATGGCGGAGTCCAGGCCCGCCTTGACGCACTCGTCGAGGAAGACGGAGTTCAGCAGGATGCGGGCGGCCGGGTTGAGGCCGAAGGAGATGTTGGACAGGCCGAGGGTGGTCTGGACGTCGGGGTGGCGGCGCTTGAGCTCGCGGATCGCCTCGATGGTGGCGATGCCGTCCCCCCGGGACTCCTCCTGACCGGTGCAGATGGTGAAGGTCAGGGTGTCGATGAGGATGTCCGACTCCTGGATGCCCCAGTTCCCGGTGAGGTCGTCGATGAGCCGTTCGGCGATCTCGACCTTCTTCTCGGGGGTGCGGGCCTGGCCCTCCTCGTCGATGGTGAGGGCGATCAGGGCGGCGCCGTGCTCCTGGGCCAGCCGGGTGACCTTGGCGAAGCGGGACCCGGGTCCGTCGCCGTCCTCGTAGTTCACGGAGTTGATCACCGCGCGGCCGCCGAGCTTCTCCAGGCCGGCCTGGATGACGTCGACCTCGGTGGAGTCCAGGACGATCGGCAGGGTGGAGGCGGTGGCGAAGCGGCCGGCGAGTTCCTCCATGTCGGCGACGCCGTCGCGGCCCACGTAGTCCACGCACAGGTCGAGCATGTGCGCGCCCTCGCGGATCTGCTCGCGTGCCATCTCGACGCAGTCGTCCCAGCGGGCCTCCAGCATGGCCTCGCGGAACTTCTTCGAACCGTTGGCGTTGGTGCGCTCACCGATCGCCAGGTACGAGGTGTCCTGGCGGAAGGGGACCGTCTGGTAGAGGGAGGCGGCGCCCGGCTCGGGGCGGGGGGCGCGTTCGACGGGGGTGGCGCCCTGGACGCGCTCCACGAGCTGCCTGAGGTGCTCGGGGGTGGTGCCGCAGCAGCCGCCGATGAGGTTGAGGCCGTAGTCGCGGACGAAGCGCTCCTGGGCGTCGGCGAGGCCCTCGGGGTCGAGCGGGAAGTGGGCGCCGTCCTTGGTGAGGATCGGCAGGCCGGCGTTCGGCATGCACAGCAGCGGGGTGCGCGAGTGCCGGGCGAGGTAGCGCAGGTGTTCGCTCATCTCGGCGGGGCCGGTGGAACAGTTCAGGCCGATCATGTCGATGCCGAGGGGTTCCAGCGCGGTGAGCGCGGCGCCGATCTCGGAGCCGAGCAGCATGGTGCCGGTGGTCTCGAAGGCCATGGAGACCAGCAGGGGGACGTCGGCTCCGGTGGCCTCCATGGCGCGCTTGGCGCCGAGGACGGAGGACTTGGTCTGCAGGAGGTCCTGGGTGGTCTCGACGATCAGGGCGTCGGCGCCGCCGGCGAGGAGGCCCTCGGCGTTGGCCTGGAAACCGTCGCGCAGGGTGCCGTAGCCGATGTGGCCGAGGGTGGGCAGCTTGGTGCCGGGGCCGATGGAGCCGAGGACCCAGCGCTGCCGTCCGTCGCGGGCGCCGAAGGCGTCGGCGGTCTCGCGGGCGATGCGGGCGCCCGCCTCGGACAGCTCGTACACGCGGCCGGCGATGTCGTACTCGGCCATGGCGGAGTGGTTTGCGCCGAACGTGTTGGTCTCGACGCAGTCGACGCCCGCGTCGAAGTAGGCCTCATGGACCGAACGGACGATGTCGGGCCGGGTGAGGTTGAGGATCTCGTTGCAGCCCTCGAGGTTCTCGAAGTCCTCGAGGGTGGGCTCCTGGGCCTGGAGCATGGTGCCCATGGCCCCGTCGGCCACCACCACGCGGGTGGCCAGGGCCTGGCGGAGCTCGGACACACGGGTCCGGCTGTCGGCGGAAGGGGTCGGCGGCACAGAGGCCATGGAAGGGCTCCCTCGGATGCGACGGCTGTCGGCTTTGCGTGACCTCAGGATGCGTGCGGTACGGCTTCCCGAGGAGTGCGCACGCCGTCAGGGTAGCCGGGACCGGGGCCGTATGGTCAGGGCGTCCACGGGGCGGACGGGCAGGACGGTCGTGCCGGTGCTCGCGTGCGGGGCCGGTCACCGCCACACTGCCGCCACGTCACCGCGGGGGGTCGAGTGGCGTAACAGGTGTTGACCGACCATTAGCGGGAGGTCGACATGGACCGGTAGTGTTCGACATTGCCGAACGACGGTACTTGCGTACCGCTCGTGGACGGCGATGGGGACGGAGGCAGGAGGGCGGATGGCACGGAACATCCAGTCGGTCGAACGGGCGGCCGCGATGCTGCGGCTGCTCGCGGGCGGGGAGCGGCGGCTGGGCCTGTCGGACATCGCCTCGTCGCTGGGCCTGGCCAAGGGCACCGCCCACGGCATCCTGCGCACGCTGCAGCAGGAGGGGTTCGTCGAACAGGACGACGGTTCCGGGCGCTATCAGCTGGGGGCGGAGCTGCTGCGGCTGGGCACCACCTATCTGGACGTGCACGAGCTGCGCGCGCGGGCGCTGGTATGGACGGACGACCTGGCGCGGTCCAGCGGCGAGAGTGTGCACCTGGGCGTGCTGCACCAGCAGGGCGTGCTGATCGTGCACCATGTCTTCCGGCCGGACGACAGCCGGCAGGTGCTGGAGATCGGGGCGATGCAGCCGCTGCACTCCACGGCGCTGGGCAAGGTGCTGTCGGCGTACGACCCGGTGGCGCACAGCGAGGCCCTGGAGGCCGACCGCAAGCCCTTCACGGACCGCACGGTGTGCGAGCCGGACGCCTTCGAGCACATCCTCGACGTCACACGCGCGCGTGGGTACGCGGCCGATGTGGAGGAGACCTGGGAGGGTGTGGCCTCCATCGCCGCACCCATCCACGACCGGCGTCGCATGCCCGTCGGGGCGGTCGGCATCACGGGGGCCGTGGAGCGGCTGTGCCGGGACGGTGAGCTGCGGCCGGAGCTGATCGCGGCGGTACGGGACTGCGCCCGCGCGGTGTCGCGGGACCTGGGCGCCGGGCGCTTCTGAGCAGCGGGTTCGGGCCGGGACGCCATGGGGCGTCCCGGCCTTCGTCATGCCCTCGGGCGCCCCTCGGACCACCCGGTGGGCCTCAGGGATCAGTAACGATCGCGTTTTCGATAACCGAACTCTTGACGCACACGTGACGCCGGAGCAAGACTCCCGTCCATCGGTCGGCATTGTCGAACACCTACCGGCAATACACGTTAGAGTGTGACAACGCCAAGGACCGGCATCGCTCTCACCCCCGAGGGCGCCAGACCCCCGGAGGGACCCGGGGAGAACGGCTTCCCTGGACGAAGGACAAAGGAGTCGCGGGTGTCCAGCTCCGACATCTTCATCGGCGAGACCATCGGTACCGCCATACTCATCCTGCTCGGCGGCGGCGTCTGCGCCGCCGTGACGCTGAAGGCCTCCAAGGCACGCAACGCCGGCTGGCTCGCCATCACCTTCGGGTGGGGCTTCGCCGTGCTCACCGCGGTCTACACCTCGGCGCCGCTGTCCGGCGCCCACCTGAACCCGGCCGTGACGCTCGCGCTCGCGATCAAGGACGGCGACTGGAGCGACGTCCCGGTCTACTGGGCGGGCCAGCTGCTCGGTGCCGCGATCGGCGCGGCCCTGGTGTGGGTCGCCTACTACGGCCAGTTCCACGCGCACCTCACCGACCGGGAGATCGTCGGCGGTCCGGGTGCGCAGGCCACCGCGGCCAAGGCGGTCGAGGCCCAGGAGAAGGGGGCGGGTCCGGTCCTCGGCATCTTCTCCACCGGCCCGGAGATCCGGGTCCCCTGGCAGAACCTCGCCACGGAGATCGTCGGCACGATCGTGCTGGTCCTCGCCGTCCTCACCCAGGGTCTGAACGACCAGGGCAACGGCCTCGGCACCATCGGTGCCCTCGTCACCTCGCTGGTGGTCGTCTCCATCGGTCTGTCCCTCGGCGGCCCGACCGGCTACGCGATCAACCCGGCCCGTGACCTCGGTCCGCGCATCGTGCACGCCCTCCTGCCCCTGCCCAACAAGGGCGGCTCCGACTGGGGCTACGCCTGGATCCCGGTGGTCGGTCCGCTGATCGGCGCCGCCATCGCTGCAGGCATCTACAACGTCGCCTTTGCTTAAGAGCACGAAGAGCACGAAGAGCACGCTGAGCTTCACCTCGGCCTTCATCGCACTTAAACAGCACCGCGCCGTACAGACAGCCCCTTACCCACGGAACCCCAGGAGCACTCAGTGACCGACGCCCACACCGCCGGCATCGCCTCCCACGGCCAAGGGCCGTTCATTGCCGCGATCGACCAGGGCACCACGTCCAGCCGCTGCATCGTCTTCGACAAGGACGGCCGTATCGTCTCGGTCGACCAGAAGGAGCACGAGCAGATCTTCCCCAAGCCGGGCTGGGTCGAGCACGACGCCAACGAGATCTGGACCAACGTCCAGGAGGTCGTCGCCGGAGCCATCCAGAAGGCCGGCATCACCCGTGACGACATCAAGGCCATCGGTATCACCAACCAGCGCGAGACCACCGTGCTGTGGGACAAGAACACCGGTGAGCCCGTCCACAACGCCATCGTCTGGCAGGACACCCGCACCGACGCCCTGTGCAAGGAACTCGGCCGCAACGTCGGCCAGGACCGCTTCCGCCGTGAGACCGGCCTGCCGCTGGCCTCGTACTTCGCCGGCCCCAAGGCCCGCTGGCTGCTCGACAACGTCGAGGGTCTGCGCGAGCGCGCCGAGGCGGGCGACATCCTCTTCGGCACCATGGACACCTGGGTCATCTGGAACCTGACGGGCGGTGTCGACGGAGGCAAGCACTACACCGACGTCACCAACGCCTCCCGCACCATGCTGATGAACCTCCACACCCTGGAGTGGGACGACAAGATCGCCGAGTCCATCGGCGTACCGCTGGCGATGCTGCCCGAGATCCGCTCCTCCGCCGAGGTCTACGGCGAGGTCACCGGCGGCAAGCTCGGCGACCTGCTCGGCGGCATCCCGGTCGCCTCCGCGCTCGGCGACCAGCAGGCGGCCCTGTTCGGCCAGACCTGCTTCTCCGAGGGCGAGGCCAAGTCGACGTACGGCACCGGCACGTTCATGCTGATGAACACCGGCGAGAAGATCATCAACTCGTACTCGGGTCTGCTGACCACCGTCGGCTACCGCATCGGCGACGAGGCGCCGGTCTACGCCCTGGAGGGCTCGATCGCCGTCACCGGCTCGCTGGTGCAGTGGATGCGCGACCAGATGGGCCTGATCTCCACCGCCGCCGAGATCGAGACGCTCGCGCTCTCCGTCGAGGACAACGGCGGCGCCTACTTCGTGCCGGCCTTCTCCGGTCTGTTCGCCCCGCACTGGCGCTCCGACGCCCGCGGTGTGATCGCAGGCCTCACCCGGTACGTCACCAAGGCGCACCTCGCGCGCGCCGTCCTGGAGGCCACCGCCTGGCAGACGCGTGAGATCACGGACGCCATGACCAAGGACTCGGGCGTCGAGCTCGCGGCCCTCAAGGTCGACGGCGGCATGACCTCCAACAACCTGCTGATGCAGACGCTCTCGGACTTCCTGGACGCCCCCGTGGTGCGCCCGATGGTCGCCGAGACCACCTGCCTCGGTGCCGCCTACGCCGCCGGCCTCGCCGTCGGCTTCTGGACCAGCACCGACGACCTGCGCGCCAACTGGCGGCGGGCCGCCGAGTGGACCCCCCGCATGGACGCGGAGACCCGCGACCGTGAGTACAAGACCTGGCTCAAGGCCGTCGAGCGGACCATGGGCTGGCTCGAAGACGAAAGCTGACGAGAGCTGACGCCCCACGCGCACAGCTCTGATGAGGAGTAAGAACCCGACATGACCAGTCAGTCCACCCTGAGTTCCGTGCCTGCCCTGGGGACGCACCCGGCCTCCGGCTCCAACCCGAGCCGCGCCGAGACCCGGGAGCAGCTCTCCAAGGCGTCGTACGACCTTCTCGTGATCGGCGGCGGCATCCTGGGCATCTCCACCGCCTGGCACGCCGCGCAGTCCGGCCTCAGGGTGGCCCTGGTCGACGCCGGCGACTTCGCCGGCGCCACCTCCTCCGCCTCCTCCAAGCTCCTCCACGGCGGTCTGCGCTACCTGCAGACCGGCGCGGTGAAGCTGGTGGCGGAGAACCACTTCGAGCGCCGTGCGGTCTCCCGCCAGGTGGCCCCCCACCTGGCGAACCCGCTCACGTTCTACCTCCCCGTGTACAAGGGCGGGCCGCACGGCGCGGCGAAGCTCGGGGCGGGCGTGTTCGCCTACTCCGCCCTGTCGGCCTTCGGTGACGGGGTCGGGCATCTGCTCTCGCCGGCCAAGGCCGCGCAGGACGTGCCCGAGCTGCGCACCGAGAACCTCAAGGCCGTGGCCGTGTACGGCGACGACCAGATGAACGACGCGCGCATGGCGCTGATGACGGTCCGCGCGGCCGTCGAGGCGGGCGCGGCCGTCCTCAACCACGCCGAGGTCACGGGCCTGCGCTTCACCCGGGGCCGGGTCACGGGCGCGGACCTGAGGGACCGGGTCTCCGGTGACGAGTTCGGCGTCAACGCCCGGCTGGTGCTCAACGCGACCGGCCCGTGGGTCGACCACCTGCGGAAGATGGAGGACCCGAACGCGGCCCCCTCCATCCGGCTGTCCAAGGGCGCGCATCTCGTCCTGAAGCGGACCTCCCCGTGGAAGGCCGCGCTCGCGACCCCCATCGACAAGTACCGCATCACCTTCGCCCTCCCCTGGGAGGACATGCTCCTGCTGGGCACCACCGACGAGGAGTTCGAGGGCGACCCGGCGGACGTCGCGGTCAACGACAAGGACGTCGCCCAGATCCTCGACGAGGCCGCGTTCTCCGTCCGCGACCAGCAGCTCTCCCGTGACAACATCACGTACGCCTTCGCGGGTCTGCGGGTGCTGCCGGGCGGTCCCGGCGACACCGCCAAGGCCAAGCGCGAGACCGTGGTGACCGAGGGCAGGGGCGGGATGCTGTCCGTCGCGGGCGGCAAGTGGACCACCTTCCGCCACATCGGCCGTACGGTGATGCAGAAGCTGGAGGCGCTGCCGGGCCACCCGCTCGGCGACGACTTCGAGCCGGTCTCCTCCCTGCCGAAGAAGCTGCCGCTGCCCGGCGTCGCCAACCCGCGCGCGGTCGCCCACCGGCTCCTGGTGGACAACCCGGCGCCCGGCCCGCGCATGGCCGCCGACACCGCCAGGCACCTGGCCACCCATTACGGCTCGCTGGCCTTCGACATCGCCCGCCTGGCGAACGACAACCCCGAGCTGCGCGAGCGCGTCCACCCCGACGCCCCCGAGATCTGGGCGCAGGTCGTCTACGCCCGTGACCACGAGTGGGCCGAGACCGCGGACGACGTGCTGCGCCGCCGCACCACGCTGACGATCCGCGGCCTGGCCACGGACGAGGTGCGCGGCAAGGTGCAGGACCTGCTCGACAAGAAGTAGGGGGTACGACGGGAAAGGGGCGGCACGTCACGAAGGTGCCGCCCCTCTCCCCGCTCACCGAGATGTGGGCGTGGGAGGACGACGACGGGCCGTACGAGGACCCGGAGGCCGCCATCGACCAGGTGCACAACCACGGCTCGATCGTCCTCGGGACGGACGGGTGCGCCGTGAACTGGCACCTCGTCGTCACCGGGCCCCATCGCGGCAGATCTGGCTCATGACCGACGTGGGCGCCCTGCCCTTCGGCGCGGAGTTCGGTGGGACCACCTCCGCGCCGGGTTTCGCCGGCTGGGTCGCGCACTGGGCGGCCGGGAAGGAGTGGTTCGACACGGAGTGAGCCGCGCTCAGTCGAGCGGTCCAGGCGACAGCGCAGTTCCTGGGACATGCAGTTCCTGGGACATATCGGGGCGCTCCTGATGATCCGGTGGCCTCCGGCATCGTGCATGACCTGGGAGAACCGTAGTTCGAGTGGTTGGATCGCTGTCGCCTCGGCCTGCCGCGGCACGCGACCGACGCCGCGCCGTATGTCGTCACTCCCCCGTCCCTCTGGAGCATGTTCATGACGCAGGACCTCCTGCCCATCACCCGCATACCCCGCACCGGTCTGCCCGCGCACGCGGTGGTCGTCGGCGACCCGGCGCGCGCGGCCGCCGTCGCCGAATTCCTCGACGGCGCGGAGGAGGTGTCGTACCACCGCGAGTACCGGGTGTTCAGCGGCAGTTGGAAGGGCGTGCCAGTGGTCGTCGCCTCGCATGGGGTGGGCGCGCCGGGCGCGATCCTGTTGTTCCAGGAGCTGGCGGACGCGGGAGTGCGGGTCTTCCTGCGGTTCGGTACGGCGGGCGCGATGAGGCCGGGCATCGGTGACGGCGACCTGGTCATCGCGGAGGCGGCCGTCCGCGACGACGGCGTCACCCACCAGCTGCTGCCGCCGGAGTACCCGGCGGTCTCCAGCCCCGAGGCGGTGTTCGCACTCCAGCGGGCCGCCCACGAGAACGGCGCCCCGCACCACCGGGGCGTCGTCTGGACCCGGGCGGCCTTCCAGCCGGGGCTCCTTCCCCTCTTCTCCTACGACGGTGCCGGGCTCGCGGCGATCGAGATGGAGCTGTCGGCGCTGCTGGTCACGGCCTCGTTGCGCGGACTGGTGGCCGGTGGGGTGCTGGTCGTGGACGGGGCGAACGCCGACGAGCTGGTCGACGCGGAAGCCACCGGTGGCTACAACCCGCACCGCGAGGTCGTCGCGGCGGGTGTCGAACGGGGTGCGGTGGTGTCGCTGGAGGCACTGCGGCTGCTGGCGGAGGGTGAGCCGACGTGAGTATCGACAAGCGCCACGAGGTCCTGCCGGCCTGATCAGGTGCTGGAGGTTCTCGTCCGATCACTCCCCAGCGACGCGATCCCGGGCTCATAATGGCCCGAGACATCCGATGTCTGGGCAGATGATGGGCGGATGGGTGGAAACCGGTGGTCGGGGAGTGAGAGGGAGGCCGGTCATGGCAGTCACCGACGAGGCGATCGAGAAGATCAAGGGCATGATCGTCTCGGGTGCGCTGCGCCCCGGCGACCGGCTCCCCAAGGAGAGCGAGCTGGCCGCAGAACTGGGTCTGTCCCGCAACTCCCTGCGGGAGGCGGTGCGGGCCCTGTCGCTGATCCGGATCCTGGACGTGCGCCAGGGCGACGGCACCTATGTGACCAGCCTCGATCCCCAACTGCTCCTGGAAGCGCTCTCGTTCGTCGTCGACTTCCACCGCGACGACACGGTCCTGGAGTTCCTGGCGGTGCGCCGCATCCTGGAGCCGGCGGCGACCGCGATGGCCGCCCTGCGGATCAGCGAGCAGCAACTGGACGCGCTGGACGCCCAGTTGGACAAGCTGGGCGACGCGCCGTCGGTGGAGGAACTCGTCCGCTGCGACCTGGAGTTCCACCGGGGCATCGTGCAGAGCGCGGGGAACTCGGTGCTGTGCTCGCTGCTCGACGGGCTGTCGGGGCCGACCACCCGGGCGCGGATCTGGCGGGGGCTGACCCAGGAGGACGCGGTCGCCGGGACCCTGCGTGAGCACCGGGCGATCCTGGCGGCGCTGCGCGACCGGGACACGGAGGCGGCGCGGTCCTGGGCGACGGTGCACATCGCGAGCGTGGAGCAGTGGCTGCGGTCGACCCTGTGAGGCGGGAGGGTGTTCGAGGGGGGCGAACGGGGCAGTGATCCGTTCACTCCCCCGTGCAAGGGGGCTGCGGGCGCCCCCGCGGAACGCCGTAAGGTTGGGTGGTCAGGCGAGGGCACGTCGGAAGGAGGCGCTGGGTGATCGAGCTCGAGGGGGTTCCCGAGCTGATCGACCCGGTCATGGTGGCCGCGTTCGAGGGCTGGAACGATGCCGGCGACGCCGCCTCCACCGCGGTCGCGCATCTGGAGCGGGAGTGGAAGGGCGAGGTGTTCGCGGCGCTGGACGCCGAGGACTACTACGACTTCCAGGTGAACCGCCCCACGGTGTTCATGGACGGCGGCGTGCGCAAGATCACGTGGCCCACGACAAGGTTGTCGGTGGTGCGGGTCGGCGGCGAGAAGCCGCGGGACCTGGTGCTCGTCCGGGGTATCGAACCGTCCATGCGCTGGCGCTCGTTCTGCAACGAGCTGCTCGGCTTCGCGCACGAGCTGGGCGTGGAGCTGGTGGTCATCCTGGGCGCCCTGCTCGGGGACACGCCGCACACGCGTCCGGTGCCGATCAGCGGGACGACGTCCGACGCCGATCTGGCGCGGCGGATGGACCTGGAGGAGACCAAGTACGAGGGTCCGACGGGGATCGTCGGCGTGCTGCAGGAGGCGTGCACGCACGCGGGTGTGCCGGCGGTGTCGCTGTGGGCGGCGGTTCCGCACTATGTGTCGCAGCCGCCGAACCCGAAGGCGACGCTGTCGCTGCTGAACCGGCTCGAGGACCTGATCGACGTACGCATTCCCCTGGGCGAGCTGCCCGAGGACGCGCGGGCGTGGCAGGTGGGCGTGGACCAGCTGGCGGCGGAGGACAGCGAGGTCGCGGAGTACGTGCAGACGCTGGAGGAGGCCCGCGACACGGCGGAGCTGCCGGAGGCGTCGGGCGAGGCGATCGCCCGTGAGTTCGAGCGCTATCTGCGGCGCCGGGACGGCGGCGGCCCGCCGGACCCCGGGGAGCGGACCCGGCCGCCGAGGCCGCCGAAGCCGAGCGGCGAGACCGGAGAGGCCGGGGAGGCCGGGGAGCCCGGAGCCGGGGACAGTGGGGATTCGTCAGGCGGCGAGGATTCGTCGGAGGACTGATCGGGACGGCACTGATCGGGGCGGCGCGTTTCCTGGAACGCGCCGCCCCTTTCGTCATGCCGTGACGGCGACGACGGAGTACGTCGTCGTGGGCGTCGGCGTGGTCGTGAAGCGGGCGTTGGGCAGATAGAGCCGGTTCCCGAAGGCGGCGACCGTGGTCGGCACGTCGAAGCCGGATTCGGTGATCCGGCGCTGGAAGACACCGCTGCGGCCGTCGGCGGCCAGGGTGAACACGTCGATCGCGTTCTGCCGGTTCTGTACGACGTACAGCGTGCGCCCGGTGCGCAGCAGTCCGTCGCCGTTCGTGAGGGGGGCCGCGTCACCGAGGTCGACCAGGGTGGTGACGCCGGTGCGCGGGTCGACGCGGTGCAGTCCGCCGGCGCCGCTCTGGACGACCAGCAGTGCCGAGCCGTCGGGGGTGCGGGTGATGCCGTTGGCGTTCACGGTCCCGTCGGCGCCCTGGGTCCAGTCGCCGCTCAGCGGCAGGCGTACGACGTCGGCGGCGTCCGGGAGTTCACCGCGCCGGCCGAGCGGCAGGGCGTACAGCACCGGCTGGTAGGAGTCGGTGAACCAGGCCGCGCGCGGGGTGAGGTACACGTCGTTGGTGAAGGTCGGGGTGGTGGTGGCGAGCGGGTAGGAGGCGAGGATCTCACCGCTGCGCACGTCCACGACCCGGGCGCCGTAGTCGCGTCCGGCGACGAACAGCCGTCCCCGTTCGTCGAGTTTGAGGCCGACCGAGGGGGTGCCGGGGCCCGTCGAGATGACGGCGCCCTCGCCGGTGCGCAGGTCGGCGCGGTAGAGGGAGCCGTCGCCGAGGGAGCCGAAGTAGGCGTAGGGGGTGTGGCCTATGGCGATGCCCTCGGGGCGGAAGCCGTCGGGCAGCGCGATCACGTCCGGCCAGGAGGCGGTGGCGTGGGCGGACGTGCCGAGGGAGGCGGCGCCCAATGTCCCGGCGCCGATCGCGAGCAGTCGGCGGCGGGAGAGGGGATGTGCGAAGGAACCGTGTGTGGGTGCCACGGGGCGTCCTTCCGCGAAGGGGACCGGCAGTTGGCCGGTCCAGCGGTCAACTACCGCCCCACCTCACCACATGGACCCCGTCGGCCACAGCTTCTCGTGGCCGGTCCACAGCATTTCGACAGTATGCGAGGGAAGTGAGGGGCCCTTCGGCGAGCGGAGGGCCCGTCACACGTGTTCTACAGCGCTACGCCGAGCAACGCGTCGACGGCTCGGGAGACCACGCCGGGCGCGCTGATGTCCGTGCCGCCCCGCTCCTCCTGGAGCGCGGCCCAGCGATCGACGGCGGCGAGCGCGGCCGGGGCGTCGAGGTCGTGGGAGAGGGCCTCGCGGATCTCCTCGACCAGGGCTTCGGCGGGCGGTCCGTCGGGGCGGGAGACGGCGGCGCGCCAGCGGCCGACGCGGGCGACGGCGTCCGCGAGGACCTGGTCGGTCCACTCCCAGTCGGCGCGGTAGTGGTGGGCGAGCAGGGAGAGGCGGATCGCGGCGGGGTCGACGTCGTCCCGGCGGAGCTGGGAGACGAAGACGAGGTTGCCCTTGGACTTGGACATCTTCTCGCCGTGCAGGGCGACCATGCCGGCGTGGACGTAGGCCTTGGCCATGGGGAACTCGCCGGTGAGCACCTGGGCGTGCGAGGCGCCCATCTCGTGGTGCGGGAAGGCGAGGTCGGAGCCGCCGCCCTGGATGTCGAAGGTCATGCCGAGGTGGTCCAGGGCGATGGCGACGCACTCGATGTGCCAGCCGGGGCGGCCCCGGCCGAGGGAGCCGCCGTCCCAGCTGGGCTCGCCCTCGCGGGCGGCCATCCACAGCATCGGGTCGAGGGGGTTCTTCTTGCCCGGGCGGTCCGGGTCGCCGCCGCGCTCGGCGGACAGCAGCCGCATGGCGGCGGCGTCGAGGTTCGAGACCTGGCCGAAGTTCGGGTCGGACTCGACGGAGAAGTAGATGTCGCCGTCCAGGTCGTAGGCGGCGCCCGCGTCCCGGAGCCGTTCGACGAGCGGGACGATGCCGGGTATCGCCTCGACGGCGCCTATGTAGTGATGCGGGGGGAGCATCCGCAGGGCGGTCATGTCCTCGCGGAAGAGGGCGGTCTCCTTCTCGGCGAGGGCGACCCAGTCGACGCCGTCGCGCTCGGCGCGCTCCAGGAGCGGGTCGTCGACGTCGGTGACGTTCTGGACGTACTGAACCTGCCGCTTGGTGTCGAGCCACACGCGCTGCACGAGGTCGAACGCGTTGTAGGTCGCCGCGTGTCCCATGTGGGTCGCGTCGTACGGCGTGATGCCGCAGACGTAGAGACGGGCGACGGGACCGGGGTCGAGGGTGACCAAGCCACCGGTCGCGGTGTCGTGGATCCTCAGGTCGCGGCCCTGACCAGGCAGGGCGGGGACCTCGGAAGCGGGCCAGGCATGCATGTCATGAGCGTAACCCGGACGGATGTTGTGTATACGAGCCGGAGCGGGCCGGATGACCGGGAAGGCGTTCTTGCGTGTTTCCGCCCCGTGTGCATCCCCCGTGCATACCGCCCGTTACACCGGTGGCCAGGGGATGGCGGGCCACTCTCCGCTGGGCTCGGGGTGTTTCCCGCTCTGAAGGAGCGCGTCGACACGCGTGCGCGTGGCGTCCAGTTCGGCAGGCGTGACCAGGGCGGCCAGGGTGCCGCTGAGCGTCCCGGAGGGCTCCAGCGCGCCCTTGAGGCCCTTGAGGACGTCGACGGCCTCTGCGGTCAGGGGCTCCCCGGCCCAGCCCCAAAGGAGGGTGCGCAGCTTGTTCTCGGTGTTGAACGTCACTCCGTGGTCGATGGCGTAGAGCCGGCCGTCGGCGGTGGGCAGGAGATGGCCGCCCTTGCGGTCGGCGTTGTTGATCACCGCGTCGAGGACGGCGAGCCGCCGCAGCCGCTCGTCGTCGGCGTGCACGAGGAGCGCGGTCCGGCCCTCGCCGACCTCGGCGAACCCGATGGCCTTCCAGCCGGGCTCCGGTTCCTCGCCGTCGACGAGGGCGAGCAGCTCGGCCTCGGGGGCCGTCTCGATCCACAGCTGGCACATGCCCTCGCCGTAGGGCCCGTCGCGCAGCACGGTGGGCGGTACGAGGCCCCAGCCGGTCGCCTCGGAGACCTCGTAGGCCGCGACCTCGCGCCGGGCGAGGTTGCCGTCGGGGAAGTCCCACAGGGGTCTCTCGCCGGCGACGGGCTTGTAGACGCAGGTCGCCTCACGCCCCTCATGGACGACGGTGCAGTACAGGGCCGCGTTGGAGGCGTCGCGGATACGGCCCCGTACGGTCAGCTCGCCCCGGGCGAGGAGGTCGGCAAAGGCCGCGTCGGTGGTCGTCACGCCCCGCGGCGGTATCCGTTCTGGCGCGGACATACGTGTCCTTCCGGGTCGAGCGGCAGGCTGCACAGCGGGCACGGCGGCCGGCCCGCGTTGACGACGTCGAGGGCGCGCTTGGCGAAGGCTCTCGCCTGGGCACCGGTGAGCCGGACCCGCAGCATCGGGGGCCCGTTCTCCTCGTCCTGGAGGAGCCGTTCCTCGGCCTCGGCGAGATCCTCCTCGGAGTCCGCCTCCAACTCCACGAGGGCCTGGGCCTCGACGATCATGCGCTGTTCCTCGCCGTCCCAGGCGAGGGCCATGGTGCCGACCCGGAACTCCTCCTCGACGGGTGCGTCGAGGGGGCCGGTGTCGGCGTTCTCGGCGGGCGCCACGGCGGGCACGGCCGCGCTGCCGCCGCTACGGCGCACGACCTCGTCCAGCAGTTCGTCCATGCGCTCGGCGAGCGCGGCGACCTGGGTCTTCTCCAGGGCCACACTGGTCACTCGGGAGCCGGCGGTGGCCTGGAGGAAGAAGGTACGGCGCCCGGGCAGTCCGACCGTACCGGCCACGAAGCGGTCCGGTGGGTCGTAGAGGAACACCTGACGGGACACGTCCTGTCTCCATGGGGAGTCGTGGGTTCGGGAACGTCCATGCGTGTACGCGAGTGTCTGGACCGCTTCACCCTACTGCGGCCGACGATCACGGTGCGCCCGCGCCGCCACCGACCGTCGCCTCACCGCTCGGGGGTTCCTCGCGCGGCGCCAGCGAGGCGAAGTCGCCGGTGTCGCCGAGGCGCACGAGAAAGGGCCGCAGGCGGGTGTAACGGATCGCGGTCACGGAACACGGTTCGACGGAGATCCGCTGGAACAGGTCGAGATGGAGTCCGAGGGCGTCCGCCACGAGCGACTTGATGATGTCGCCGTGCGAGCACATCAGATAGACGGCGTCGGGGCCGTGGTCGCGCTCCACGCGCGCGTTCCACTCGCGTACGGCCTCGGCGGCGCGGGTCTGCATGGCCCGCATGGACTCCCCGCCGGGGAAGGCGGCCGCCGACGGGTGTGCCTGGACGACCTCCATCAGGGGTTCGTCCTTCAGTTCGGCGAGTTTGCGGCCGGACCAGTCGCCGTAGTGGGCCTCCCCGATCCGCTCTTCGGTGTGGACGGGCAGGCCGGGGCGGGCGTCGAGGAGCGGCCGGATCGTCTCCTGGCAGCGCTGCAGGGGGCTCGCGACGACCTCGGCGATCGGCAGTCCCTCCAGCCTGCCGGGCAGGGCGGCGGCCTGCGCGAGGCCGCGCTCGTCGAGGGCGACGCCGGGCGTCCAGCCGGCGAGCACTCCGGAGGTGTTGGCGGTCGAACGTCCGTGCCGGACGAGGATCAGCGTGGGCATGCGGCCCAGCGTAGGCACACGCGCGCGTGCGCCGGGGGCACGGCGAGGGGAGAATACGCTCCGTGATCGTCGACTGCGGGATCTACCGCGACGGGCACCGCGCGGAGGGCCCGGAGGACCTCTCCGACGCCCTCGCCGAGGCGCGCGCGTCGGGCGGTTTCGTGTGGATCGGGCTGTACGAGCCCACCGAGCAGGAGTTCGACCACGTCACCGAGGAGTTCGGGCTGCATCCTCTCGCCGTGGAGGACGCCCTCAACGCCCATCAGCGGCCCAAGCTGGACGTCTACCACGACTCGCTGTTCGCGGTGTTCAAGCCGGTCGTCTACGAGACCGACAGCGACGCCGTCTCCTCCGGCGAGATCATGGTGTTCCTCGGCGACGCCTTCGTGGTCACCGTCCGCCATGGCGAGGGTTCCCCGCTGGGCGCCGTACGACGGCGGCTGGAGGACGAGCCGGAGATGCTCGCCAAGGGGCCCACGGCGGTGCTGTACGCGATCGCCGACGCGATCGTCGACCACTACCTGGAGGTGGTGACCGAGCTCGCGACCGATCTGGAGGAGCTGGAGGCGGAGGTGTTCTCCCCGACGGGCGGCGGCTCGCGCAACACCGCGTCGCGGATCTACGGCTTCAAGCGGCAGCTGCTGGAGTTCCGCCGCGCCTGCGTCCCCCTGGTGCCGCCGATGACGCGGCTGGCGGACGTCGGCGGGCTCGGTTCGGAGCTGCCCTTCGTGAGCGACAAGGCGCGGCCGTTCTTCCGGGACGTCAGCGACCATCTCACGCGCGTGAACGAGTCCGTGGAGGGCCTGGACCGGCTGGTCTCCGACATCCTCAGCGCGCATCTGGCGCAGATGAGCGTCCGGCAGAACGACGACGTGCGGAAGATCTCCGCGTGGGCGGCGATGGCGGCCGTACCCACGATGATCGCCGGGATCTACGGCATGAACTTCGACCACATGCCGGAACTGCACTGGCTGTGGTCGTACCCGGCGGTGATCGCGCTGCTGGCCGCCCTGGAGGTGCTGCTGTACCGGCTGTTCAAGCGGCGGGGCTGGTTGTAGGGCGGCCCGGGGCGAGCTGTCGTACGGGGGCCGCTCAGGCGTACTCCGGGGCGGGGGTCGCGGGGCCGCCGAGGGCGTCGCGGCGCTCGGGCATCTCCAGGGACACCATCCGGCGCCAGCCCGCGAACCGCTCCCAGGCGTACACGGCGTGGATGCCGGCCGCGAGGACCGCGGACTTGGCCTTCGGCCAGCCGAGGATGCCGCCCATGTGGGCCATGACGGCGAGGCTGACGTCGCGGTAGATCCGGATCTCGGCGAGCGCGCACGCGCGCAGGGTGTGCTGGATGGCGCGGCCGTGCCCGGCGTACGCGAAGCGCAGCAGTTCCTCGTGGCAGTAGGCGAGGTGGTTGTCCTCGTCGTCGGAGATCATCCTCACCGCGCGGCCGATGTCGGGGTGGTCGGCGAAGTGCCGGCGCAGCAGGTCCATCTGCTCGGAGGCGCGCTGCTCGGTGACCCGGCTGTGGGCGAGGTAGGTGACGATGTCCTGGACGGTCAGCGGCCGGTCGGCCCGGAGCCTGTCGTGGGCGAGGCCGATGCCGCCCCGCTCCAGCAACATCGTGTAGTCCGTCTCCGGCGGCACCGGGACGGGCTGGACGCCGCGCTTCTTCATCAGGGCGTTGAAGATGCGGCCGTGCTTGTCCTCGTCTGCTCCGTGCCGGGTGATCTTGGGGGCGAGGTCGCGCTGGTCCGGGGGGACGAGCGCGGCGATACGGGCGTTCTCCCAGCCGCCCTGCGACTCCCCGCCGGCGGCGATGGAGCAGAACAGCGCGAACGACTCGTCGTTGTCGAGGATCTCCTGGAACAAACTCTTGGCCGAAAGCATGCAAATCAGTCAAATGCGGGGTGGTGATTGGCGCAACAGGTGTGTCCGGGGACTCGGCCGAAAGGATGAGGGCGGCGGTGCCGGCATGGGGCGTAACCGGGCCCGCTCCGGCGCGTTGTTCTCCGTGACGGCCGTGGCGGGGAAGACCCCCGAGCCCCCACCACGGCCGCTGAAAATCTCCTGCTGCTGAACTGTTCTTACGCGAGGCCGGCGAGCTCCAGGGCCTGTGAGCCCGCGCGGAGCGAGGCGAGGCGCTCGTCCAGGGTGAAGCCCGCGGGGGCGAGGGTGAGGGTGGTGACGCCGGCGGCCGCGTAGGCCTTCATCCGGTCGGCGATCCGCTCCACCGAGCCCAGCAGCGTGGTGCTGTCGATGAGGTCGTGCGGGACCGCGGCGGCGGCGCCCTGCTTGTCGCCGGCCAGGTACTTGTCCTGGACCTCGGCGGCGGCCTCCTCGTAGCCCATGCGCCGGGCGAGCTGGTTGTAGAAGTTCTGCTTGCGGCTGCCCATGCCGCCGACGTACAGCGCGGTGTACGGGCGGAAGGTGTCGGCGAGCTTCTCGACGTCCTTGTCGTCGCCGACGGCGAGCGGCACCGTCGGGCAGACGTCGAAGCCCTCCAGCGTCTTCCCGGCCTTCTCCCGGCCGGCCCGCAGGTGCTTGATCGCGGTGTCCTCGAGGTGGTCGGCGGAGGGGAAGATCAGCAGTGCGCCGTCGGCGATCTCACCGGTCTGTTCGAGGTTCTTCGGGCCGATGGCGGCGATGTACAGGGGGATGTGCTCGCGCTCGGGGTGCACGGTCAGCTTGATCGGCTTGCCGGGGCCGCCGGGCAGGGGCAGCGTCCAGTGCTCGCCCTCGTACGACAGCCGCTCGCGCGTCATCGCCCTGCGTACGATCTCGACGTACTCGCGGGTTCGGGACA
Organism: Streptomyces sp. T028; assembly: GCF_048159505.1. Classification (NCBI taxonomy): domain Bacteria; kingdom Bacillati; phylum Actinomycetota; class Actinomycetes; order Kitasatosporales; family Streptomycetaceae; genus Streptomyces; species Streptomyces sp. T028. The sequence goes on from NZ_JBLRVZ010000047.1 coordinate 29,130, forward strand.
GCGGCTTGTCGAACTTGACGCCGTACCAGCCCTCGGAGACCTGCGGTCCGGAGACGCCGAGGCCGAGGCGGAAACGGCCGCCGGAGAGGGAGTCGAGGGTGGCGGCGGTCATCGCGGTCATCGCGGGCTGACGCGCCGGGATCTGGAAGATGGCCGAGCCGACGTCGATCCGCTCGGTCTTGGCGGCGACCCAGCTGAGCACGGTGGCGGCGTCCGAGCCGTAGGCCTCGGCGGCCCAGCAGACGGCGTATCCCAGGCGGTCGGCCTCCTGGGCGACGGCCAGGTTGTCCCCGTCCATTCCGGCACCCCAGTAGCCGAGGTTGATCCCGAGCTGCATGGCCGATTCCCCTTACTGATCAGTAACGACGCTGTTGCCCCGACCTTAGCGCGCGGGGGGACGAGAGCGGGGAGGTCGGTGTGGCGGGCGTTGGTGACGCGCGGAGATTCCGTTGTCCACAGGCAACCCACTGCCCAGTTCTGGCCAGTAATCTCGGCGTTCATGGAGCAGAGGCATCTCGGCCGCACCGGCCTGCGCGTGTCCCGCATCGGGCTCGGCACCCTGACCTGGGGGCGTGACACCGACGAGCACGACGCCGCGGACCTCTTGAAGACGTTCTGGGAGGCGGGCGGCACCCTCGTCGACACGGCGGACGTGTACGGCGACGGGGAGGCCGAGTACCTGCTGGGACGGCTCATGGACGGGCTGGTCCCGCGCCGGGACCTCATCATCTCCACCAAGGCCGGCAGCGTCCCCGATCCCGACCGCCGCTTCGACGGCTCCCGGGGGCATCTGCTGGCCGCCCTCGACGCCTCCCTCGCCCGGCTCGGCACCGACCACGTCGACGTGTGGCACGTGCACGCGTTCGACCCGGACACCCCGTTGGAAGAAACACTCCAGGCCCTCGACATCGCTGTCGCGAGCGGCCGCGCCCGCTACGCCGGCGTCTCCAACTTCTGCGGCTGGCAGCTCGCCAAGGCCGCCACCTGGCAGCTCGCCGCGCCGGGCACGCGCACCCGGCTGGCCAGTACGCAGATGGAGTACTCGCTGCTGCAGCGGGGCGTGGAGCGCGAGGTGCTGCCGGCCGCCCTGGACCTGGGCATCGGCCTGCTGCCGTCCTCTCCGCTCGGCCGGGGTGTCCTCACCGGCAAGTACCGGGGCGACGCCCTGCCGCCCGACTCACGCGGCGCCTCCGACCACTTCGCGCCGTTCGTCGAGCCGTACCTCGACGACACCGCGAGCCGCATCGTCGACGCCGTGACGACCGCGGCGGACGGACTCGCGGTGACGCCGCTCCAGGTCGCCCTCGCCTGGGTCCGCGACCGGCCCGGCGTGGCCGCCCCGGTGGTCGGCGCGCGCACCGCGCAGCAGCTCACGGCGGCGTTGTCAGTGGAGGCCCTTACTCTTCCTGACGAGATCTGCCGGGCTCTCGACGACGTGTCGGCGCCCGTGCACCGCTATCCCGATCACGACTGGAGCACGCTGTGAGCACGGAACCGGATTCCTCGGACGCGACCGAGAACACCGGGCCGGGGACACCGGACGGTGACGACAGCGCCCCGGACACGGTCGGGGGCGAAACCGAGGAGACCCCGTCGGCACCGGCCGGGGGCGAGAGCGCCGGGGGCGAGGCCGCCGCTCAGGTCTCCGAGGCCCAGGCCGAGCTCGCCGCGCAGAAGGTGGAGCGGGAGCGGATCGAGCGGCGCAAGGCCGAGAGAGCGGCGCCCATCGACAGCGGGGCCAAGCTGAGCGGCAAGGCCGCCGACCTGCTCGCGGCGGTCCGGGCCGTGGAGGGCGGGGCCAAGCCCGCGGCCACCGTCTTCAGCGAACCGGAACCCCCGCGCCGCCCGGCCGCCCCGGAACCCGTACGACGCCCGCAGTCGGCGGACGCCGAGACCGTGACCGCTCCCGCGGCGCCCGCCCAGGAGACCGTGGCGGCCGTACGGCGCGTGCTGGCCGACGGCGGTGCCCCCGAGGCGCTCGCCCCGCAGGCCGCCGGGGCCCTCGGCGAGGGGGCCGAGGACCTGCTGCGCGAGGACCCCTGGCAGCTGCTGCGCGTCGGCGGCGTACGGCCCGAGCAGGCCGACGGCTTCGCGCGGGCGCTGCTCGGACCGGAGTGCGCCCCCGACGACGAACGCCGGGGCCGCGCCCTGACGGTCTGGCTCCTGGAACAGGCGGCCCTGGCCGGTCACACCGCCCTGGAGCTGCCGACGCTCACCGCGGCCCTCACCCAGCGGTCCGTGCCGGACGCCGACGGCGCCGTGCAGAGCGCGCTGGCCGAGGGCGAGGCGCTTGCCTTCCAGGACGCTCTGGAGGAGCCCGGAGCACCGGCCCGCGCGTCGGCCCCCCAAGCCGCCCAAGCCCCCGAAGACTTCGAAGCCTTCGAGGGCTCCGAAGGCTCGGAGAGCTCCGAAGAGGCGGCGGACGAGCGTCCGGTCCGTGTCCTGGTCGGTCTGGAGCGGTACGCGCTCGCGGAGGAGAGCCTCGCCGACGGCCTGGCCCGGATCGTGAACTCCCTGTCCAAGGAGGCCGCCTCGGAGCCGGGGTGGGAGTCGGCCGCCGCCTCGGCGTCCGGCAGCGCGGCCGAGCTGATCCGGGCCGCCGCCGGACACGGCCTGGTGCTGCACACCGGCGGCGAGGCGGCCCGCGCCGAACCGGCCGCGCTGCTCACCGCCGCCCGCTCCCTGGGCCTGCGCGCGGTCGCGGCCTGCCACACCCCGGACGGCCGGCACCGCCTCGCGGCACTGGCGGGCGAGGACGACGCCGCCGTCACCGTCCACGGGCTGCTCGCGGGCACCGAGGGCCCCGGCCGGGAAGCCGACGGGGCGCTCGCCCTGGACCTGCTGATCGTGCTCGACGCGCCGCGACTCGACGTGGAGAGCGCCGCGATGCTGGTGGAGTCGCTGCCGGACGGCGCCCGGCTGGTGCTGAGCGGTGACCCGGCCCAGCTGTGGTCGGCCGGGCCCGGCCGGGTCTTCGCCGATCTGCTCGGGGCCCGGGTGTGCCCGCAGATCGCCTCGCGCACGCCCGACCCCGGCCCGCTCGGCGAGTTGCTCTCCGGGATCGGCATCGGCGAGCTCAACCAGGTCGAGGCGCCCGGCAAGGAGCTGGTGATCGTGCCGGTGCGGGACGCGGCCGAGGCCGTGCACCGGACCCTGCAGCTCGTTCTGGACTCGGTGCCGCGGGCCTTCGGCGTCGAGCCCGGCCGGACGGTGGTGATCACCCCGGGCCACGGCGGCGCGGCCGGCACCCGCGCGCTCAACGCCGCGCTGAAGGAGCGCCTCAATCCCGGGCCCGGCCGCTTCGGCGGCTTCGACCCCGGTGATCTGGTCGCCCACTCCCCCGCGCCGGGACGGACCCAGCTGGGCCGGGTGGAGAAGGCCGACGCGGACGGACTGCACCTGTCCTGCTCGGGCGCCTCCGTCGTCGTACCGAAGGAGCGGGTGGAGCAGTCCGTGCGGCACGGCTGGGCGCTGACCGCGCACCAGGCGGTGGGGTTCCGGTGGCCCGCGGCGGTCGTGGTGCTTCCCGGCGACGCCGCGCAGGCCCTGTCCCGGCCGTGGGTGTACACGGCGTTCGGGCGGGCGGAGCGGCATCTGTCCGTGGTGCACGGTGTGGAGCAGGCGCTGGCGAGAGCCGTCGCCGAGGTCCCGCCGAAGCCGCGCACGACCCGCCTGCCGGCCCTGCTGCGCACGCAGGTCCCGCAGGCCGGCTGAACCGCCGCACGACGAGAACACGAACGGTGGCGGTCGCGCCGGCGGTTCGGCAGCGCCCCAAAGGGGCGCGGGGAACTGCGCGACCAGCCACAACGGACCCGCAGGCGACGAACTGGACTTCCAGCGGAGCGCTCAGCGCCGATCGACGTCCAGCGGCTCCAGGTCCCCGTCCAGGTCGTCCTCGAGGTCGTCGAGCTCGTCCAGGTCGGTCGCGAGAACCTCGTCGCCGTCGTCCTCGTCGTCGAGCTCGTCGAACACCGCGCTCACGTCGAACCGGCAGACCACCCGCTGCGGATCGGCCTGGTCGAACGGCGCCTCCAGCCACTCGCCCGGTTCGGCCGGTTCGTCGGCCGCCAGCACCCACAGCGTGGAGTCGGCCTCCTCCAGGCCGAACTCCTTGTGCCGGGAGGCGATCTCGTCCGGTTCGAACTCGCCGAACAGGATGCCCAGGGCCCCGTGCACGGTGCCCGCGCCGTCCGTGCCCTCGTCGTCCGCCGCCTCGATCCGCTGGGCCTGGGCGAGCAGTCGCTGCGGCTCCGCGACGGCGTAGTCCCGGCGGATCAGCACGCTCACCGCGTTCGGCTCCTCGGGGCCCGTGTACGGCGGCAGGGAGTCGTCCGCGCCGGGGATCTCGAAGGGCGTGACCTCGTCGTAGCGGTCGTAGAGCAGTTCGTCGTACGCCTCGGCGGCCGCGGCCAGCTCGTTGAACGCCTCGTAGACGGCCGGGTCGTCCTCCCCCGTCCTGCGTTCGACCGCGGCCAGATGGCGGTCGAGCGCGGTCTTGACCGCCTCGGCGGCGGCGCGTACCTCGGCAGCGGTGGGCTGCGCAGCATCAGACATAGTGCAGACGCTATCCGTACGAGGCCCCAGCCCGCACAATAGATGCGATGCCGGAATACGAATTTGTCGACGTGTACGTACCGCGCGGGGTCTCCCGCAAGGACGCGACGCGTCTGCTGACCGACCATGCCGAGTACGGACACTGGGAGTTGCACCGCCTCAGCCTGATGCGTGACGGCAGCCGCAGGGTGCGGTTGCGCCGGCGGATCATCCGCCAGGTGCGTGCCACGTGGTGAAGTGAGCGACACAGACGGAACCGACAGAGACGGAACCGACACAGACGGAGCGGGCCCCGCCGAGGCGGGGCCCGCTCCGTTCTCCGGCCTCCCGGGGCGTCACATGGAGGCGCGTGCCTTGCGGTAGATCAGCGCGCCGGCGAGCAGCGCGCCCGCGCCGGCCGGCAGGGCGAGGCCGAGCGGGAGCTCGCTTCCGGTCTCGGCGAGCTGGGCGCCGCTGGCGACCGTACCGGTGCTGCCGGTGGGCTGGTGGGCGGTCACGGAGTGGGCCGGGGTCCCGCGGCCCGGGGTGGACGGAACGGCCTCGGGTCCGGAAGGGGTGGACCCGTGGCCGACCGGCTTGCCGGGGTTCTGGTGGCCCGGCCTGCCCGGCGTCTCGTGGCCCCGGGTCGGCGGCGTGACGTGGTCGTACCCGCCGCCGTTGGCGCAGTCGTTGCCGTAGGACGGGTTGAGGATCCCGACGGCGTCGAGGCTGTTGCCGCACACGTTCACCGGCACGTCGATCGGGGCCTGGACGTGGTTGCCGGAACCGATGCCGGGCGAACCGCCGGTGTGTCCGCCCGCCTGCGCGCCCCCGTAGCCCGGGTAGGCACCGGAGTCGCCGTCGTCGCCGTGGCCTCCCCAGTGACCGCCGCCCTGGTTGCCGCTGTGACCACCCTGGTGGCCTCCGCCGCCGCTGCTGTCGCCCCGGTGACCGCCGCTCTGGCCTCCTCCGTGCTTACCGCCGCCGGACGCGCGGTCGCCGTAGCCGTGGTCGCCGTAGCCGTTGCCGCCGGAGCCGTTGCCGCCGCCCGTGTTGGCACAGGAGTTGCCGAACGCCGGGTTGAGGATCCCGACGATGTCGATGGTGTTGCCGCACACGTTGACCGGGACGTGCACCGGCGCCTGCACCGTGTTGCCGGACGCGATGCCGGGCGAGTCGGTGGCGAAGCCGTTGGCGCCCGAGTCGGCGTGTGCGTAGCCGCCGGCGGCGGCGATCACCCCCGTGGCCGCCGCCACAGTCATGAGGCTTTTACGGGTGACCTGTCGCATTGCTGTTTCCTGCTTTCGATCTCGTCCTCGACCAGAATTCCCGCATCATTCCAGTTCCTGGGAAGTTCTCGGGGGAGATTCGGGCCGTTCGAATTCTTCGGCCATTCCTTCGGAAAAGACCGGTCGGCCCCGGAGCGCATGGCGCGCGCTCCGGGGCCGATGGCGTGGACGACCCCTCAGCGGGTCGACGTCACTTGTTGATGCAGACGTTGCCGAAGGCGGGGTTGAGCAGCCCGATCGCCGAGATCGTGTTGCCGCAGACGTTCACCGGGACGTGCACCGGAACCTGGATCACGTTGCCGGACGCGACACCCGGGGAGTGCACCGCGGCACCCTGGGCACCGGCGTCGGCGACGGCCAGGCCCGCGCCCGCGAGAACCAGCCCACCAGTGGCAGCCGCAGCAGCGACGACCTTCTTGATCATTATTCCTCCTTGTTGGCAAAAAGCGATCCCCATCAGCGGATCACATCACCAGTAACGAGGGGGAATTAATGAGGCTACGCGCTTATCGGCGCATTCACTCTTCTCAGTCACTTCCGCACGGGCGCGCGATTTTCCAGGTTCCCCGGTTCGCGTCTCAGGACGCGTCGATGAACCGGTCGAGGACCCGCACGCCGAACTTCAGCCCATCGACCGGCACCCGCTCGTCGACGCCGTGGAACATGCCGGCGAAGTCCAGCTCCGGGGGCAGCTTCAGCGGGGCGAAGCCGAAGCCGCGGATGCCGAGGTCGTCGAAGGACTTGGCGTCGGTGCCGCCGGAGAGCATGTAGGGGACGGCCTTCGCGGTCGGGTCCTCGGCGAGCAGCGCCGACTGCATGGCCTCGACGAGCGCGCCGTCGAAGGAGGTCTCCAGGGCCTTGTCGGAGTGCACGTCCTCGCGCCGTACGTTCGGGCCGAGGAGCCGGTCGAGGTCGGCGAGGAACTCGTCCTCGTGCCCCGGCAGGAAGCGGCCGTCGACGTGCGCGGTCGCCTCGCCCGGGATCACGTTGACCTTGTAGCCGGCGCCGAGCTGGGTGGGGTTGGCGGTGTTGCTGAGGGTCGCGCCGATCAGCTTGGCGATGCCGCCGAGCCTGGCGAGCGTGGACTGCATGTCCTCGGGGTCCAGCTCGGTGCCGAGGGCGTCGCCGAGCTCGTCGAGGAAGGCGCGGGTGGTCTTGGTGACCCGGACCGGGAAGGTGTGGCGGCCGAGCCGGGCGACCGCCTCGGACAGCTCGGTGATCGCGTTGTCCTTGTGGATCATCGAACCGTGCCCGGCGGTGCCGGCGACGGTCAGCTTCATCCAGTGCATGCCCTTCTCGGCCGTCTGGATCAGATAGAGCCGCCGCTCCTCGCTCACGGTGAACGAGAAGCCGCCGACCTCGCTGATGGCCTCGGTGACGCCGTCGAAGAGCTCGCGGTGGTGGTCGACGAGGTGGCGGGCGCCGTACAGGCCCCCGGCCTCCTCGTCGGCGAGGAAGGCGAGGACGATGTCCCGTGGCGGCTTGCGCCCGGAGCGCATCCGGTCGCGCACGACCGCCAGGGTCATCGCGTCCATGTCCTTCATGTCGACCGCGCCCCGGCCCCACACGCACCCGTCCGCGACCTCCCCGGAGAAGGGGTGGTGGGTCCAGTCGACCGCGTTGGCCGGTACGACGTCGGTGTGACCGTGGATGAGCAGCGCGGGCCGGGAGGGGTCCTCGCCCTCGATGCGGGCCACGGTGGAGGCGCGCCCCGGGTGCGACTCGAAGATCTGCGGTTCGAGCCCGACCTCGGCGAGCTTCTCGGCGACCCATTCGGCCGCCCTGCGCTCACCCGGGCCCGAGTGGTCGCCGTAGTTGCTGGTGTCGATCCGGATGAGGTCGCGGCAGAGGTCCACGACCTCGTCCTCGCCGGTCACGTTCCTGGCCGTGTCACTCACGCTGCTTCCTCCCGCTGCACTGCTGGTGGGTCCCCCTCATCCTCCCCCTCCGTACAGCCCCCGCCCAAGACCGGTCCCGGCCCGTCACACGCCGTTCACGCGGGGCGTGCCACCCGGCCGACCTGGTGTGATCGGGCACCCTCGAAAGCCTGGTAGTGTTTACGACGTCGCCGCGGGGGAAACCCGCCGCGACAGACACCTTGTCCGGGTGGCGGAATGGCAGACGCGCTAGCTTGAGGTGCTAGTGCCCTTTATCGGGCGTGGGGGTTCAAGTCCCCCCTCGGACACTTGAAAAGAGCGAGGGCCGTGACCGTGGGTCACGGCCCTCGCTCGTTGTGTGGCCGATCTCTCCCCGGTCGAAGATCACGCAGGTCACCGCCTCCGGACAGCCACCCGAGCACCCCCCGGACGGCCCTTCCCGGTGGCCGACAGAAGAGGACGACCCTAGCGTCGTACTAAAATTTCCGGCTTGTTACGGAGCCGGTCCGGACAACCCCAGGCAGACCTGCGGGCCCGCCGGCGCCCCGGAGGCTTCCGGGATCGAGACGCGAGGACCGATGGCAGCCATTCACGAGAGCAGCGCTCTCGGCCTGCTCGACGAAGAAATCCGCGTACAACTCGGTGACAGGGCACGCTTCTCGGGCGGGCCCGCCGCCTCCCCCCGCACGCTCGTGGACGTGTTCGAGGCGTCCGTGCGGTCGTACCCGGACGAGCTCGCCCTGGACGATGGCACCGCCCCCCTGACCTACCGCGCGCTCGCCGTGGCGGTGGAGCGGCTGCGGCGCGGGCTCGCCGCCGCCGGGGTCGGGCTCGGGGACCGGGTGGGGGTGCGGGTGCCGTCCGGCACCAATGACCTCTACGTGGCGATCCTGGCCGTGCTCGCGGCCGGTGCCGCCTATGTCCCCGTCGACGCCGAGGACCCCGACGAGCGGGCCGAGCTGGTGTTCGGGGAGGCGGACGTACGGGCCGTGATCGGCGCCGGGCACGAGATCACCGCTCACGAGATCACCGCTCACGGGGCCTCCGGCACGCGGGCCGCCCGACCGTCCGTCGAGCACGACGCGTGGATCATCTTCACGTCCGGTTCCACCGGCAAGCCCAAGGGCGTCGCCGTCAGTCACCGTAGCGCCGCCGCCTTCGTGGACGCCGAGGCCGCGCTGTTCCTCACCGAGGAGCCCATCGGGCCCGGTGACCGCGTGATGGCGGGCCTGTCGGTGGCCTTCGACGCCTCCTGCGAGGAGATGTGGCTGGCCTGGCGGTACGGCGCCTGTCTGGTGCCGGTGCCGCGCTCGCAGGTCAGGAGCGGTGCCGATCTCGGGCCCTGGCTGGTCGAGCAGGAGATCACCGTGGTCTCCACGGTGCCGACACTGGCCGCGCTGTGGGAGTCCGAGACCCTCACCGACGTACGGCTGCTGATCTTCGGCGGTGAGGCCTGCCCGCCCGAGCTGGTGCAGCGGCTGGTGACCGAGGGGCGGGAGGTCTGGAACACGTACGGGCCGACCGAGGCGACCGTCGTCGCCTGCGCCTCGCTGATGTCGGGCGAGGAGCCGGTCCGGATCGGGCTGCCGCTGCGGGGCTGGGAGCTGGCCGTCGTGGACGAGGCCGGCGAGCCCGTCCCGATGGGCGAGAGCGGGCAGCTGGTGATCGGCGGGGTCGGCCTCGCGCGCTACCTCGACGCAGAGAAGGACGCGGAGAAGTACGCGCCGCTGGAGTCGCTGGGCTGGGAGCGGGCGTACCGCAGCGGTGACCTGGTCAAGGCCGAGCCGGAGGGGCTGGTCTTCCTCGGGCGGGCCGACGAGCAGATCAAGCTCGGCGGGCGGCGTATCGAGCTGGGCGAGGTGGACGCGGCGCTGCAGGCGCTGCCGGGCGTCGCGGGCGCGGCGGCGGCGGTGCGGACCGCGCGCGGCGGCAACCAGCTGCTCGTCGGGTACGTCGTCACCCAGGAGGGCTGGGACCGGGCGGAGGCGGTGGAGCGGCTGCGGGCCGCGCTGCCGGCGGCGCTGGTGCCGCTGCTCGCGCCGGTCGAGGACCTGCCGACCCGCACGTCCGGCAAGGTCGACCGCAACGCGCTGCCGTGGCCGCTCGACAGTGTCGACGTGCCCGCGGGCGCGGACCTGTACGGCACCGAGGCGTGGCTGGCCGAGCAGTGGGCCGAGGTTCTCGGCATGCCGGTGACGAGCGCCTCCGACGACTTCTTCGCGGTCGGCGGCGGCAGTCTGGCCGCCGCCCAGCTCACCACCCGGCTGCGCACCCGCTACCCGAGTGCGGCCGTCCTGGACATCTACCAGCAGCCGGTGCTGCGCAAGCTGGCCCGTCGGCTGGAGGAGTCGGCGCACGACGACGGCGGCAGCCGTACGGTCGCGCCGGTTCCGAGGAGGACGCAGGTCGTCCAGCTCCTGCTGCTCCTTCCCCTGTTCACCCTGCTCGGGCTGCGCTGGACGGTCGTGCTGGCCGCGCTGGGCAATCTGCTGCCCGGGTACGGCTGGCTGCCGACCGCGTCCTGGTGGCTGGTGGCCGCCGGAGCACTGCTCTTCTTCAGCCCGCCGGGGCGGATCGCCCTCGCGGCGGGCGGGGCGCGGCTGCTGCTGCGGGGCGTGACGCCCGGCCGGTATCCGCGCGGCGGGTCGGTGCATGTACGGCTGTGGGCGGCGGAGCGGCTGGCCGAGTTCACCGGGGCGACCACGCTGACCGGGTCCTGGCTGGAGCGGTACGCGCGGGCGCTGGGCGCCAGGATCGGTCCGGACGTCGATCTGCACTCGTTGCCGCCGGTGACCGGTCTGCTCAAGCTCGGGCGCGGCGCGGCCGTGGAGTCGGAGGTGGATCTGTCCGGGCACTGGCTGGACGGCGACCGGCTGGAGATCGGCACGGTCAAGGTGGGTGCGCACGCCGTCGTCGGGACGCGCAGCATGCTCTTCCCGGGGGCCCGGGTCGGCAAGCGCGCCGAGGTGGCGCCGGGTTCGGCGGTCACCGGGCAGGTCCCGACCGGTCAGCGCTGGGCCGGTGCGCCCGCGGTCAAGCTCGGCAAGGCCAAGCGGAACTGGCCCAAGGAGCGTCCGCAGCGCGGCAGGTACTGGCGGGTGATGTACGGCGTGACGGGCCTCGCGCTGAATCTGCTGCCGGTGGCGGCGGCGGGGGCCGCGCTCGCCGTGGCCCGGGTGTTCCTGGTGCCCGGCGCCGGGCTGGGCGAGGCGCTGCGTGGGGCGGTGATCGCCCTGGTTCCGGCGACGCTCGCCTACGGGCTGGCGTACGCGCTGCTGCTCCTGGTCGCCGTACGGCTGCTGAGCCTGGGGCTGCGCGAGGGCACGCATCCGACGCACGGCCGGGTGGGCTGGCAGGCCTGGACGGTGACCCAGCTGATGGACCGCTCCCGCGAGACGCTGTTCCCGCTGTACGCCGGGCTGGTCACGCCGCTGTGGCTGCGGCTGCTCGGGATGCGGATCGGGCGGGGCGCGGAGGTGTCGACGGTGCTGGCGCTGCCGAGCCTGACGACGGTCGGTGAGGGCGCGTTCCTGGCCGACGACACGCTGACCGCGCCGTACGAGCTGGGCGGCGGCTGGGTGCGGATCGGGCGCGCGGAGATCGGGCGGCGGGCGTTCCTCGGGAACTCGGGGATGACCGCGCCGGGCCGCAGTGTGCCGGACGGCGGTCTGGTCGGGGTGCTGTCGGCGACGCCGAAGAAGGCGAAGAAGGGCAGCTCCTATCTGGGGCTGCCGCCGGTGAAGCTGCCGCGCAGCGCGGCCGACGGCGACCAGAGCCGTACGTACGACCCGCCGGCGCGGCTGCTGTGGGCGCGCGGGCTGGTGGAGCTGTGCCGGATCGTGCCGGTGTTCTGCTCGGCGGCGCTGGCCGTGCTGACGGTGGCCGCGCTGTGCGCCCTCGGGGTGTGGGCGCCGCTGCTGGGTGGGCTGGTGCTGCTCTGCGCGGGTGCGGCGGCCTGTCTGCTGTCGGTGGTCGCGAAGTGGCTGCTGGTGGGGCGGCACCGCGCCGGGGAGCATCCGCTGTGGAGTTCCTTCGTGTGGCGCAACGAGCTGGCGGACACGTTCGTCGAGGTGGCGGCCGTGCCGTGGCTGGCGGGCGCGGTGCCCGGTACACCGGTGATGACGGCGTGGCTGCGCGGGCTCGGGGCGCGGATCGGCCGGGGTGTGTGGGTGGAGAGCTACTGGCTGCCCGAGGCGGACCTGGTCACACTGGAGGAAGGGACCACGGTGGGCCGCGGGTGCGTGCTCCAGACTCACCTCTTCCACGACCGGATCTTGCGGACGGATACTGTGGTCCTCCGTGAGGGCGCCACGCTGGGCCCTGGCGGGATCGTGCTGCCCGGCAGCACGGTCGGGGCCCGAACGACCCTGGGTCCCGCGTCGCTCGTCATGGCCGCGGAGTCCGTCCCGGACGACACCCGCTGGCTCGGCAACCCGATCGAGGCATGGCGTCCCTGAGCGCGGGGAGGGGGTGTCTGCGGGCGGTGCACCGAAGATCGGTTCGAGTACGGCGCAGGGAGCGGACGCGGAAGTGGCAGTGCAGCAGTCAGTGGGTTCGGACCCGTATTTCCCGGGCAGCGGTGATCCCCGCTACCGGGTCCATCGCTACGAACTCACGCTGGACTACCGTCCCGGCCCGAACCGGCTGTCGGGGACGGCCCGGATCAACGCGATCGCGGGCCGTGCGCCGCTGGCCGAATTCCAGCTGAACCTGGCCGACTTCAGGATCGGGCGGGTGCGGGTGGACGGCCGGCAGCCGCACTACACGCACCGGGGCGGCAAGCTCCGTATCCGCCCCGCCAAGTCGCTGCGCGCGGGGGCCGCCTTCACCGTCGAGGTGCACTGGTCGGGCAATCCCAAGCCGGTGTCGAGCCCCTGGGGCGGGATCGGCTGGGAGGAGCTGACGGACGGCGCGCTGGTGGCGAGCCAGCCGGTGGGGGCGCCCTCGTGGTACCCGTGCAACGACCGCCCCGCCGACAAGGCGTCGTATCTGATCTCGGTCACGACGCCGTCGGCGTACTCGGTGGTGGCGGGCGGCCGGCTGCTGACCCGGACCACGAAGGCGTCCACGACGACGTGGGTGTACGAGCAGTCGGCGCCGACGTCGAGCTATCTGGTCGGGCTGGCGATCGGCAAGTACCAGACGGTGCTGCTGGGCGACCCCGGCCTGGGCGGTGTGCCGATGCACGGGCACATACCGGCGCATCTGCTGCCGCAGTTCTCACGGGACTTCGCGCGCCAGCCAGGGATGATGGATCTGTTCCAACGGCTGTTCGGGCCCTACCCGTTCGACGAGTACGCGGTGGTCGTGGCCGACGAGGAGCTCGATGTCCCCGTCGAGGCCCAGGGGTTGTCGCTGTTCGGCGTCAACCACGTGGACGGGGCGCGGGGTTCGGAGCGCCTGGTCGCGCACGAACTCGCCCACCAGTGGTTCGGCAACAGTGTGTCGATCGCCGACTGGCGGCACATCTGGCTCAACGAGGGCTTCGCGAAGTACGCGGAGTGGCTGTGGTCGGAGCGGTCGGGCGGCCGCAGCGCACAGCAACTCGCCGCCGCCGCACACCGGTTGCTGTCCTCGCGCCCACAGGACCTGAAGCTCGCCGACCCCGGCCGCAAGACGATGTTCGACGACCGGCTGTACGAACGCGGCGGGCTCACCGTGCACGCCCTCAGGTGCGCCCTCGGCGATGACGCGTTCTTCCGGATGCTGCGCGGCTGGCTCGGTCTGCACCGGGGCGGCGCGGTGACGACGTCCCTGTTCACGGCCCACGCGGCCCGGTTCACCCCGGAGCCGCTGGACGAGCTGTTCGAGGCATGGCTGTACCGACCGGCGCTGCCGCCGTTGCCCCTGACCGAGAGCCGCGCGACGGCCTAGCACAATGGCGGCCATGACCACGCGTTCCTGCCCGTGCGGGCTGCCTCAGTCGTACGACGCCTGCTGCGGCCGTTTCCTCCCCCAGTCTCGAACCGGCTCGACCGGGGGGACCCCCATCGGTGCTGCCGCCCCCACCGCCGAGGCGCTGATGCGGTCGCGGTACTGCGCCTTCGTGAAGGGTGACGTGGCGTATCTGACGCGGACCTGGCACCCGCGGACCCGGCCGGCGCGGCTCGACCTCGATCCGGGGACGCGGTGGACGGGGCTGGAGATCCTCGCGACGAAGGACGGGTCCGCGTTCCACACGAGGGGGACGGTGGAGTTCCGGGCGTCCTTCCGGGGCTGCTCACTGCATGAGGTGAGCCGGTTCGAGCGGGTGGACGGGGCGTGGGTGTACGTCGACGGGGAGTTCCCGGAGGGGTAGGGCCCTGGGTCAGGGCGCGAGGACGTCGAGTTCCTGGAGGGCACCCGCCATGATCTCGCGGGTGAGCCGCTCGGCGCGGGGCGCGTCGCCCTCACGGATCGCCTCGGCCAGCTGGACGTGGAGGGTGACCGCGGCCGGGTCGGGGTCCTCGAACATGACCTGGTGATGGGTACGGCCCGTGAGGACCTCGGCCACGACGTCGCCGAGGCGGGCGAACATCTCGTTGCCGGACGCGGTGAGGATCACGCGGTGGAAGGCGATGTCGTGCAGGAGATAGCCCTCCAGCTTGTGGCCGCGTGAGTGGGCCACCATGCCGAGCGCGCACTCGGTGAGCTCGGCGCACTGCTCGGCCGTGGCGTTGCGCGCCGCCAGACCCGCCGCGACCGGTTCGATCGCCGAGCGCAGGACGGTGAGCGAGCGCAGCTGGTGCGGGCGGTCGGCGCCGGCCAGCCGCCAGCGGATGACCTGTGGGTCGTAGACGTTCCACGCGGCCTTGGGGCGCACCGTCACGCCCACGCGGCGGCGGGACTCGACCAGGTGCATGGACTCCAGGACACGGACCGCCTCGCGCATCACGGAGCGTGAGACGTCGAAGCGCTGGGCCAGTTCGTCGGTGCGCAGCACACTGCCCGGCGGGTACTCGCCCGCCGTGATGGCGGGGCCGAGGGTGTCCAGTACATGGCCGTGCAGACCCCGGCCCGGAGTGGTCATGCACTCAGCGTACGGGGTGGATCACAGACCCAAAAAGTCAGACTTATTTGTCACAGACTCTTGAATTCGTCGTACCTAATCGGTTCAGTGTCGTCGACATCAGGTGTCGTCGGAAGACGGCTTCGGAAGGCAGCGAGGCAGAGATGCGTACCCCCCACGTCGTCGCGGTGATGGGCGTCGCCGGCACGGGCAAGACCACGATCGGTCCCCTGCTCGCCGCCCGGCTGGGCGTCCCGTACGCCGAGGGCGACGACTTCCACCCGCAGGCCAACATCGCCAAGATGTCGGCCGGTGTCCCGCTCGAGGACGCGGACCGGTGGCCGTGGCTGGACGCCATAGGCGCCTGGGCGCACGGGCGGGCCGGAGCGGGCGGAGTGGTCAGCTGCTCGGCGCTGAAGCGGTCCTACCGGGACCGGCTTCGGGCCACGGCTCCGGGGCTGGTGTTCGTGCATCTCGCGGGCGACCGTGCGCTGATCGAGGACCGGATGACGCACCGGCAGGGCCACTTCATGCCGACCGCGCTGCTGGACTCCCAGTTCGCCACGCTGCAGCCGCTCCAGCCGGACGAGGCGGGGGTCGTCGTCGACGTCTCCGGCACGCCCGAGGAGATCACCGAGCGGGCCGCGCGGGCGCTCGCCGGGCTGTCCGACGACGGCGCTCCGTAGAACCACCTCCCCGTAAAACCCCTCCCCTCCCCTCCCCTCCCCTCCCCTCTCCTCTCCTCTCCTCTCCTCTCCTCTCCTCTCCACAACTGCAAGGGACACCCGTGACCAGACTCAGCGCCGAGATGCTGGCAGCGGACACCGCCGAGCCCATCACCTCGGCCGGGCACGCTCAGCTGGGCATCGCCGTGCTGGCGGGCATCGCCGTCATCGTGCTGCTCATCACCCGGTTCAAACTCCACGCCTTCCTGGCGCTGACCATCGGCTCGCTCGCGCTCGGCGCGTTCGCCGGGGCGCCGCTGGACAAG
Organism: Streptomyces sp. T028; assembly: GCF_048159505.1. Classification (NCBI taxonomy): domain Bacteria; kingdom Bacillati; phylum Actinomycetota; class Actinomycetes; order Kitasatosporales; family Streptomycetaceae; genus Streptomyces; species Streptomyces sp. T028. The sequence continues at coordinate 44,808 of NZ_JBLRVZ010000047.1, forward strand.
GTCATCACCAGCTTCACCACCGGGCTCGGGGCCACGGTCGCGAGTGTGGGCGTGCTGATCGCCCTCGGCGCGATCCTGGGCCGGATGCTCGCGGACTCCGGCGGCGCCGACCAGATCGTCGACACGATCCTCGCCAAGGCGGGCGGGCGTTCCATGCCGTGGGCGATGGTGCTGATCGCCTCGGTGATCGGTCTCCCGCTGTTCTTCGAGGTCGGGGTGGTGCTGCTGATCCCCGTCGTGCTGATGGTCGCGAAGCGGGGCAACTACTCGCTCATGCGGATCGGCATCCCGGCGCTGGCCGGTCTGTCCGTGATGCACGGGCTGGTGCCGCCGCACCCCGGGCCGCTGGTCGTGATCGACGCGGTGGACGCCAACCTGGGCGTCACGCTGGCCCTCGGCGTCCTCGTCGCGATACCGACCGTCGTCATAGCCGGGCCGGTGTTCTCCCGGTTCGCCGCCCGCTGGGTGGACGTCCCGGCTCCCGAACGCATGATCCCCCAGCGGCCGTCGGAGGAGCTGGAGCGGCGGCCCGGCTTCGGTGCCACCCTCGCCACCATCCTGCTGCCCGTCGTCCTCATGCTGTCCAAGGCGCTGGTCGACATCGTCGTGGACGACCCCACGCACACCGTGCAGCGCGTCTTCGACGTCGTCGGCTCCCCGCTGATCGCGCTGCTCGCGGCCGTCCTCGTCGGCTTCTTCACGCTGACCCGGCCCGCCGGGTTCTCCAAGGAGCGGATATCGGGCCTGGTCGAGAAGGGGCTCGCACCCATCGCGGGCATCCTGCTGATCGTCGGCGCGGGCGGCGGCTTCAAGCAGACGCTGATCGACTGCGGTATGGGCCGGATGGTCCTGGAGATCTCCAAGGACTGGTCGATCCCGGCGCTGCTGCTGGCCTGGCTGATCGCGGTGGCGATCCGGCTGGCGACCGGCTCGGCGACGGTGGCCACGGTCTCGGCGGCCGGTCTGGTCGCCCCGCTCGCCGCCGACATGTCGACGACCCACACGGCCCTGCTCGTCCTGGCGATCGGCGCCGGCTCGCTGTTCTTCAGCCATGTCAACGACGCCGGATTCTGGCTGGTCAAGGAGTACTTCGGGGTCGGTGTCGGCCAGAACCTCAAGACCTGGTCGGTCATGGAGACCCTGATCTCGGTGGTCGCGGGCGGGCTGGTGCTGCTGCTCTCACTCGTGTTGTAGCTGTAGGGGGTTCCGCCGAGCGGTACGGGCGGCCCATGATGATCCGGGGGCGACGACTGGGGGGACGTCATGGCCGTATCGCTGGGGACGCGTGTGTCGGCGCTGCTCTTCGTGGGGGCGATCGCCGTGGCGACGGCCGCCGTGACGGAAGCGGGCGGTTCCGCGGGGCGGGGCAGCGGGGGCACGAACGTGTCGGGCGGGACGGCCCAGGACTCCGGCAAGGGCTCGGGCGCGGGCTCGGGCGGGGCGCTGTCCGGCGGTCCCGTCGCGGAGACTCCGTCCGCGGCGCCCTCGCCGGGGCCCAGTGCGCTGGGGTCCGGGGGCGCGAAGGCGGGCGGCGGCGCCCCGCGCGCCCCCAGGGTCTCCCGTACGCCGTCACCGAGTACGAGTACGACGGCGGCGCCCGCCGTTCCCGCCTGGTTGCCGCCCGGCCCTGCCTCTCCCGACGCCGACCACCGGCCCGACCCGGACAGCGTGTACGACCTGCTCCGCTCGCCGGACAGGTGCCGGGACGCGCTCGGGCTCGTCCCCCGCGCCTCCGTCGGCGACGAATGGACGGTGCTGCGGGGGCTCGCCCACGCCTGCCTCGCCGTCCAGGGACGCGAGGGCGGGAGCTGGGCGGCGGCGGAACGGGACCACGCGGCACTCACGGGGCGGCTGAACACCTGCAAGGGGCGGGCGGCCCAGCGGGTGCTGGCCGGCCTCCTCGCCTTCCACCGGTCCCGGCCCTCGGTCACCGCCCGGCTCACCGATCCGCCGGCCACCGCCACGCCCGCCTGCGCCTACGCGATCGCCTCGGTCGACGTGGGCGGAGACGGCGAGGCACGGCCCGGCGATCCGCTCCACATCGAACTGCGCGGCACCTACTTCGACCACGCGGAGCTGCTGCGGGAGGGGACGGTGCTCGTGGGGGATGTGCAGGTGGCCGGTCCTCTCCACGCCGTCGCGCGGTCCGGGGACGGGGACGGGGACGGGCTGGTGCTGGCGACCGTGGTCCCGGACCTCGGCCCGGGGGCCGCACGGGGGCCCGCCGGAGTGACCGTGAGCGTGCGGTACGCGGCGACCGAGGCGGTGAGGGCGGACGCGTTCCGGGTGCCGGGGCCGGAGGTGAGCGGACCGACACAGAAGCCCGGAGCCTCCGGCTCACCGGGCCTGCCGGACGCAGCCGACTCCGGCTCCACCGGCCTGCTCGGCTCACCCGGTCCACGGGCCACGCTCACCGACCCCCTTGGAGACCTCGGCTCACCGACCGCACTCACCATCCCCCGCGAAGCCCTCGCCGCGCTGACCCCACCCACCGGCCCCCGCACCGACCTCAACCCACCAGCCGCACTCACCATCCCCCACCAAGCCCCGACCCACCAGCCGCACTAACCGTCCCCCGCCAAGCCCCCGACCCACCAACCCCACCCACCGGCCCCCGCACAGACCTCGCCCCGCCGGCCCCACCCACCCGCTCCCGCTCCCGCTCCCGCGAACACCTCGACCCACCAACACCACCCACCCACTCCCACGAGGCCCTCAACCCACCAGCCGTCGTCGTCAGCCCGCGCCACGGGTTCCGCGTGCCCGACGCCGACGGGGTGCCCCCGTCCCGCTCCCCCGTCCCGCTCCCCCGGCCCGCGCCCCTGAGTGGGCGGCTCCCGCCCCGTGCCCCCGGCCCGGCTCAGTCCCGCCAGAGTGGATGCTCGCGTTCCGCCCAGTCACGGCTCACCGAGCCGGTGCGCATGCCGTGGCGGGCCTCGGGGTCGGCGAGGGCCATGCCGACGTGGCCGGCGAGGACGACACCGATGGTGAGGGCGAGCCAGTCGTGGACGAAGGTCGCGCTGGTGCGCCACATGATCGGGGTGAGGTGGGTGAACCACATCATCAGCCCGGTGCCGAGCATCACGAGCGTCGCCCCGGCGATCCAGGCCGCGTAGATCTTCTGCCCGGCGTTGAACTTGGCCGCCGGACGCGACTCCCGCCGCTTGTCCCGGCGCAGGGCGGCGCGCAGCCAGCGGCGGTCGTGCGGGCCGAAGCGGTTGAGGTGACCGAGGTCGGCGCGGAACGCCCGGGAGGCGAGGCCCGCGAGGACGGGCACCGGCAGCAGGACGCCGGCGATCTCGTGGACGCGGACCACCAGTTCGCGGCGGCCGACGAGCTGCGCGAGCTCGGGGACGTAGAGGAAGGCGGCCGTCAGCACGCAGACGCCCATGAGGAGGGCGGTGGTGCGGTGGACCCACCGTTCGGCGCGGGTGAAGCGGGGGATCCTGGTCACGGGCGGTGCCTCAGCTCGTAGGCTCATCGTCCCGCCCGTTCGAACGGCCGACCCAGGCGTCGACGTCGTAGCCCCGGTCCTCCCAGTAGCCGGGCTTCACGTCCTCGGTGACGGTGATGCCGGAGAGCCACTTCGCGGACTTGTAGAAGTACATGGGGGCCACATAGAGGCGGACCGGGCCGCCGTGGTCGTGGCCGAGGTCCCTGTCCTGCATGCGCAGGGCGACGAGGACGTCGGCGCGGCGGGCCTGGGCGAGGGTGAGGCTCTCGGTGTAGGTGCCGTCGAAGCAGGTGAAGCGGATCGCGCCGGCCTTGGCCTGTACTCCGGCCGCGTCCAGCAGTGCGGAGAGCCGTACGCCTTCGAAGGGGGTGTCGGGCACCCGCCAGCCGGTGACGCACTGGACGTCCTTGACCATGCGGGTCTGCGGCATGGCCCTGAGCTGGTCCAGGGTGTAGGTGGCGGGGCGGTCGACGAGGCCGTCGACGGTGAGGCGGTAGGTCGTGGCGTTCCTGTGCGGGACCGAGGAGGCCACGGAGTAGTAGCGGAAGCCGCCGCCGTTGGGGAGGAGTCCGGTCAGGCCGGTCGGGTCCTTGTCGGCGGCGCTGCCGAGGAAGGCCTCCAGCCCGCGCTGGAGCGGGGGCGCGGCGACGACCCCCAGGGCGCCGAGGGCGAGGGTGCCGAGGAAGACACGGCGGCCGACGGGTGTGCCGCGCTCCTCGGACGGTTCGGGGTTCACGTATCCATTCGAACACTCGGGGGCGCGGCGGGGCCAGGTTTCCCCGGAGCCGTCAGACTTCCGTCATCACTTCTCAACTCGCGCTCAGCCCGAGGGCGGCCGCGCGCGCCGTGCGGAAGGCCGGGCCGGGGGCGCGGTCCGGGTACGACCAGGGTTCGGGGGTGAGGTGGTCGCCGATGTGCTGGAAGAGGGCGGCCGCCTCGGCGCCCCGGCCCTCGCAGACCTTGGCGTGGGCGAGGAAGTTCAGGTCGATCAGCCGGCGGGGGTGGCCGTCGTGCTCCCACTCCAGCCACCAGTCGAAGGCGGCCTTCATGACGTCCCGGGCGCGGGCGTCGCGCCAGTGTCCGGAGGCGGCCGGGTCTGCGGGCGCGAAGCCGTGTCCGGCGAGGACGCGGTAGCGCTCGGCGTGCGCGACGACCGGGAGGATGGCGAGCGGGGAGTCCGCGGGTGCCTGTTCGGCGGCCCAGGCGGCGAAGTCGTAGACCTCGTGCAGCGGGTCGGGGCCGCGGTCGGCGCGGCGCTCGGCGAACCGGGCGACCATCAGATGGTGGGCGTGGTGGTGGTCGCGGTGGCGGGCGCGGATCTCCTCGAAGATCCGTACGGCCTCCGCGCCGCCGTCGCGTTCCAGCAGGAGCAGGCCCAGCCAGGGCGTGGGGTCGGCGGGCGCGGAGTCGGCGGCGGCCCGGCAGGCCGCGCGGGCGACGGCCGGGTCCTGTCGGCCGCGCAGGGCGCGGTGGACCTGGGCGAGGGCGTGCAGGACGCGTGCGTCGGGGCAGCCGGGTTCGGCGAGGAGCCAGTCGTGGGCCCGGGCGGCGGCGTACGGTTCCCGGGCGAGGACGGTGACGCGGTGGGCGCGGCGGTCCCAGTCGTCGCCGGTGTGGGCGAGCAGGGAGCGGGCGGCCTGACGGCGGCCCTGGGACAACGCGGCTCGGGCGGCACCCAGTTCGGTGTCGTCGAGGGCCGGGTCGGGGGTCCGGGCGGCGGCGCGTCGGCGGCCGCGACGGGAGTGTGGGGGTAGGGGCACCGCGGGGCTTCCTCATCCTCCTCGGTGACGGATCTGGCATCGGCCCGCGATCGGCCGATCACGCACAGCAAACCCCCAGGCACCGCCAAGCGTCAAGGGCCGGACGTCCGTGACAGGTGTCAACTGCCGTGACGGGAAAGGAACTTGAGAACGTGCTTGCGCTGGTGGGGCGTACGGTGCGGGTGCCGTGACCGGGCGGATGTGGCGTACGCCATGGCGCGGCCCGGCGGGAGCGCACACCATGGCCTTACGGTCTCCCGCGCCCCTCGGCCTCGCCGCCCGGCGCCGCGAACCGAGTCAGGCGCCCGGTTCCGGGTGGCCCCGACCGCGTCGGGGTTCTCCCGGAGGCAGCTTTCCGGGCACTCCCAGGGGCAGGCAGAGCGCTGGGAGGCTACAGTCGGCCACTACGCACCCCGTCCGTGGTCCGACCGGATGATCGAGGTACGCAGCGTGTCGGTTCTGGTTCTTGTTCTCGCCGTGAGTGCCGCCTGTTGCCTGGGCTTCGGGTTCGTGCTCCAGCAGAACGCCGCCCAGAAGGCACCGCTCGGCGACTTCCTGTCGCCCCGGCTGCTGCTCGATCTGATCAAGGTGCCGCGCTGGCTGGGCGGTATCGGTCTGATGGTGGCCGGCATGGTGCTGGGCGCGATCGCCCTCGGGCAGGGCGAGGTCTCCCTGGTCGAACCGCTGCTCGCCACGAACCTTCTCTTCGCGCTCGCCCTGTCCCGCCGTCAGACCCGGCAGCCGCTGGGCCGCCAGGGCTGGGCGGGCCTCGTGCTGCTCGCGGGCGGTGTGACCGCGTTCATCGTGGCGGGCGAGCCGCGCGGCGGGACCGCGGTCGACGATCCGCTGCGGCACTGGCTGATCATCGGCGTGATGGTGGGCCTCGCCCTGCTGCTCACCACGTACGCCAAACGCTCCCGGCTCAGCTCGGGCCCGGTCCTCCTCTCCCTCGCGGCCGGTCTGCTCTACGGCGTCCAGGACGCCCTCACCCGGGTCAGCGGCCAGCGTTTCTCCGCGGGCGGTCTCGGCGAGCTGATGACCGGCTGGCAGCCGTACGCGGTGCTCGCGCTCGGGGTGACCGGTCTGGTGCTGGTGCAGAGCGCCTTCGAGACGGCACCGCTGCGGATGTCGCTGCCCGCGCTGACGGCGGCCCAGCCGCTCGCCGGCATCGTCTGCGGGGTGGGCTTCCTCGGTGACCAACTGCGCACCGACACCGGCGCGCTGGCCTGGGAGGCGGCGGGGCTCGCGGCAGTGGTCGCGGGCATCGTCCTGCTCGGCATGCACCCGGCGATGCCCTCGGGCGTCGCGCCGCGCGAGCGCGTCACGAGCCTCCAGCCGCAGTAGTCCCCGGAGCGGACGCCGGCGCCGGCCGCCTGCTTGGATGGGCGCATGAGCGCTGCTGACGAAATCCTCGACATCGTCGACGAGAACGACCAGGTCGTCGGGCAGTTCCCGCGCGGGCGGGCGTATGCCGAGGGGATGCGGCACCGCTGTGTGTTCATCCAGGCCAGAGACGCCGAGGGCCGCGTCTTCGTGCACCGCCGCACCCCGACCAAGCTGGTCTTCCCCTCCCTGTACGACATGTTCGTCGGCGGGGTGGTCGGCGCGGGCGAGGCCTACGACGAGGCGGCCCTGCGCGAGGCCGAGGAGGAACTCGGCGTGAGCGGGCTGCCCCGCCCGGAGTTCCTCTTCAAGTTCCTCTACAACAACGGCGCCGGCCAGAGCTGGTGGTCGGCGGTGTACGAGGTCCGCTGCGCGCTGCCGGTCAGCCCCCAGGTCGAGGAGGTCGCCTGGCATGCCTTCCTGTCCGAGGAGGAGGTCGAACAGCGCCTTTCCGAGTGGGAGTGGGTGCCGGACGGGCTGGCGGCCTACGAGCGGCTCAAGGAGCACCGGGCGAGGAGCTGAGCAGGGCCTGGCGTATCGGTGGGTGCGCGCCGCTGCCGCCGCTGAGCGGGCTGTCGCCCGGCCCCGACCAGTACGGGCCCTCCCAGAAGGGGTGGTCGAGGAACCGCTCCGCCGCGGCGGGCGCCTCGTGCGGATCCACGCCGACGGCGACCAGTGCGGCCGATATCCGCTCCAGCGCCTCCTCGACGGGGGTGTCCGCGTCGCCGTAGGCGGGGAGCAGCAGGAGCAGCCGCCGGTGCGGATCGCGGACGCCCTCGCCGTCCGCCGGTGGCGAGTCGGCCGCGGCGACCAGGTCCGGCCAGGACAGGCCCGGGCCCCTGAAGTGTCCGTCGATGACGGCCAGCTCCCGCTCGCGGGGCAGGCCGGGGCCCGTGAGCAGGTAGTCCGTGCCGGAGTCGTCCGGGAAGTTGCGGTGCACCACCCATACCGTCCACCCCCGCGCGAGGGGTATCCGGTACGCCGGCCACACGTCCGCCCCGGCGTACAGCGCCTCGGCCGCCGCGTCCACGTCCGCGTGGTCCGCGCCGAAGAGCTCCGGGTCGTCGGCGAAGGCATCCCAGGTCGGTCCGTAGTACGCGGGCCAGAAGCCGGGCAGGCCGAGGAGGTGCTCGGCGGGAGCGATGCCGTGCCCGGGCGTCGCGTACCCGGCCAGTGCCGTGGGGTGGTCCATGCCCGAAACCGTAGCGGGCGGCACTGACAACGGGCCCGCGACAGCCGCCGGGTAGGGTCCTAAGCGTGATCGAGATCGTACGGAACGTCCGGTTGTGGTTCGCGCCCGAGCAGGTGCGGGAGGAGGGCAGCACGCCGGACTACCGGTTCTCGCTGGCCAACGAGCGCACGTTCCTGGCCTGGCTGCGGACCGCGCTCGCGCTGATCGGCGGGGGCTTCGCGGTCGACCAGTTCCTGCCGGACCTGCGCTGGGGCTGGCGGGTCGGTCTCGCGCTGGCGCTGCTCGCGGCGGGCGTGCTGTGCTCGCTGCGCGCGGTGAACCACTGGATGCGCTGCGAACGGGCGATGCGCCGCGGCGAGGACCTGCCGGCGTCCCGTTTCCCGGCGCTGCTGAGCGTGGTGGTCGCGCTGGTGGCGTTGGCGATGGTGGTCGTGGTGCTGGCGGGGTGGGCCGGATGAGCGACGCGCCCCTGCACGGCGCGACCGGCCGAGGGGAGCCCGACCGGGACCCGGGGCTGCAGCCCGAGCGGACACGGCTGGCCTGGCGGCGTACGACCCTGTCGAGCACGGTCGCCACCGTGCTCGCCGTGAAGACCGCGCTGCAGGGCGGCGCCACGGCGGCGGGGATCGTCGCCGGCTCCTTGTGCTGTGCGCTGTGGCTGGCCTTTCTGCTGCTCGCCCACCGCCGGATCCACACGCTGGCCGCGGCACCGGAGCCGTTCGCAATGTCCCCTCGGCAGGCCGCCTGCGCGGTCCTGTGCGCGGTGGCAACGGCGGTGTGCGCGGCGGCGCTGGTGGTCTAGGGCTGGTCTAGGACCTGCCCGAGCTGTTCGACCGGCTGTCCGGCTCCTCGTCCTCCTCCCATTCCACCGTCACCACGATCTTGCCGCGGGCGTGCCCCTCCTGGCTCAGCCGGTGCGCGTCCGCCGCGCGCTCCAGCGGGAACGTCTCCGAGACGTGCACGGAGACCACGCCCTGTTCGGCCAGTTCCGCCAGCCGGGTGAGGTCCTCGGCGTCGGGCCGTACGAAGTAGTACTGGCCGCCGTAGCCGACGACGTCGGCTACGGCGATCGACGCCAGGCGGCCCTCCGGGGACAGCAGCTGGGCGGAGACCTTCAGCGTGTCGCCGCCGATGGTGTCGAACACCGCGTCGACGCCCTCGGGGGCCAGCCCGCGCACCCGTTCGGCGAGCCCTTCGCCGTAGGTCACCGGCTCGCCGCCCAGCGAGCGCACGAAGTCGTGGCCGGCCTCGCTCGCCGTGCCGATCACCCGTGCGCCGACATGGCGCGCGAGCTGCACGGCGAGCGAGCCGACGCCGCCGGCGCCCGCGTGGACGAGGACCGTCTCGCCGCGCCTGACCTTCAGCACCCTGGTCAGCACCTGGTAGGCGGTGAGGCCGGTCAGGGGCAGTCCGGCCGCCTCCTCCCAGGTGAGGTTGCGGGGCTTGCGGGCGAGGGCGCGTACGGGGGCGGCGACGTACTCGGCGAAGGTGCCGCGGGAGAGGAAGTCCTCCCGGACGTACCCGATCACCTCGTCGCCGACCGCGAACTCGGAGACGGCGACCCCCGGCCGGACGACCACGCCTGAGACGTCCCAGCCGGGCACCACCGGGAAGACGGGGTCGAGCACGGGGTCCACATAGCCCTCGCGGCACTTCCAGTCGACGGGGTTGACGGCCGCAGCCCGGACCTTGACCAGGACCGCGTCGGGGCCGACCTTGGGGTCGCGCACCTCGCCGTACTCGAGGACCTCGGGACCGCCGTAACGGCTGTAGCTGATGCCCTTCATGTCACCGACCCTCCGGGGTGACCGAACGCCACGCAACCCGGACGCCCCGTCGACAGCGACAGGGATGCGCCAGGAAAGGCGACCGGAAATCGTCCGCCACGGCCGGTCCCGCTACTGCGCGGGCGGCCGTCGGCCTAGGGTGGGGTCGATCACGTCGCGTGCCACCACTGGACTACATACCGACCGGTCGGCATGATAAGGCGGGTACCGTTCACCCGTCCGTAGGAGCGATGTCATGAGCGACCATCCGCCAGGTCTCGACCTCGACCGGTTGCGCGCCCTGCTGGAGCGCGAGCGCCCCGGTCTGGTCTCCGGCCCCCTCACGGGCCGGCTGATCGAGGGCGGACGGTCGAACCTCACGTACGAGGTCGCGGACGGCACGGGCAAGTGGGTCGTACGGCGGCCCCCGCTCGGCCACGTACTGGCCACCGCGCACGACATGAGGCGCGAGCACCGGGTGATCAGCGCCCTGCACCCGACGAGCGTGCCGGTGCCGCGCCCGGTGCTGCTGTGCGAGAACCCCGAGAACGAGGCGGTGCTCGGCTCGCCCTTCTACGTCATGGAGTTCGTCGAGGGCACCCCGTACCGCACGGCCGCCGATCTGGCGCCGCTCGGCGCGCAGCGCACGCGGGACGCGGTGCTGTCGCTGGTGGACACCCTGGTGGAGCTGCACGCGGTGGACCCCGCCGAGGTGGGCCTGGCCGACTTCGGGCGCCCCGAGGGCTTCCTGGACCGCCAGCTGCGCCGCTGGGGCAAGCAGCTGGACGCCTCCCGCAGCCGTGACCTCGCCGGGATCGACGAGCTGCACGCGGCGCTCGGCCGCGCCCTGCCCTCCTCCCCCGCCCCGGCCGTCGTGCACGGCGACTACCGCCTCGACAACGTCCTGATCGGCGCCGACGACCAGATCAAGGCGATCCTCGACTGGGAGATGTCCACGCTCGGCGACCCGCTGACCGACCTGGGCCTGCTCGTGATGTACAGCGTGCCGCTCCAGGTGCCGGACTCGCCGGTCTCCACGACCGCCGCGGCCCCGGGGCACCCGTCCCCCGCCGAACTCGTCGAGCGGTACGCCGCCCGCTCCGGCCGCGACGTCTCGGCCGTCTCCTGGTACACGGCGTTCGCCTGGTTCAAGCTCGCCGTGATCCTGGAGGGCATCCACTACCGGTACACGCTGGGCCAGACGGTCGGGCGCGGCTTCGACCGGATCGGGGAGCTCGTCCCCGTCTTCATCGAGCACGGCACGACCACTCTCCAGGAAGGCTGACCGCCATGGACTTCGCGTTCGACGCGCGCACCGAGGAACTGCGCGGCAGGCTGCTCGCCTTCATGGACGAGTACGTCTACCCGGCCGAGACGGTCGCGGAGGAGCAGCGGGCCGCGCTGGCCTCCCCCTGGGACACGCCCGCCGTGGTCGAGGAGCTGAAGGCGCAGGCGCGCAGGCAGGGCCTGTGGAACCTCTTCCTTCCCGACGCCGAGTACGGCGCGGGGCTCACCAACCTCCAGTACGCGCCGCTGGCCGAGATCACCGGCCGCTCCCCGCACCTGGCGCCCACCGCCCTGAACTGCGCCGCGCCCGACACCGGGAACATGGAGGTGCTCGCACAGTTCGGCGACGAGCAGCAGAAGAAGCAGTGGCTCGAGCCGCTGCTGGCGGGCGAGATCCGCTCGGCGTTCGCGATGACCGAGCCGGACGTGGCCTCCTCCGACGCCACCAACATCACCACGCACATCCGGCGGGAGGGCGACGAGTACGTCGTCACGGGCCGCAAGTGGTACATCTCCGGGGCGATGAACCCGGACTGCAGGATCTTCATCGTGATGGGCAAGACGGACCCCGAGGGCACCGACATCCGCCGCCAGCAGTCCATGGTGCTCGTCCCCCGCGACACCCCGGGTGTCACCGTGAAGCGGGCCATGCAGGTGTTCGGCTACGAGGACCACTCCCACGGCGGCCACGCCGAGGTGATCTTCGACGACGCGCGCGTGCCGGTGACGAACCTGATCGGCGAGGAGGGCGGCGGCTTCGCCATCGCCCAGGCCCGCCTCGGCCCCGGCCGGATCCACCACTGCATGCGGCTGATCGGCATGGCCGAGCGGGCGATCGAGCTGATGTGCCGACGGGCGGTGTCCCGGACGGCCTTCGGCAAGGCCCTCGGCCGGCAGGGCGTGGTGCACAACTGGATCGCCGACGCGCGCGTGACGGTCGAGCAGTTGCGGCTGCTGGTGCTCAAGACCGCCTGGATGATGGACACCGTCGGCAACCGGGGCGCCCACACGGAGATCCAGGCCATCAAGATCGCCACGCCCCGCGCGGTCGTCGACATCATCGACCGCGCGATCCAGTTGCACGGCGCGGGCGGGGTCAGCCAGGACTTCCCGCTGGCCGAGCTGTACGCGAGCGCGCGCACGCTGATGATCGCGGACGGGCCGGACGAGGTGCACCAGCGCTCGCTGGCACGGCGTGAGCTGAAGCGGTACGTGTGACGGGTCGGGGGCGGTGGGGGGTTTCTCGCCCCCGCCGCCCCTTCCCGTTCCCGTCCCCGGGGGCTCCGCCCCCGGCCCCCCGGCCTATGCCCACCCACCACCCGTCTCGGTTGGTCAAGAGGCGCGAAAATCTCGGCCCTGCTACGGCCGCAGGGCTCGCAGCAACAGGTCCGCCAGGTGGTCCGCGACCTCCTGGGGGCTCATCGGGCCGTCCGGGCGGTACCACGTGGACAGGTGGTGGACGGAGCCGAAGTGGTAGTCGACCACCAGGTCGGCCGGGGTCGCCGTGGAGAAGACGCCGGCTTCCTGGCCCTCCTCGACGAGCGCGCGGAAGCGTTCGTGGTAGCGCCGGCGCTCGGCGCGGACCTGCTTGTTCTTCTCGGGGCTCAGATGGTGCATCGAGCGGAAGAAGATCATCGCGTCGTCGAGGTTCTCGATCGTCGTGACGACGACATCCGCCGCCGCGCCCCGCAGCCGCTTCTCGATCGGCTCGTCGGCGTCCGCGAAGGCGTCCAGACGCTCCTGCTGGACGCGCAGCACGCGCGCGTACACCTCGTGCAGCAGATCGTCCTTGGACCCGAAGTAGTGGTACAGCGCCCCCTTGGTGACACCGGCCGCCTCGACGATCTCCTGCACGGAGGTGCGGTCGTAGCCCTGCTCGGCGAAGAGCCGGGTGGCGGCGGCGAGGAGCCGTTGCGGAACAGGGGCCTCCGAGCCGTCCGTCGTCCTGGGCACTGCCGCCACCTGCCTTCCTTGTCGCCTCGTGGGCGTTTCCTCACTGGCTGTCGTGGCCGCCAGTCTGTCCTTGCAGTAAGCGGCGAGCGTATCGGCATCCGCGGCCCCGCCTTCAATGCGAGGCGGTCATCCGGCGGCCTCCCACTTCTGCTGGAGGTGGTTCATGTTGCCCAGCCAGCGGTCGGGGTCGGCGGCGCGCGCCTGGTAGTAACCGGCGACCTCGGGGTGCGGCAGGATCAGGAAACGGTCCTCCTCGATGCCCTTGAACAGGGCGTCCGCCACGTCCTCCGGTTCGATCGCGGTCGGCTTGAGCACCAGGTCGCCCGCGCTGCCGGTCGCGTCCAGCATGTCGGTGCGCACGCCCTGGGGACAGATCGCGTGGACCTTGATCCCGCGGTGGCGGTAGGTGAGCGACAGCCACTCGGCGAAGGCGTAGGCGCCGTGCTTGGTGACGCTGTACGGCGCGGCGCCGATCATCGTGAGCAGTCCGGCGGCGGAGACGGTGGAGACGAACCGCCCGCTGCCGCGCTCCAGCCAGTCCGGGAGCAGGGCGTGGGCCGCACGCACGTGTGCCATGACATTGACGTCCCAGGCCTGCGCCCACACGGCCTCGTCGGCCGCCTCGGAGCCACCGGAGGCGACCCCGGCGTTGGCGCAGTAGACGTCGACGGCGCCGCCGAGCGCATCCCGGGCGGGGCCGACGATCTCCGAGGCGTCCCCGGGCACGGCGATCCCGCCGATCTCGTCGGCGACGGCGCGCGTCCGCCCCGCGTCCAGGTCGTTGACGACGACCCGGGCCCCCTCGGCGGCGAACCGCCGGGCCAGCGCGGCCCCGATCCCGCCCCCGGCCCCGGTGACGACCACTCCAACACCCTGCACGGCTCCCACCATCGGTCTCCTTCGACACGACGCGACACGGCTCAGCAGGACCAGACTAACCGGTCGGTATGTAGGAAGAAAGGGCTACTGAAGGCGCCCCTGAAGGGGCGCGGGGCTGTATCGATATGCGGCTCCGCCGCGTGGGCGCGAACGACCCCAGACGGCCCGCACCCGAAACACAACCCATGACGTATAGCCAAGTCCACCGGTTAGCAGGACGATACGCCGCACATCGCACAGGCCCGGGCGACGGGAGCGGAGCGACATGGCACAACCGACGATGAGCGTGAGCCCGTACTGGGAACTGACCTTCGACGCGGACGGCGACGCGGACACCGCACAACGGGACCGCCTGCTGGCCGGAGCCAAGAAGCACAAGATCCGCGATCTGATCCTCTTCTCGCACGGCTGGAACAACGACCGCTCCGGCGCCACCCGCCTCTACAGCGGCTTCTTCTCGCCGATCCCCGCCCTCGCCCCACCATCCGCGAGGATCGGTTACGTGGGCGTGGTGTGGCCGTCGATGCGCTTCTGCGACGAGCCGATCCCCGACTTCCCGCACACCGCGCAGGCGGTCTGGACCCCGGGTCTGGACGACGGCACCCGGCACGCGCTCCTGGAGACGTTCCCCGGGAGGGCCACGGTGGTCGAGAGCATCGCCCGGCTGCTGGAGCAACGTCCCCCGGAGGAGAGCGAGTTGGAGGAGTTCGGCCGGCTGGTGCGGGAGCTGGTGGACGCGGTCCCGCAGGGCCCGCAGGCGCCGTTCGCCGCCGACACGCTCGCCGAGGGCGTGCCGCAGGACGAGCCGGAGATGTTCACCGGGTCGACGGCCGAGGCGTGCGCCGGGTTCGCGGCCGCGCTGGCCGAGCTCGACGGCGACGGTGGCGGTGACGTACGGGGGTTCGCGCTGCCCACCCCCTGGGACGGGGCGAAGGAGCTGCTGCGGCAGGCGACGTACTACGCGATGAAGCGGCGCGCGGGGACCGTCGGTGAACGGGGACTCGGGCCGCTGATCGGGCGGCTGGCCAAGGCGGTGCCCGGCGTGCGGGTGCACCTGGTGGGGCACAGCTTCGGCGGTCGGCTGGTGTCGTTCGCGTTGCGCGGGCTGCCCGAGGGGGTGCGCACGGTGAAGTCGGTGACGCTGCTCCAGGGGGCCTTCTCGCACTACGCGTTCGCCGCGCAGGGGGTGCTCCAGGGGCATCAGAACCGTATCGACGGACCTCTGGTGTGCTGCTACTCGCGGTTCGACCAGGCGCTGAGCACGATGTACCCGCTGGCCTCCCGGATGGCCGGTGACGCTCGGGGACTCGCCGGGGAGGTGCTGGGCGCCAAGTGGGGTGCCATGGGGCACGACGGGGTGCAGGCGGTGCCGGGTACGCGCGCGTACCGGCTCGCCGAGGTGCTGGCCCCCGGGAAACTGCCGGTCGCGGGGTGTGTGAACGTGGACGCGGCCGAGGTGGTCCGGCGGGGCGGGGCGCCGGCCGGGGCGCACAGTGACATCGTGCACCCCGAGCTGGCGCGGGTGGTGCTGGCGGCGGGCCGCGTCACCTAGGACGCGACCCGCCGTCGTAGTCCCGCCGTCGTAGCGCTTACCGGTGGGACGTGAACTCGACCACCTGCTGGAAGGTGGGCCGGTTCTGCCAGCTGATGTTGTAGTGCTTGATGCCGCCCAGGGTGCGCTGGACGATCGAGTCGGCGCACCACTGGTCGCCCGCCGAGCACAGGTCGTCACCCGGGTAGACCTGGGCCGCGGTCTTGCCGGCCGCCGTCTTCAGGGTGCTGATCAGGATGTCCCGGCAGCCGCTGAGGGTGCCGCCGCCGCAGTACTTCTGCGTCAGTCCGCCCTGCACGGTCTGGCCGAGCACGGCCCGGATGTCCTTGTCGACATAGCTCCACCAGCCGTACTGGAAGGAGCTTCCGGCGTGGGCCCCGGTCGGGCCGTGGGCGGCCGACGGGGCCTCGTCGATCGGCAGGTTGGCGGTGAACGCGGTGTACAGGTCGGTGCCGAGGCCCGATTCGAACTCGCCCTGGACCAGCAGGGGCCACCAGGCGTCCATGATGCGGATGGCGTCGGCGTTGGCGTAGGCCTTCGAACCGGCCGAGGTCTCCGTGCGCTTGGCGCCCGCGGTCAGCCAGGTCTGCAGCTTGCTCACCGCCGCCGCGGCCGTGGAGTCGGTGACCGTGGAGCTGTTGATCACCTTCAGCAGGTTGGGCAGGACGTTCTCGGCGCGCAGGTCCGCGAGCGCCGCGTCCGCCATCGCCTTCACCAGGGAGGCCCGGGTGACCCCGCCGGCCGCGACGAGCGCCTTGACCCGGCTCTCCAGGAGGTTGCCGCGGTGCACGGAGCCGTCGCCCCAGGAGGCGGTGGTGTAGTTGAGGGCCTGTTTGTTGTTCCAGGAGATGTAGTAGTCCTGGTCGATGGAGTTGGGGTGCTCCGAGGCCGGGGTGTAGGTGGCCGTGTTGGTGGCCGGCACCCAGTTCTTCCACTCGTAGGCCGTCTGCGCCCACACCGGGAACTCGGAGTCGACGCCGGTCGCGCGCACCGGGTTGTCGCCGCTGTTGTAGTACGCGGTGTGCGTGGAGTCGGCGTAGAACCAGT
The DNA here is from genome assembly GCF_048159505.1 of Streptomyces sp. T028. Classification (NCBI taxonomy): domain Bacteria; kingdom Bacillati; phylum Actinomycetota; class Actinomycetes; order Kitasatosporales; family Streptomycetaceae; genus Streptomyces; species Streptomyces sp. T028. The sequence goes on from NZ_JBLRVZ010000047.1 coordinate 61,081, forward strand.
TGAAGGTGTAGTTGATGTGCTGCACCGCGCTCTGGAAGGTCTGCGGGCTCTTGACGTAGTCCGGGTCGTTCAGCATCTGGAAGCCGATGATGGAGTCGGCCTCGTGCATGAACGACGAGCGCAGAGTGGTGTAGGCGACCTTCTTGCCACCGACGGTCGCGCGGTACTCCACGGGGCCGTACTTGGTGCGGTACACCCGCATCGTGTACGAACCGGCCGCGGTGTCGTCGGCGGTGGTCGGCTTCCAGGAGTTCTTCTGCTCGACGACGTCCATGGCCGTGCAGGTGCCGTGGTACAGGTAGTGGTAGTCGTCCTGGCACAGTTCGACGGCGTAGGTGTCGATGATGTCCTGGCCGGAGGTCGTGGCGGACCACGCGTAGTCCTGGCCGCGGCCCAGTTCGACGTACATGCTCAGGCCCGCGAAGGAGGCGCCGCGGGCGCTGATGCCCGGGCCCTGGATCTCCTGGAGCATGAGCAGCTGCGGGGCGAAGTAGCCGGTCTGCGGGCCGAAGACGGCGATCGGGTGACCGCTCGCGGTGTGCGAGCCGCTGACGACGAGGGCGTTGGACATGCCGCGCCGGGCCGAGCTGAGGGCGGTCGCGGTGGCGGCCTCGGCGGTGGCGGAGGCGCTCTGGTCGCCGCCGGTGCCGGTGGCGTCGTAGACCAGCGGTTCCGTGCTGACCGTGTCGGCGTCGGGCAGCGCCTGGCCCTGGGCGGTGTCGGGCTTGGCGCCGTACGGGAAGCTCTCGCCGTTGTGGACGGTGAGGACGGCCTCGGGGTCGTTGCGTTCGCGGAACGCCTCCCAGGCCTTGGTGCCCTCCGTCACGCCGTACTTCTCCTGCGCGGCGAGGAGCGAGATGGCGTTGTTGACCTCACCTCCGCCGCCGGAGCCGAAGAGGGCGCCGATCACCGAGGCGAGGGCCACCAGGTCGGTGACCTTGAAGTGGTCGATGGTTCCCGCGTTGGTGATTGAGTCCTTGTGGCCGGTCAGGACGTACTCACCGGGGAAGTAGCGGCCGCTGTCGGAGGCGTCGATGTAGGCGTTGATGCCGTCGAGGTAGGCGTTCGCGTCCGCGAGGGCCTGTTGGCCGCGGGTGCCGTTGGCGGCGACGGCGTTGTCGATCTGGGCCTGGAGGTCTGCCTCGGTGTACGGAGCGTTGCGCCAGAACTGCTGCTCGAGACCCTGGTTGGAGGGGTCGCCGCCGGCGAAGGCGGTGAGCTGGCCGCGGCCGACGTGGCGGAAGACGTCCATCAGCCACAGCCGGTCCTGGGCGGCGGCATACCCGGCGCCGAACTCGGTGCCGTATCTGGTGGTACCGGTGATGTGCGGTACGCCCGTCTTCTTGTCGCGGACGATCGTCACATCGGTGCGGCCGGCGGGACTGAGGGTGGAGGCGACTTGATCGGAAGCGACACCGAACGACGCGTCGTTGAAGAAGGTGTTGATCGTGGCGTTGGTGAGGGTCGAGTAGCCCTTGGCCAGGTTGGCGTAGGGGCCGAGCTGGTCCTCGGCGTGGTCGGGCTGGGTGCCGAAGGCCTGGTTGAGCAGGATCTGCGCGAGCGTGGCGTTGCCGTTCTCACCGGGCGGCAGGATGTCGGAGCACTGGCCGCCGCAGTAGTCGTTCGCGGCGGTGACGTCGGCCGCCGCGGCCGTCGTCTGGGCGAGGGGCGACAAAAGACCGGCAATGAGCGCGCATATGGATGCGGTCTTCAGGAACCCGGGGAATCTGCCGGGAGTTCTCAGTCTGTCGAGAGTGAAGCGTGGGGTTCGCCGTGGCATCGGCTGCTCCTAGCGACGGGGGAGTCGGCGGAAGGTTACCGGCGGTATCCCCGGGATTGAAGATGAACATGCGTCAAGTTTTCGGCAGGTGGGGGTCGGTGGAGATCGGAGGGAGCCGAATCGCATGTCGATACGTCTATTCGACGACGTCCGTACGACGACGCCGAAGTGACCGAAGTACAGGTGCAGATGTGACGGAGGTGCAAGGCGATGGCGGGTTTCCGGAGTCTGGCGAGACAGGCGCGAGACGCGCGGTGCGATCTGGCACTGCGGCGTTACTCGCTCCGCAAGTGCCTTGAGCGGTTTGCCCCCTACGGGCACAGGGCGACCTGGGACCATCTGTGCTCTCGGGCCGGGTTCGGCCCCGAGGACCGCTCCCCCGACCCGGCGCGGCTCGTGGCCGCGTTGGACGAGCTGGAGGAGGCGCGCACGGTGTGGCTGGCCTACGAGGCGGAGTTCGCCGAGCGCCGCAAGAAGGAGAAGCACGACGGGCTGCGCAGGCCGGGCAGTGTCGACGACTGGCACCGGCTGACCTGGGGCGGCTTCGGCGTGGCGTGGTGCGACGACCCGCGGGTCCACCCCCGTGAGCCGCTGGCCGAGGTGCTGCGCCGGCTGATCAGCGCGCTGGAGCGGGAACCGGGCCACTCCTGCCCGGTCTGCGGCGGCGAACGCCTGCAGTGGAAGTACGACCTGGACCACGAACCGTCGGCGGGCCCCGTCTGCACGGACTGCGGCATCCTCGTACCGCGGCCCGTCCTGACCCCCGAGGCACTGGCGTACGCCCGGCGCGGACGGCTGCTGGTGTCCGTGTCGGCCTGAGGTCCCCCGAGAGCACGGGAGCACACCGGGGGTGCGCCGGGGATGCCGCACCCCCCTTCGTCACGACCGGGGCGTACCGCGCGAGCGGGCCATAGCAGGTTCTAAACGGTTCGCTCCATCCCTTTCCCACAAGGACAGTTGGGGGTGATGAAACCGAGCTGAGGAACCGAAGGAGCCCCTTGATGTCGACGCTGCGCGTCACCGCCGAAGTCCTGACCGTGCACGAGCACCCCAACGCCGACGCCCTCGAACTGGCGCAGGTCGGCCTGTACCGGGCCGTCGTCGCCAAGGGCGCGTACCGCACCGGTGAGGCCGCCCTCTACATCCCCGAGCAGGCGGTTCTCCCGACCGCGCTGGTCGAGGAGCTGGGGCTGACCGGGCGGCTGGCGGGCAGCAGGTCGGACCGGGTGAAGGCGGTGCGGCTGCGGGGCGAGTTGTCGCAGGGGATCGTGTGCCGGCCGAAGGCGCTGGCGGACGTCGACCTGACGCGGGCCGCCGAGGAGGGCACCGACTTCGCGGAGCGGCTCGGCATCGTGAAGTGGGTGCCGCCGATCCCGCCCACCATGAGCGGGGACGTCGAGGCGGCGGCGGATCTGCTGCCGTGGGTCGACATCGAGAACATCCAGCGTTACCCGGGCATCTTCGAGCCCGGCGAGCCGGTGGTCCTCACGGAGAAGCTGCACGGCTCGGCGTGCCTGCTGACGTATGTCGCCGCCGAGGGGCGGGCGTACGTGTCCTCGAAGGGGTTCGGCGCGAAGTCGCTGGCGCTGGTGGAGGACCCGCGGAACCTGTACTGGCGGGCGGTGCGCGGACACGGCGTCGCCGAGGCGGCGGCCCGCGTCGCCGAGCGGCTCGGGGCGCGGCGGGTCGGTGTCTTCGGCGAGGTGTACGGCTCGGGGGTGCAGGACCTGACGTACGGCGCGGACGGGCGGCGCGAGACGCTCGGGTACGCGGTGTTCGACGTGTCCGTGGAGGTCGGGGGTGTGGTGCGGTGGCTGGACACGGCGGAGGTGACCGGGCTGCTGGAGGGGGAACTGCCGCTGGTGCCCCGGCTGTTCGAGGGGGCGTACGACAGTGAGGTCGTCCTGGGGATCGCGACCGGGCGGGAGACCGTGTCCGGGCGGGAGCTGCATCTGCGGGAGGGTGTGGTGATCCGGCCCGTTGTGGAGCGGTACAGCGCGGTGACCGGGGGGCGGGCGATCGCGAAGGCGGTGAGTGGGGCGTATCTGACGCGGAAGGGTGGGACGGAGTACGAGTGAACCTGGGGTGCGGCGGGGCGGGGGTGGGTCGCGCAGCCCGGCGCTGACGGGGTGCCGCCCGCGCCCACCCGTGCCGCCCCAGCGGCACGACTGCCCGCGGCTCAACGGGGTCCCCCCTACTTCCTCCGCTCCCCCAGGAGGCGCGACCCCGTGAGCCGTTCGCCGAAGACGTCGTCCGGGTTGGACAGGACGCATGTGTCCAGGGAGAGGCAGCCGCAGCCGATGCAGTCGGTGAGGTGGTCGCGGAGGCGGTTGAGCTGCTGGATCCGCCGGTCCAGTTCCGCCCGCCACCTCTCGGAGAGCCGCGCCCAGTCCTCCCGGGTGGGCGTGCGTTCCTCGGGGAGCTCAGCGAGGGCCTCGCGGATCGTGGCGAGGGGGATCCCGACCCGCTGGGCGGCGCGGACGAAGGCGACCCGGCGGAGCGTGTCGCGGTGGTAGCGCCGCTGGTTGCCCGCGGTACGGCGGCTGGTGATCAGCCCCTTGGACTCGTAGAAGTGCAGGGCCGAGACGGCGGCACCACTGCGCGCGGCGAGCTGGCCGACCGTGAGCTCATGGATCTTCTCGGGAATCTGAGGCACCCCTCGAACCCTACCGGCCCCGTCCGCTACCATGCTAAGCAGTCGCTTAGCAGATGAGACTGCTGGATGAGACCGCTGGATCAGACCGCGCGAGAGGGCCCGAGACGACATGGCAGAGCCGAGGATCTTCACGTCCGCCGAGGAACTGAAGGCGGCGGTGGGCGAGCAGCTGGGATACACCGACTGGCTGGAGATCGACCAGAAGCGGATCGACCTGTTCGCCGACGCCACCGGTGACCACCAGTGGATCCACGTCGACCCGGAGAAGGCCGCCGCGGGCCCGTTCGGGACGACCATCGCCCACGGGTATCTGACCCTGTCCCTGCTGCCGCTGTTCGGGCCGCAGCTGATCAGCGTCGAGAACGTGAAGATGGGCGTCAACTACGGCACGAACAAGGTGCGTTTCCCCTCGCCCGTCCCGGTGGGCTCCCGGCTGCGCGCCACCGCGACGATCACCGGCGTCGAGGACGTGACCGGCGGTGTCCAGGTCACCGTCGCCTTCAGCGTGGAGCGCGAGGGCGGGGACAAGCCGGTGTGCGTCGCGGAGTCCGTCTCCCGCTACTACCTCTGATCGCTCGCCGCGCCCACCATCCGCAGCACGAGGTCGGCGTACAGCGCGCCGACCTCGTCCGGTGTGCGGGGACCGTCGACGTTGAACCAGCGGGCCACGTCGATGCAGAGGGAGAGCACGGCGAGGGTGGTGCCGTGGACGTCGACGACCTGGAACTCCCCCGCCGTCACGCCGTCCTCGATGATCCCGCGCACCTCGGCGTCGACCTGCCGGCGCAGCGCGAGGATCTCGGCGCGGGCGTCGGGACCGAGGGCGTCGAGTTCGTACTGGACGACCCGGGCGGTGGTGCGCCGCCCCGCGTGCCAGCGGACGAAGGAGCTCACCGCCTCCGCGAGCCGCTGCGTCGCACTGCCCTCACCGGCCGCCGCCGTGCGCAGGATGTCCAGCGCACGGTCGTGGCCGATCCGGCTGATGCGGTGGAGCAACTCTTCCTTGGTCTTGTAGTGGATGTAGAGGGCGGCCGGGCTCATGCCCGCGCGTCCCGCGATGTCACGGGTCGTCGTCGCGTGGTAGCCCCGCTCGGCGAAGGCCTCCACGGCGGCGACCAGCAGTCGCCGGGCCGCGTCAGGGGTGACCTCTTCCCACGGCTCGATCTCGCCGCCGGCCGTCTCCTGAGCCGTACTCATCCCTCGCTCGCCCCTCTCGGTACAGTCGCTCCACCATACCGCCGAAGGTGAGCGGCCGCTTAGAGTGGCCGCTCAGCCCAGGGAAAACCCTCAGTTCCCCCCGAACCCTCAGATCTTCTCGAAGGGGTCGTGCTCGGCGAGGAGCTTCTCCAGCCGGGCCTGGTCGACCCGGCTGACGATCGTCCCGGCCTCCTGCCGGTCGCGGATCACCTTCGCCAGGGTGAAGGAGGAGGTCACCAGGTACAGGACCGCGATGGCCAGGAACGCGCGCACCCAGGCGTCGGCGTCCATCCGATAGATCCCGATCGCCGTGGCCGCCATGGCGATGGCGAAGGACGCGACGGCCTGCCCGTAGAACGCGGCCGTGTTCTGCTGTTTGACCGGTGTGTCACTCATGAGGGAAAGGATCCCGCCGTTGTGGCGGGCGCCATATCCGTACGGGTACTCAGACGGATACTCAGCTGAGCTCAGAACGCCGACACGCCCGTCAGCGCCCGCCCGATGACCAGCTTCTGGATCTGGCTGGTGCCCTCGTACAGGGTCATCACGCGGGCGTCCCGCAGCAGCTTGCCCGCCGGGTACTCGTCGATGTAGCCGTAGCCGCCGAAGACCTGGAGAGCGTTGTTGGCGGCGCGCACGGCGGCCTCGGAGGCGAAGAGCTTGGCCTTGGAGGACTCGACCGCGAACGGCAGCCCGCGGTCGATCAGATCGGCGACCCGCCAGGTCAGCAGCCGGGCCGCGTCGACGTCCACGGCGATGTCGCTGATCAGCTCCTGGATCAGCTGGTGGTGGGCGATGCTCTTGCCGAACTGCTCGCGCTCACCGGCGTACCGCACGGCCGCGTCCAGGGCGGCCTGGGCTATGCCGACACAGCCCGCCGCGACCGACATCCGGCCCTTGGCGAGGGCCGACAGGGCGACCGAGAAGCCCTTGCCCTCCGCGCCGAGCAGGGCGGACGCGGGCACCCGGACGTCCTGGAGGACCAGCTCGGCGGTGGCCTGGCCGCGCAGACCGAGCTTGCCGTGGACGGTACGGCGGGTGAGGCCGGGGGTGTCGGTGGGGACCAGGAAGGCCGAGACGCCCTGGTGGCCGGGGGCGTCCGTGGAACGGGCGAACAGCAGGACGACATCGGCCCAGGTGCCGTTGGTGATGAACATCTTGCTGCCGTTGATCACAAAGTCGTCGCCCTGGCGGACCGCCCGGGTGGCGAGGTTGCCCGCGTCCGAGCCGGTGCCTGGCTCGGTGAGACCGAAGCAGCCGACGTACGCACCGGAGGTCAGCCCGGGCAGCCAGCGCCGCTTCTGCTCCTCGCTCCCCCAGGCCGCGATCGTCTTCGCGACCAGCCCCAACGACACGGAGACGATCCCGCGCACGGACGAGTCACCCCGCCCCAGCTCCTCCGTGACCAGGCAGTACGTGAGATGGTCGCCGCCGGAGCCGCCGTACTCCTCGTCGATCGTCAGCCCCAGGAAGCCGACCTCGCCGAGCTTCTTCACGATGCCCCGGTCCACTTCCTCGGCACGGTCCCAGGCGATCACGTTCGGGGTGATCTCGCGCTCGACGAAGTCCCGGGCCAGCCGCCGTACGGCCTCCTGCTCGTCAGTGAGCCCCAGATGCACCACGAGATCACCTCAGGTTAAATTAGCACTGCTAGTTTCCATGGCCAGCCCTACTATGTGCGCCATGGCCCGACCGCGCAAGCCCCTTCTCAGCACCGACCGGATCGTCGAGACCGCGCGGGCGCTCGTGGACGCGGAGGGCCTGGCGGCCGTCTCCACGCGCCGGCTCGCCGCCGAACTGGGGGTCAGCGGGCCCTCCCTCTACAACCACTTCCGCACCAAGGACGAGATCCTGGAGGCCGTCGCCGACTCGGTGAGCGCCCAGATCGATCTGTCGATGTTCGAGGACGGCCGGGACTGGCGGACCGCGCTGCACGACTGGGCGGTCTCCTACCGCTCCGCCCTGCGTGACCACCCGAACATCGTCCCGGTCCTCGCCCAGGGCCCCGGCCGCCGCCCGGCCGGCCTCAGGGTCGCCGACGCGGTCTACGGCGCGATGGTCGCGTCGGGCTGGCCCCCCGCCCAGGCCACGTCCATCGGCGCGTTGATGCGCTACTTCATCATGGGCTCGGCGCTGGGTTCGTTCGCGGGCGGTTTCGTGGACGACGCCGAGGCCTACGACCCGACCGACTACCCCCACCTGGGCCAGGCCCACCTCCTGGCAGAGCAGCAGGAGAAGATCGACGAGCGCGCCTTCGAAACAGGCCTGACGGCTCTCCTGGACGGCCTGGCAACACAACACCGCCAACTGTCCTAACCTTTGGGGGCGCGGGGCTGTATCGATGTGCGGCTCCGCCGCGCGGGCGTCGCCGCCTCCACCCTCAGCGAGCACCTGGGCAAACTGGTCAAGGGCGGACTCCTGGCCGAGGAACGGCAAGGCCGGCACCGCTACGTACGCCTCGCCGGCCCCCGGATCGCCCAGCTCGTGGAGGACCTCGCCGCCCAGGTCGCCCCGGACCCTGCCGTACACCTCCGGACGCTGCGGGCCGCGAACGCCGGGGCGAGGAAGCAGCCGGCGACGAAGGCGCCGGGCTAGAAGACCACCAGGGCCCGGCCGCCCTTGCCCGCCAGCATGTTCTCGAAGGCCGCCGGGATGCCGTCGAGGGCGATGCGGTCCGTGACCAGTGCGGAGAGGTCGAGGCGGCCCTCGCGGACGTGGTCGGCGAGCACCGGCAGGTCCTGCGCCGGGTTCGAGTTGCCGTAGACGCAGCCGGACAGGGTCCTGCCCCAGTGGAAGAGTTCCAGGGCGTTGAAGGTGACCTGCTGGTCCTTGCCGCCGATGCCGACGACCGTGGTGCGGCCGCCGCGCCGGGTGGACTCCCAGGCCGTACGGATGGTGACGGCGCGGCCCACGCACTCCACGGCCACGTCGACGCCCTGCCTGCCGGTGAGGGCGCGGATCTCACGGGCTGTCTGCTCGGAGGCGACGACGTACTCGGTGGCGCCCGCCGCCCGTGCCAGTTCCTCCTTCTCCGGAGAGACGTCCACCGCGACGATCGTCGAGGCGCCGGCGATCCGGGCGGCCTGGAGGGTGGCCAGGCCCACCCCGCCCGCGCCGAAGACGGCGACGGTCTCGCCGGCGCGGACACGCGCGGAGTGGTGGACGGCGCCGTATCCGGTGAGGACCGCGCAGCCCAGGAGTGCCGCGTCGGTGAGGGGGACGCCCTCGGGCAGCGGCAGGACGCAGGAGGCCTTGACGACGGTCTCCTCGGCGAACGCGGCGACGTTCAGCCCGGGGTGGAGGTCGGTGCCGTCGGCGGTGCGGGCGTACACGTCGGCGGAGCCGCCCAGGGCGTTGGCGCACAGCCAGACCTCGCCGAGGCCGCAGGCGTGGCAGTCCCCGCAGGACGGGGCCCAGTTGAGGACGACACGGTCGCCGGGCGACACATGGGTGACCCCTTCGCCCACCGACACGACCGTGCCCGCGCCCTCGTGGCCGAGGACCGCCGGGACCGGCACCCGCATGGTGCCGTCGGACAGGGAGAGGTCGGAGTGGCAGACCCCGGCGGCGGCGAGGCGGACGCGGACCTGGCCGGGGCCGGGGTCCGGGAGGTCGATGTCGGTGATCTCCAGGGGAGCACCCACGGCGGGGAGTACGGCGGCGCGGACCATGGCGGCAACCTCCTCAGAACTGCAGGGACTTGGTCTGGAGGTACTCGGCGAGACCGTGCGCGCCGAGTTCGCGGCCGACGCCCGACTGCTTGTAACCGCCGAACGGGGCGAGTGGGTTGAAGCGGCCGCCGTTGATGTCGACCTGGCCGGTGTCCATGCGCCGGGCGAAGGCCACCGCTTCCGCCTCCTCCCCCGCCCAGACCGCTCCGCCCAGGCCGTAGACCGTGCCGTTGGCGATCCGCAGGGCGTCCTCCTCGTCCTCGTAGCGGAGGATCGAGAGCACCGGACCGAAGATCTCCTCCTGGGCGATGGTCATCTCGGGAGTGACGTCGGCGAAGACCGTGGGCGCGACGAAGTAGCCTCGCTCGCGCGGGGATTCGGGTCCGCCGGCGACCAGCCGGGCGCCCTCGGCGACGCCCTTCTCGATGTAACCGCGTACCCGTGCCTGCTGCTTGGCGTTCACCAGCGGGCCGATGCGGTCGCCGTACTTGGCGGCGGCGGTCGCGGCCAGCTCCACGGCCTCGTCGTACTGGTCGCGGTGGACCAGCATGCGGGTCCAGGCGCTGCAGGTCTGGCCGGAGTTGGACATCACGTTGGCGACGCCGACGTTGACCGCCCTGGCGAGGTCGGCGCTCGGCAGGATGACGTTGGCGGACTTGCCGCCGAGTTCGAGGGCGACCTTCTTGACGGCGGCACCGGCCGTGGCGGCGATCTGCCTGCCGACGGCCGTGGAGCCGGTGAAGGAGACCAGGTCGACGCCCGGGTGCTCGGCGAGGGCCTGGCCCGCGACCGGGCCGAGGCCGGTGACGAGGTTGAACACCCCGGCCGGGACGCCGGCCTCGTGGACGGCCTCGGCGAAGAGCTGTGCGGTGAGCGGGGTGTCCTCGGCGGGCTTGAGGACCACCGTGCAGCCCGCGGCCAGGGCGGGGGCGACCTTGGCGACGATCTGGTGCAGCGGGTAGTTCCAGGGCGTGATGGCGCCGACCACGCCGATCGGCTCGTGCAGGACGGTCGAGTTGCCGACCTTCTCCTCGAAGGAGTGCGTGGCGGCGAGGTCGGCGTAGGAGCCCGCGACCGCGATGGGCAGGCCCGCGTGGACCGCCTGGGAGAGGGCGGGCGGGGAGCCGAGTTCGGCGGTGACGGTCTCGGCGATCTCGTCCTTGCGGCTCGCCAGGGTGTCCCGGAGCGCGGTCAGCCGGGCGGCGCGCTCGGCGGGCGGGGTGGCCGCCCAGGCCGGGAGCGCGGCGCGGGCGGCCCGTACGGCGGCGTCGACGTCCTCGGCGTCACCGGCCGGGACCCGGGCGATCACCTGCTCGTCGGCCGGGTCGACGACCTCGATCACGTCCCGGCCCGCGGCGGGGCGCCAGGCGCCGTCGAGATAGATGCCGTCGTGTGCCTTCATCGCGTTCCTTCCGGCGGTGGTGGTCCTCCGCGCCCCAAACTAGCGTTGTTAGTTTTCGGGCACCAGGGCCGCCGGACGACTGCGTTCAGGTCAGCTGCGGCGGGGGTTCGGTTCGCGGACGAGGGTGAGGTGGGCGAAGACGACGAGGTTGCCGTCGTAGCCGGTCCTGCGGTGGAAGGTGCCGCCGCAGGTGATCAGTCGCAGCTCGGGGCGGCCGCGGTCGCCGTACACCTCCCCGTTGGGGAAGTTCGCCTTCTCGTACCTGCGCAGGGCGTCGATGGCGTAGACGGCGGTACGGCCGTCCGCGCGGCGGACCTCGATCAGCTTGCCGCGCTTCAGCATGGAGAGGCCCGCGAAGACGGCCGGGCCGTTGTCGGTGTCGAGGTGGCCGACGGCGACGGCGGTCCCCCGCTCCCCCGGTCCCGGGCCGTCCGCGTACCAGCCGACGCGGTGCGCGTCGTCGTCCGATGGCGCGGGCAGCCGGCGTCTGTCGTCGAGACGGAGGTCGAGGACGGGGGCGTCGACGCCGATGTAGGGGATGGCGAGTCGGGTGGCTCGGGAGTGCGGGAGGGGGAGGAGATAGGGGGCGGTGGGGGTGGCGGCGGGGCGAGCGGGGGCCGGCTGGGCGGGCCGGCCCGGCTGCCCCGCGCCGGTCTGTCGAACCGGGCGGCCGGGGGACGGGCCCGCGGGGTTCTGGGGTTCGTCGGGGGACGGCGTGCTCCGGGGGCGGGAGTCGCCGTCCTGGGGGTGGGGCGGTTGGTACGGGTCCCGGCCGTCGGCGGGGTCGCCCGGTTCCGCTTCGGCGACCTGGGCGGAGCCCCCCGGGCCGGCCGCGGCCGTGCCCGGGGGTTCCTCGTCCTGGGTCCAGTGCACGCACCCCGTGACCAGCGTGGCGGTCAGCACGACCGTCCGGGTCAGGCGGTAGGCGCGCGTCCGGTACCAGGGCCTGCGCCTGCGCCTCCGTCTACGCGGCGCCATGCGGCCGGCGACGGAGCCGGAACCAGACCACCCCGCCGACCGCGGCCACACCTACGGCGGCGGCACCGGCCACCGGGCCGAACGCGGCGTCCCGGGCGAGCCCGCCGCCACCGGCGGGCGGACCGCCGTGGGGGCCGCCGGGGTAGCCGTGCGGCGCCTTGGTGGTCGGGGCCTGCGTGGTCGGGGGCTGTGTCGTGGGGGTGCCGGTGGGGCTCGGCGAACCGGTCGGGCTCTGCGAACCGGTGGGGCTCGGCGAGCCGGTGGGGCAGTCGTCGACCCAGAAGGTCTTCTGCTTGCCCGGACCGCCGTCGCCGTCGGCGGTCAGGAAGGAGAGCATGTAGTGCCCCGCGGGGAGGATGATGCTCTCGCTCTGCCCCGTGCCGTCCGCGCCGATGGTGAGCGTGCCGTCGGCTCCGGCGGATCCGGTGGAGGGCGGCTGGGTAACGATGGTCCAGGTGGCCCCTCCCGCTTCTTCCGGGTCGAAGTTGGAGGCCGCGAGGTAGAACTCGCAGACGTGCGGGTCGTTCTCCAGCCTGTCCTGGTCGGTTCGGATGTCGTGGATCTTGATGTCCCCGTCGGTGGCGGCGAAGGCGTGCGCTCCGGTCAGGGCGCTCCCCGCGACGGTGAGGGCCGCGAGGGCGGCGATACGGGCGCCGGCGCGGCGGGGGCGGGGCGTGATGTGCATGCAGGCTCCTCCGAGTCAGATGATTTTCATACAAATCACTGTTCAACTGACTCTTTGTCACATGCGCACGCCGAACGGGGGGAGCCTCGCCCTACGAACCCGTCAGCTGTCCCTCTTCCGGCCCACGGCCGACCCGGACCGCCGGGGTTCGTCGACCGCCTCCGGTGTCTCGGCCGGCTTCGCCGGTGACCGCAGCGCCACGCCCGCCGACAGGAGCAGCAGCGCGCCCAGCATCACGAAGGGCGCGGCCACCCCCGCCACCCCGGCGACCAGGCCCGCGGTGGCGGGCGCGGCGACCTGGCCGAGGCGGTTGCCGGTGAGCCGGAGAGCGAGGGCCGTGGAGCGGGCGCCGTCGGGGGCGGCCTGCACGACCGTCGTCATGGACAGCGGCTGCCCGACCCCGAGGCAGAAGCCGAGGACGGCGAGCATCACGCCGAGGGCCCAGACCGGCACCGGCAGCGCGATCCCCGCGCACAGCAGGGCGGCCAGCAGACAGGTCACGGCGAGCAGCGGCGTCCGGCCGAGCAGCCTGAGCAGCGGGGTGAGGACGAGCCGGCAGGCGATGGTGGCCGCCGCGCGGACGCTGAGCAGGACCCCGATCACCGAGGGGGCGATGCCCCGGTTCTCGCCGACCACCGGGAGGTAGGCGGTGAGGATGTCGGTCGCGGAGAGCACCGCGAGGCTGACGAAGATGCCGGCCGGGACGCCCCGGGCGCGCAGGATGCGGCCGACGGGGACACGATCACCCTTCTCCGTACGGGACTTGGACGTCGTGGCGCGGTCTTCGATGCGCCACAGGGAGCTGAACGCGACCGCGCAGCCCGCGCCCGCGACGAGCAGGGCGAGCGCGCTGCTGTCGGCCATGTCGTCGCCGCCGATGAGGGCGCCCGCCGCGACCGGCCCGATCAGCTGGCCGAGGGAGGCGCCGATGGTGAAGTGGCCGAAGTTGCGGTCCTGTTCGTGCGGGGCGGACTGGCGGGCGACGAGCGACTGGGAGCCGATGACGAAGCACAGATGACCGAGACCCATCACCCCGCTCCACAGGGCCATCGCCCACAGCGAGTCCGCGAGGCCGCTCAGGGCGCAGCCGCCGGATATGAGGACCACGCCCACCGGCAGCAGGGGGGCGCAGCGGCCGTGGTCCGTGCGGCGGCCGAGGGGTACGGCGGCGAAGAGCGGCAACAGCGCGTAGACGCCCGCGATGATGCCGACGGCCCGTTCGTCGGCGCCCAGCGCGAGGGCCCGGTAGGAGACGGCGGGCCGCGCCATCGACACCGCCCCCTGCGCGAACGAGAAGGCGATGACGAGACGGAGCAGCCAGCCGCGGTTCCTGCCGGGCCTCACGAGGTCCTCCAGTTGCTCGGGGAGCGGGTCAGACGATGCCGAACAGGATGCCCGCTCCGAGGATCACCAGACAGGTGAGGGCGGCCCACTTGACCACGAAGCGGGTGTGGTCGCCGAACTCGACCTTGGCCATGCCGACGAGGACGTAGACGGCGGGGACGAGCGGGCTCGACATGTGCAGGGGCTGGCCGACGAGCGAGGCGCGGGCCATCTCCAGCGGTGTCACCCCGTGCGCGGCGCCGGCCTCGGCGAGGACCGGCAGGACGCCGAAGTAGAAGCCGTCGTTGGACATGAAGTAGGTGAGCGGGAGGCTCAGCAGGCCGGTGACGAGGGCCATGTGCGGGCCCATGCCCGAGGGGATGACGTCCACCATCCACTTGGCCATGTGGTCGACCATGCCGGTGCCCTGGAGGACGCCGGTGAAGACGGCGGCGGCGAAGACCATGCCGGAGACGTTGAGGACGTTGTCGGCGTGGGCGGCGAGCCGGGCCTTCTGGTCGGGGATGTGCGGGAAGTTGACGGTGAGCGCGGCCGCGGCGCCGAGCAGGAACAGCACCGGGATCGGCAGCCACTCCATGATCATGGCGGTGAGAAGGGTGACCGTGAGCAGCGCGTTGAACCAGTACAGCCTGGGGCGCAGGGTGGCGCGGTTCGGGTCGAGGCCCTTGAAGCCGTCCTCGGGCTCGTCGTCGCCGAGGGCGGCGGTGCCGGCCGGACCGGTCGCCGGGGTGGCGCCCTTGTCGGTGCCGGAGCCGCCGCCGGCCCCGACGAGGACCGTCTCCGTCTGCTCGACCCGCTCCTCGACGAGCGCCTCGTCCAGCGTCAGCACGCCGAGCCGCCCCCGCTCACGGCGGCCGAGGACGTACGAGAGGGCGAACACGAAGAGGAGGCCGACGGCCAGTGCCGGGATCATCGGCACGAAGATGTCGCTCGCGTCGACCTTGAGCGCGGTCGCGGCGCGGGCGGTCGGGCCGCCCCAGGGCAGCGTGTTCATCACACCGTTGGCCATGGCGGCCACACCGGTCATCACGACCAGGCTCATCTTCAGGCGCTTGTACAGCGGGTACATCGCCGAGACGGTGATCATGAAGGTGGTCGAGCCGTCACCGTCGAGGGAGACGATCGCGGCGAGCAGCGCCGTGCCGACGACGATGCGCAGCGGGTCGGCCTTGCAGAACCTGAGGATGCCCCGGACGATCGGGTCGAAGAGGCCGACATCGATCATCACACCGAAGTAGACGATCGCGAACATGAGCATCGCCGCCGTCGGGGCGAGGCTGCCGACGCCCTCGATGACGTAGTCACCGAGCTTGGCGCCCTTTCCGACGAAGACACAGAACAACGCGGGGATCAGCACGAGCGCCGCGATCGGCGACATCTTCTTCATCATGATCAGGACCAGGAAGGTCGCGATCATGGCGAAGCCGAGGATGGTCAACATGAAATGGATACCTAACGTTCGCCCTTGAACATCCCACCTGGGGGTCGGCGGTGCGATGACGTTAGGTCCGTTCAATCGGCGTTAACAAGTAGTTGACGTGCGAGCAATAAGCGCAATATTCCAGGTCACGGCGTTGCCGGCAGTGCTGTGATCTCGACGGGCACGCCGTTGAGGACCGCGTTGCCCGACAGGGGGTCCAAGAGACTGCCGTCGAGGAGCTGGTTGACGTTGACGCCAGGGTCCGTCGCGGCGTGGCTGAGGCGGGTGCCGGGGCGGTCGTGGCCCCAGCCGTGCGGCAGGCTGACCACGCCCCGGCGCACGCCCTCGGTGACCTCGGCCGGGGCGGCGACCTCTCCCCCGGCGCCCTTCACCCGCACCGGCTCCCCGTCCCGTACGCCGAGCCGCTCGGCGTCCTCGGGGTGGATGTGCAGGGTGCAGCGGTTGGTGCCGCCGGTGAGGGCGGGGACGTTGTGCATCCAGCTGTTGTTGGAGCGCAGGTGCCGACGGCCGATCAGGACGAGCCCGTCCGGCAGCTCGTCCAGGGAGCGCCGGAGCCTGGGCAGGTCGTCGGCGATCGGCTGCGGCAGCAGCTCGACCTTGCCGCTGCGGGTCTTCAGCGGCTGTGGCAGACGTGACCGCAGCGGCCCGAGGTCGATGCCGTGCGGATGCGTGAGCAACTGTTCCAACGACAGCCCGTCCGGTCGTACGCCGAAGCCGTCGCCGTAGGGGCCGAGGCGCAGCATCATGTCGATACGGCGCTCGGGCCCGTTGTCGCCGGTGAGCAGTCCGGCGAGTTCCTTCGGGTCGCGGCCGTGCACGGGCGAGTGGGGCTCCTTGACCGCCTTGCCGAGGGTCTGGCCGATGACCAGGTCGTCGACGGCGGACGGGTCGGCGCCGTGCATACCGGTCGCGGCCAGGATGAGCCGGGCGAAGATCTCCGTCTCGGCCATCCGGCCGGGCTCCAGCGGGACCGCGGGGCGGCTGTAGCGGACCTGGTTGCGGACGGCGAGGGTGTTGAAGGCGAAGTCGTGGTGCGCGCTCTGGGAGGGCGGGGGCGGCGGCAGTACGACGTCGGCGTGGCAGGTGGTCTCGTTCAGGTACGGGTCAATGCTGACCATGAAGTCCAGGCCGTCCAGGGCCTTGTCGAGCCGGTTGCCGTCGGGCGCCGACAGCACGGGGTTGGCCGCGGAGGTGATGAGCGCCCGGATCGGCTCGCCCTCCGCCGTCGCGGTGTCGATCTCCTCGGCCAGCGCGGACAGCGGCAACTCGCCCTTGGCCTCGGGGTGTCGGCTCACCCGGGAGTGCCAGCGGCCGAGCTGGAAGCCGTGGCCGGGTCCGGCGGGGCGCGGTGTCCGGTCGGTGGCGGCCTGCGGGAAGAGGGCCCCGCCGGGTCGGTCGAGGTTGCCGGTGAGGACGTTCAGGACGTCGACGAGCCAGCTGCCGAGGGTGCCGTACGGGACGGTGCAGCTGCCGATGCGCCCGTACACGGCGGCAGTCGGCGCCGCGGCGAGCTCACGGGCGAGGGCGCGGATGGTGTCGGCGTCCACGTCACAGGCGCCGGCGACGGCCTCGGGCGTGAACTCCCGTACCTCCAGGCGCACTTCCTCGACCCCCTGCACATGCGGCGCCAACTCGCCCAGATCCACAAGGCCTTCGTCGAACAGCACATACGCCATCGCCGCGAGGAGCAGCGCGTCGGTGCCGGGGCGGATCGCGATGTGGCGGTCGGCGAGCTTGGCGGTGCGGGTGCGGCGCGGGTCGATGACGGTGAGGGTGCCGCCGCGCGCCTTGAGGGCCTTGAGCTTGCCGGGGAAATCGGCGGCGGTGCACAGACTCCCGTTGGACTCGAGGGGGTTGGCGCCGATGAGCAGGAGATGGTCGGTGTGGTCCAGGTCCGGCACGGGGATGGCGTTGGCGTCGCCGAAGAGCAGCCCGCTGGAGACGTGCTTGGGCATCTGGTCGACCGTGGACGCGGTGAAGATGCTGCGGGTGCCGAGCCCGCCGAGCAGCACCGGCGGGTAGAGACCGCCCGCGATGGTGTGGACGTTGGGATTGCCGAGGACGACACCGACGGCATGGGGCCCGTACCGCTCGACCACACCCCGGACACCGGCGGCGACCGCGTCGAAGGCCTCCTCCCAGGTGGCCTCCCGCAGCTCGCCGTCCTTGCGCACGAGCGGGGTGCGCAGCCGGTCCGGGTCGCCGTCCACGGCGCCGAAGCTCGCGCCCTTGGGGCAGATGAACCCCTTGCTGAACACGTCCTCCCGGTCCCCTCGGGCACCGGTGACCGCGCTCCCCTCGATGGTGAGCGTCAGCCCGCAGGTGGCCTCGCAGAGGGGGCAGATACGCAGGGCGGTGCGGGACACGGGTCCTCCCGAGGGGGCGGCGGCGTTGCCTTCGTCCCGCCGAGCATACCGACCGGTATGCCCAACGGCGAGGGGTCACCTCGGCACAACCCGGGGGACGCTCAGTCCAGCACCCGGCCCAGATAGGCCCGAAGCAGCTCCCGCATCTCCTCGATCACCTTCTCGTCCCCCTCCGGGTCCACGCGAAAGGCCAGCTGAACGAGGGTGTCGGCGGTCTCCACGGCGATCAGGAAGGTGCGGCGCAGATCGTCGTCGGGGGTGCGGTCGAGATAGGCGGAGAGAAGGTCGGTGAGACGGTCGGCGACCCGGTGATTGGGTTCGGCCTGGCGGGCGCCGACCGGGATCTGGTTGCCGAAGTCGACGAGGGAGAAGCCGGGCGCGGTGCGCTTCATGGCCAGGTACTCGTCGAGCACGGCGTCCATGGCGGCCCGCCAGTCGCCGTGCGGGGCGCCCGTCAGCCGCTCGGTGACGCGCTCGGACCAGCGCTCCAGGTTGCGCTGGGCGAGGGCGTCGGCCATCTGCCGTTTGTTGCCGAAGAAGCGGTAGACGGAGCCGATCGGAACGCCGGCGCGCTGGGCGACGGCGCGGGTGCTCAGAGCGTCGTAGCCGACCTCGTCCAGCAGGTCGGCGCAGGCGTCCAGGATCCTGGTGAGCCGTTCGGCACTGCGCCGCTGGACCGGCGCACGACGGAGGGATGTCGCTTGGGGCACGGACTTCATGATGCCTTTCCGTCGTGGCCTGGTGGAACCTCGCCCCTCGGTACGGGGAAAGGTGGCCGATACACTCACCCGGACCGCACTCACCCTGACTCGGAGGCGGTGGGCGACGGCTCCGAGGCCGTGATGTCCGCCGTGCTCTCGACGGGCTTGCCGTCGACGGCCCAGACCGTGCCGTCGTCCGCGTACAGCCGCGCGGTGACCTCGTGCGTGCCGTGCGGCAGATAGCCGGCCGGGATGCGGTAGGCCGGGGTGCGCAGATCGGCCACGGGCTGGCCGTCGACGTAGAGCCGGGCGGTGCCGCGGCCGGTGACCGCCTTGGCCGACGCGCCGGACGGCGAGAAGCGGAAGCCGCTCAGCCGCAGCCGGACGTCCCAGCTGCCGTCGGTGTCGGGCTGGACCTCGACGCCCACCCGGGGCGCGCCCTGCTTGTCCACCTCACGGTAGTGGCGCCCGTCGTCGTCCGTGTCGTCCAGCACCTTGCCCACGGGTGAGGGCGACAGCACGGTCCCCTGTTCCCGGGCGTCACCGGAGCCGCAGCCCGCGGCTCCGGCCAGCGGCAGGACACAGACCGCGAGCGCGGCGACGGCTGCGCGCTTCCACGACATGCCCGGGAGATTAGAGCACCTGTCCGACACGCGGATCCCCCTGGGGTCTGGTTCTGGCCGGGTGTGATCGTCCTCAGTGAGGAGGAACGGCGGACCTCTTGCGCCCGTGAAAACGCAATCCTACGGTGATGCATAGGAATCGGCAGGGCAAGGAACCGCGACGCGAGGGAGCGACGATGAGCAGCGGGGACGCGCGCAAGACCGCCGAAGGGCTGTCCTACCTCTCGGGGTTCGGCAACGAGCACGCCTCCGAGGCGGTGCCGGGCGCGCTCCCCGAGGGCCGCAACTCACCGCAGCGCGCCCCGCTCGGCCTGTACGCCGAGCAGCTCAGCGGTACGGCCTTCACCGAGCCGCGCGCCCACAACCGCCGCTCCTGGCTGTACCGGATCCGCCCCTCCGCCGCGCACCCGGCGTTCACCCGCGTCGGCAACGGCTCGCTGCGCACGGGCCCGTTCACCGAGACGGTCGCCGACCCCAACCGGCTGCGCTGGGACCCGCTGCCCGAGCCCGCCGAGGGCACGGACTTCCTCGCCGGTCTGTGGACGCTCGGCGGCAACGGCGACGCCGCGCAGCGCACCGGCGTGGCGGTGCACCTCTACCACGCGAACGCGCCCATGGACCGGGTCTTCGGTGACGCCGACGGCGAGCTGCTGATCGTCCCCGAGCGGGGCGGTCTGCTGCTGCGCACGGAGTTCGGGCTGCTGCACGCCGAGCCGGGCGACATGGCGCTGATCCCGCGCGGGGTGCGCTTCCGCGTGGAGCTCCTGGACGCCTCCGCGCGCGGGTACGTCTGCGAGAACTACGGCGCCCCGTTCCGTCTCCCCGACCTCGGCCCGATCGGCGCCAACGGGCTGGCCAACCCGCGCGACTTCCGCGCGCCCGTCGCCGCGTACGAGGACGTCGAGAGCCCGGTGGAGGTGGTGAACAAGTTCTGCGGCAACCTCTGGAGCGCGACGTACGGCCACTCGCCCCTCGACGTCGTCGCCTGGCACGGCAACCATGTCCCGTACGTCTACGACCTGCGCCGTTTCAACGTCATCGGGACCATCTCGTACGACCATCCCGACCCGTCGATCTTCACGGTGCTGACATCCCCGTCGGACACCCCGGGCCTGGCCGGGGTCGACTTCGTGGTGTTCGCGCCGCGCTGGCTGGTGGGCGAGGACACCTTCCGGCCGCCGTACTTCCACCGGAACGTGATGAGCGAGTACATGGGGCTGATCGAGGGCGCCTACGACGCGAAGACGGCTGGAAAAGGCGGCTTCGTGCCGGGCGGCGGCTCGCTGCACAACATGATGTCGGCGCACGGCCCGGACCGGGAGACCTTCGACCGGGCGAGCGCCGCGGAGCTGCGGCCGCAGCGGGTCGACGACGGACTCGCGTTCATGTTCGAGACGCGGTGGCCGCTCACCCTCACCCCGCACGCGGCGGGCGCGGACCATCTGCAACAGCGCTACGACGACGTGTGGAACGGCCTCGAACGGCACTTCCGCCCCTTGCCCTGACGAATTCCGACCGGTACGGATGGCCCGTGACCTCCTTCGCCCCCGACTCGATCGTCCTCAACCGCAAGCTGCCGCTCTGGTACCAGGTGTCGCAGTCGCTGCGCGCCTCGATACTCGGCCGCTCGCCCCGCGACCCGCTGCGGCTGCCCACCGAGGAGCAGCTGGCGGAGCACTACGGGGTGAGCGTGCTGACCATGCGGCAGGCGCTGAAGGAGCTGGAGGACGAGGGCCTGATCAGTCGGCACCGGCGCCGCGGCACGTTCATCGAGCCGGGCGTGCGGCGGGGTACGCCGGTGCGGCTGCTGGGCTCGGTCGACGCGATCGTGGCACAGCAGTCCGGCATGGTGACGCGGCTCCTCGGCCACGGGCGGGCCCCGGTGCCGGCCGAACTCGCCGAGTACTTCCCGGACGTGGCCGAGGTGGCGACGTACCACCGGCTGCGCGCCGACGAGAAGACGGGCGAGCCGACCAACCACGCCCGCAACTACGTGCGTCCCGAGATCGCCGCCCTGATCGACCCGGACGACCTGGTGCGCCGGCCGATGACCAAGGTGCTCAGGGACGTCGTGGGCGCGGACATCGGCCGGATCACGGACACGGTCGAGGCCCGGCTCGCGGACCCGGAGACCGCGCAGCTGCTCCAAGTGCCGCTGCTCAGCCCGATCCTGCACTACACGGGTGTCATCCACGACAGCGGCGGACGGGTCCTCGACGCGGCCGTCATCCACTACCGGGGGGACCGTTTCTCCTTCACGGTCACCCTCGACGCGAACCTCGACGCGACCTGAGCACCACGTACCATGCCCAGCGTGACGCACGACGACGCTCCGCCGCTGGCGGACCTCATGCCGTGGTCCGTCGCACCGCCGCGGCTCGGCCGGGGGTGGCCGACGGCCCCCGACCCGGCATCCCTGAAGGCCCGCTGGGACACCCTGGTGAAGGCCGAGGGCCCGGAGCGCGAGGCCCTGTTGGAGCCGACGCGCTCCCGCACCCTGCACACGGCGGTCGGCCAGTTGCCGGGCCGCTCGGGCGGCACCGAGCGGCTGGTCCGCGCGTCCGGCCCCTGCCCGGAACCCGTACGGGTGCTGGCCGCGCCCTTCGACGAGCAGTGGCTGATCCCCGACCACCGGCTGATCGACGCGGCCCGCCCCGAGCTGTGGCGGGTGGCGGACGAACGGCAGGTGTTCGTGGTGGAGACCCCGGAGACGCCGAAGGTGCCGCTCCTCGCCACCTCCCTGCTGCCCCTGCTGCGGCCCGGCCGCGTCCGCCCGCTGTACCGGCGGCCGGGGGGCGAGGAGCCGAATCTGGCGCCGGGCCTCCTGGAGCACCTGGCCCGGCTGGGCCACTCCCCCGATCCGGTGGACTTCCTGGCCTGGACCCTGACGGCCGTCCGCCCCGATCTCACCGTCCCGCTCACCCGGGACCCCGAACTGTGGGCCCGGGGCGTCGAGTCGGGCCGGCGTGCGCTGTGGCTGCTCCGGCGGCACGGCGAGCGCCCCAAGCTGCCCGGCGGCCGCCGCCCCTATGTCCGCGCCCCGCTCCCGGCCCACCCGCTGACCCTCCTCTACGACCGCGAGGAGGAGACCCTCCACCTCGACGAAGGCCGGATCTCGCCCGTCCCGCCGGAGGCCTGGGACTTCGAGACGGGCGCGGGGACACGGGTCCTGGAGCAGTGGTTCACCGCACGGACCGCCGAGGACGCCGAGCCGGGCACCCTGGCGGCGATCCGCCCGCCGTCCTGGCAGCAGACATGGACGTCCGAACTCCTGGAGCTGATCACGGTGTTGGCGCTGCTGGCCGAAGTCCTCGCCCAGCAGCGGGAGTTGACGGTCACGGACCCGGTCACGGGCACGGAACTCCGGGCCGCGGGCGTCCTGCCGGTCCCGGACTCCGCCCGTCGGCCCGCCTCCGTGCTGGACCATCAGGAGGAGGGCCCGGAGGGGCAGTTCGCGCTGCTCTGACTCACGTACGGGTGCGCGGTACGGCACCCGGAGACCATGGCGTGCGGTAGCGCGGCGCCGACACCCCCGCCGCGAAGGCGCGGACGCTCGCGGCGGAGGTGGTGACCCGCCAGTCGATCACCCGTACCGCCTCGTACCAGATCACGCCGATGATCCGCGGGTGGCGGGGCAGTGAGCGGAACATGTCGGCGATCCACTCCGCCTTGCGGCCCGCCGCATCCGTGGCCCCCACCTCGGTGATGACCAGGGGCTTGGCGGTGAGCCGGCGCAGCCGTTTCTCCGAAGCGGTGAAGATCCGGTCGAAGGACTGGTAGTTCTCCAGGCCCACGGTGGCGTAGTAGCCGGACAGTCCCACCCAGTCCACGTACGCGTCTCCGGGGTAGAGCTCCTCGAACGGGGTGGCGTTCTCGTAGTGGACGTTGGGGCTCCACACCCAGACCGCGTTGTCGGCGCCGGCCTGCTGGAAGAGGCGGTGCACATGCCGCCAGGCCCGCACGTACTCGCCGGGCCTGTTGCCGTTGGACTCCTCGCACCAGGGGTACCAGTAGCCGTTCATCTCGTGGGCGAAGCGGATCCCGACCGGGTAGTCGAGGGAGGCGATGCCCTTCGCCCAGGCGCGGATGTACGGGTCGAAGGCGCCGTCGAGGATCCGGGAGAGCCGGTAGCGGGGCTGCTCGCCACGGAGTTCCTCCTCGTCCGGTTCGGCCCGGTGGTCCCAGGGCTCCCAGGCCAGCAGGGGCATCATGCCGCGCCGGGCCACGTCGTCGACGGGGTCGGCGTCGAAGGAGTCGTTCGCCCAGTCCAGGGAGAACTCGTAGACCTGCGGCAGGTGTCCGGTGGCGCGGGTGAAGCGGGCCGCCTCGGTGAGGTCGTGGACGCCCGCGTCGGTCATGATGCCGACGAAGGCGTCCCCGGGAGCGGGGAACGTGCCCCGGCTGCCCTCGTGGACGGGGTGGGTGGGCGGCAGCGCCGCGTCGATCGCGGCCGTGCGGCGTCGTTCCCGCTCGCCCGCGAGATGCGGCCCGACGACGAAGACGTACCCGCCGAGCAGGGTGGCGAGGACGACGGCGAGCACCCGGGGGACCGTGAGCCTCACCGCGCCTCCCGTGCCGCCGCCAGCAGGGGCGGCAGCAGTCCGGTCAGCAGCGCCAGCACCGCCCACAGGCGGGGCGCCGGGTTGGTGTGGCCGAGGACGTAACTGGCCGCCAGCGGGGCCGCCATGAGGGCCGCCCAGAGCAGATGGAGCCGGAAGGTGCGCGGCGAGTCGGGGCTGCGCAGCTCGCCCTTGGCGGTGACCGCGTAGCCGAGGGGGCGGCGCAGCAGCGCGGAGACAGCGGCCGACACGTAGACCGGGCCGGCGAACAGGGCCAGGACGAAACCCCGGACGCCGAGTTCGCGCCGCTCGTGCTCGGCGAGGTTGAAGCGGCGCAGCCAGCACCACAGCCACAGCCAGCTGCCCATCCCGGCCGACCACAGGCCCAGCCAGGTCGGCCCTTCGAGGCCGGCGGTCATGACCCCGAGCAGCAGGGCGAGGGCGGTGGCGAGGGTACCGAGGAGGAGGGTCGCGGCGACGCTCGGGTAGTAGAACTGGACCAGGGTGTAGAGCAGCCGCTGGCGGCACCGGAGCCGGATGCCCTCGGTGAGGCGGCGGTTGAGCTTGATCTCCCAGACACCGTAGGCCCAGCGCTTCTGCTGGTTGAAGTAGTCGGTCCAGCTGGTGGGGCCCTCGCCGACGGCGATCACGTCCGGGGTGTAGACGCCCTTCCAGCGGTTGCCGGTGGCCGGGTTCACGGTGCCCTGGACGCGCATGCTGGTCAGATGGTCCTCGATGATCGAGTCCTGGTAGCCGCCGATGCTCCGCCAGGCCGTCGCCCGGTACAGGTGGTTGGTGCCGATGAGCAGGGGCGCGTCGAGTCCGTTGCCGCCACGCTCGACGACCCCGCTGAACAGGTACTGCTGGACGGAGGCGCCGTGCGCGATCCAGTTGTCGTCCATGTTCCCGTACACCTGGGGCGCGACGACGAACGCGACGTCGGGGTCGTGGAAGTAGCCGAGGGAGCGCTCCAGGAAGCAGGGCAGGGGGACGTGGTCGGGGTCCATCTGGGCGATCACGTCGTAGCCGCGCTCGTGCTCGGCACGCCACGCGTTGTGGTTCCCGGCCTTGGTCCGGGTCCGGAAGATGCCCCAGGGCCGGTGGTACTCGGGGCGCCCCTTGCGGGTGAAGTGCCGTACGCCGAGCCGGGCGGCCAGGGCGCGTACGGCGGGGTCATCGCCCTCGTCCAGGATCCACACGTCGACGCCGCCGCCGTAGTAGGTCACCTGGCGCATGGCCCGCAGGGTGCGCTCCACCACGTCGAGGGGTTCCTTGGCGGGCACGATGGTGGTCAGCATCGCCACCCTGAGTCCCACGGGCGGGGTGAGCGGCACCGGGTCGCGGGCGTGCCAGGCGAACGTCCAGACGGCGAAGACCTGCACCACCTTGACGAGTTCGATGGCGACGACCACGCAGAAGGCGAGCCGGGCGAGGATCAGCCGCCAGTCGCCGAGCGCGGAGGCACCGCCGCCGGGCACGTGCCGGGGCAGCAGCAGCCATCCGGCGAGAGCGAGACCGCTGCACGCGGTGAGCAGCGCCAGGGCGGTGAGGACGACCCGCTGCGAGACGCTCAGGACGGAACGGAACCGGACCTCCTGCGGCCCGCCGCCCCCGGGCACCGACAGGGGCCCGGTGATCCGGGCACAGCGCCGGTACGACTCCCGCGCCCCCGTCTGCGCCCCCGCCTCCGCGATCCCGGACACCGGCATCGCACCTCCCCCACGAAGAACTCCGGCCGTACGCCACGCACCGCTTCAGACTCGCGCCGCAGTCGGCTGGTTTCCGGCCACCGGGGGCGCGCGGAGGTGCGGCGGAGCGCGCGGGCGGAACATCAGGCGCGCACGGCGTAGAGCCTGCTGTCCGCGCCCCCGAAGTACACGGCGTCGGCGGTGGCCGTGGGCGGGCCGACCTCCGCGCCGGCGGTGAAGGTCCACCGCCGCTCACCGCTGTCGGCGTCGACGGCGTACAGCCGCTGATCACTGCTGCCCGCGTATACGACCCCGTCGGCGACGGCGGGCGCGCCGACGTCCCCGTCCGTGGTGAGCGACCACCGCTTCTCCCCCGTCTCGGCGTCCCAGGCGCGCAGGTCGCGCCCGCTGCCGCAGTAGACGGTCCCCCGCGCCACGAGCGGACCGGCCTTGGCGGAGACCCCCTTGGCCCGCCACGCCTCCTGCCCGCCCGAGACCCGGACGGCGTACAGGTTCTGGTCGGTGCTCCCGAAGTAGACGAGCCCTCCCGTCACCACGGGGAACCACGAGACGGCACCCGCCGTGGTGAACCTCCAGCGCTCCTTGCCGGTGGCCGCGTCGACGGCGTAGAGGCTGGTGTCGCTGCACCCCACGTAGACGGTCTCGCCGGCGACCGTCGGCGAGTGGGTGTCGTGGCCGGTCCTGAACCGCCACAGCCGGCTCCCGTCCGAGACATCGACGGCGTACAGGTGGCCGTCCGAGCTGCCGATGTACGCCACCCCTCCCGTCACCACCGGCGAGTGCACGATCCCGCCCGTCCGGAACGCCCAGCGCTTCCTGCCCGACCGGGCGTCGAGCGCGTACAGCCCGCCGTCGTCACTGCCGAGATAGGCGACCCCGCCGAGCACCCAGGGCGCCGAGCCCAGCGCCGCACCGGTCGTGTACGACCATCTCCGCTTCCCCGACGCCACGTCCACGGCGTACAGCGTGCCGTCGTTGCTCGCCGCGTACACCAGGTCCCCGGCGACCCTCGGATGGTTGACCAGCACCCCGGTGACCGGGAACCGCCACAGCCGGGTGCCCGCCTGCGCCGGGGGATCGTCGTCGAGCAGCCGCCACCCGGTGAAGCCGAGGGTGGCGGAGGCGGTGATTCCGGAGACGGTGAGGAGGAGGCGACGGCGGGTGGGGGCGGGGGACGGTGAGGGAGGGGCGGGGCCGAATCCGGGGCCGGGGGCCGTGGTCGGCAGGTGGGGAAGACCGCGCGGGGCGGACGCCTCGACGGCATCCGGGTCCCGCCCGCCCCTTCCCGCACCCCGTACCAGGATGTTCCGTGGATCGCCGGTACGGACGGGGGGCGTTGCCCCGAGGGCGGCCGCGACCTCGGCGAGCCCGGGACGCCGTGCCGCCTCCTTGGCGAGGCAGGCGGCGACGGTCCCGAGCAACCGGTCCGGGACCGCTTCGAGATACGGCTCCTCGTGGATGATGCGGTACAGCAGCACGTCGGGAGGGGCCTCGCCGAAGGGCCCGGTGCCGGTGGACGCGAAGACGAGGACGGCGCCGAGCGCGAAGACGTCGGTGGCGGTGCCGGTGCCCTCCCCGCGGATCTGCTCCGGTGCCATGTACCCCGGGGAGCCCATGGTGGTCCCGGTGTGGGTCAGCGCGCTGGCGTCGGTCACCTTGGAGATGCCGAAGTCGATGACGCGCGGCCCGTCGGACGCCAGCAGGACATTGCCCGGCTTGAGATCGCGGTGCACCACGCCGGCCGCGTGGATGGCGCCGAGCGCCTGCACGAGCCCGAGCCCGAGCTCACACACCACTCCTTCGGCGAGCGGCCCCCCACCCCGCACGGCCTCCGTCAACGAGGGCCCGGGAATGTAGGCGGTGGCCAGCCAGGGCGGACTGCCGTGCGGATCCGCGTCGACGACCCCGGCGGTGAAGGGCCCGGAGACACACCGGGACGCCTCGACCTCACGTGCGAACCGCTTGCGAAAGGCGGGATCCCTGGCCAGCTCGGGCTGAATGACCTTGAGCGCGACCTGCTCGTCCGTCTCCGACCGGGCCAGATAGACCCGCCCCATACCCCCACTACCGAGCCGCGCCAGAATCCGGTACCGCCCGATCCGCCCGGGATCCTCCGCCGCCAGGGCTTCCAACCGCCCACCCCCTCAACTCCACGCGGCTAGGAGCCTTCCCTACCTGACTTGTCAGCACACGGAGGGCGAAATACCCGTTTTTAGGGGCGGGGGGAACTGCGCGTTTCCGGGGGCGCGGGGAACTGCGCGTCTTTCAGGGGCGCGGGGAACTGCGCATCTTTCAGGGGCGCGGGGCTGTATCGATTTGCGGCTCCGCCGCGTGGGCGCGAACAACCACAACGAACCCGCACCCCGCAAACGCCCCTCACCCCCGCGGAGCAAACGCATCCAGCACCCTCTCCACCGCAAACCCGAAAACCGCCTCCAGATCAATCGGCCCCGGATCCTCCATGAACGCCGCGGCCATCCGCGGATACGCCCCGCTCGCCACCTGACTCCCCAGATAGCCGATCCGCGCCGCGTTCTCCTCCTCCTCCGACCACGGCAACGACCGCACCCGCTCGGCGGTGGCCAGCTCGTTGGCGACGTACATGGTCACCACCCCGTTGAGCATCCCGATGAGCTGCATCTTCACGCCGTACGTCGTCTCCAGCGGATCCAGGCAGGCCAGACAGCGCTCCAGATACCGCAGCGCGTGAGGGCTGAACCCGTACACCGGCGACATGAGCCTCGGCAGCCAGGGGTGCCGATGCATGAGCGCCCGCGTGTCACGGGCGACCCTCCGCATGTCGGCCCGCCAGTCCCCGCCCGGCTCCCACTCCTCGTGCTCACCGCTGACCGCGTCCACCATCAGCTCGTACAGGTCCTCCTTACGGGGGACGTAGTTGTACAGCGACATGGTCCCGCAGCCCAACGCGGCGGCGACATGCCGCATGGAGACCGCGTCGAGGCCGCCCTCGTCGGCGATCCGCACCGCCGCCGCGGCGATGTCGGCGCGGGTGTACGCGGGCCTCGGCCCCCTGCCCGTCCGCTCGGGACGGGCCCAGATCACTTCGGGTACGGCCGCTCGGCCCGCCATCGATCATCACCTCGCCCATTATCGTAGTTACGTACACCGTACGTAGTGCGCTATGGTCAACCCATGACTACTACGTACGGTGTACTTAGTGAAGGTCTGGAAAAGCGGTTCGGCGAGGTGCGTGCCCTGCGGGGCCTGGACCTGGCCGTGCCGCGGGGGACCGTCTGCGGGATCCTCGGGCCGAACGGGGCGGGCAAGACGACCGCGGTACGGCTGCTGGCCACGCTGCTGCGCCCGGACGCGGGGTCGGCGAGGGTCGCGGGCCACGACCTGGTCCGGGAGGCGCCGGCCGTACGCCGCGCGATCGGCGTCACGGGTCAGTACGCGTCGGTCGACGGGGACCTCACCGGCCGTCAGAACCTCCGCCTCTTCGCCCGGCTGCACCGGGTGCGCGGTCCGGCCGCCCGCGCCGACGACCTCCTCGCCCGCTTCGGCCTCGCCGAGGCCGCCGACCGTGCCGCCTCGACGTACTCGGGCGGCATGCGCCGGCGGCTCGACCTCGCCGCGAGCCTGATCCGCCGCCCGGCGGTCCTGTTCCTGGACGAGCCGACCACGGGCCTCGACCCGGCCTCCCGCAACGACATCTGGGACGCCGTCCGCGAGTTGAGGCAGGACGGCACCACGGTCCTGCTGACCACCCAGTACCTGGAGGAGGCGGACCGGCTCGCCGACGACATCGCCCTGGTGGAGCGGGGCCGGGTGGCCGAGACCGGATCCCCCGCCCAGCTCAAGGCGCTCATCGGCTCCTACGCCGAGGTGGTCGTCGCCGACCGGGGGGCGCTGGCGAAGGCCGCGGCCGTCCTCGACCGGCTCACCGGCGCCGAACCGTCCTTCGACCACGACCGGGGCGCCGTCGGAGCGGTCACCCGCGACACCACGCTCACCCTCCCCCGACTGGTCCGCGAACTCGACGCGGCGGGCGTGCCGTTGCTCGACGCGAGCCTGAAACCACCCACCCTCGACGACGTGTTCCTCCGCCTGACCGGCGACAACTCGGACAGCGGCGACGGCGGCGCCAAGGGCGACGGCGGCGACAAGGAGACGGCGGCATGAGCGCACTGGCGTACGACGGCACAGCCATGCTGGGCCGGCAGCTCCTGCGGATCCGCAACAACCCGGCGCTCGTGGTCCTGACCCAGACCATGCCGATCACCATGCTGCTGTTCTTCGGGTACGTGTTCGGCAGCGCGCTGGCGATGCCCGGCACCGAGTACCGCTCGTTCCTGGTGCCGGGTCTGCTGGTGGCGACGGCGGCCAACGGGATCATGACCGGGATGTTCCAGGCGGCGCAGGACGTCCACCGGGGTGTGACGGACCGGCTGCGCGCCCTGCCGATCAGCCGGGCGGCGGTGCCGCTGGGACAGGCGGCGGCCGACGTGGTGGTCACCGCGGCGGGGACGGTGCCCTTCCTGCTGGTGGGGCTCGCGGTCGGCTGGCGCGTGGAGGGGTCGGTGGCGGGGGCCGTCGGCGCGGTGGGTCTGTTGCTGCTGTTCCGCCTCGCGTGCACCTGGGCCGGGATCTTCCTCGGGCTGGCCTCCCGCAGCGAGGAGGCGGCCGGCCAGCTCGGCAGCGCCACGTTCATGCTGCCGCTGCTGTCCAACGCCTACATCCCCACGGACAACCTGCCGGGCTGGCTGCGCACGCTCGCCGAGTGGAACCCGATCAGCGCGGTGACGACGGCTTTGCGGGACCTGTTCGGCAACGCGCCCGTCCCCGAGGGTGCCGCCTGGCCGGTGGCACACCCGGTCGTGGGCTCGCTGGTCTGGTGCGCGGTCCTGATCGCGGGGTTCGCGCCGCTTGCCGTACGGCGCTACGCGCACCCTCGTGCATGACGAACCTGTGAACCGGGAGGTGCCCCCATCACTGTCACTGCCGGGCGGGTCGGAGGCGAGGATGGATGGGGGACGTGCCCGCGCTCGGGGAGCACACCGAGGCGCTGCCGCCTGCCGTGGGGATGACGGACGACGAGACCGCAGCGCTGTGCCGGGACGGTGTGGCGGCCCAGGACCTGATCGGCCGGGCAGGTCCTCGGCGCGGGGCTCAGTGCTTGCGGCCGCCGAACAGCGAGCGGCGCAGTCGGCGCAGGGGCGCGAACAGCGAGACGCGGGCCGTCCTGTTGCGGGCGTGAGCGGGTTCGCGTGCGGTCAGTTCCAGCATGAGCGAGGTCGCCTCGACCGTCTCCCGTTGCGGTATGGCGGGGCCACCCAGCACCGAGAGATGGCGGTCGAGCCGCGAACTGGTCGCACTGCTCCCGCAGGTGATCGCAGGGACCCTCGCCCTGCTGCGCATCGTTATCTGTTCCATGTCACTCCCCACCCGTAACGAGTCCACCCGGCCCGGGCAGGGTAACCCTATCGCTCCATCCGGGCACGCGTGTATCGAGCTCTCAGGAATCACCTTCCCCGCAAGGGGGTTGACGTACTCTTTTCGATCACTCTCCGAATCCAACCGATTTCAGGGTGAGTTGGACAATAGGCTGGCTGGTGGGCTGAGCTGAGCCTCCGTCGGGCTCGACGGTCACAGCCAGTGAGGTCGAGGTCTTGTCGAGACCGGTCGCGACCAAGGGCGTGTCGCCGTCGAAGAGCCCGAGGGAGCGCGGTTGCACGTTGGGGCGCATGAGCCAGAGCTGGTGCACCTGTCCGCCGGACAGGTTCCCGTATCCGCTCAAGGTGACGATCGCCTCGCCCTCGGATGCGGAAGCGATTACTCCGATACTGCGGCCCTTGGCGTCCGTACCCGTGTTCGCCCGCGCGTCCGGAGCTGCGAGAACGTGGGCGATCTCACGTGCCTGGGCGCGTTCCGCGTTCAGCTGGTCCTGGGTGTGGTTGGCCTGGACGGCGAAGAGCGAGGCGACGACGAGGGCCGCGGCGGCGGTGGCCGTGGCGAACGGCACGAACAGGGGTCGGCGCGCGCGGGGCGCACGGGAGCGTCCCGGCGGTGACGGCGTGCCCCAGACGTGTGGGGGCAGTTGGGGCTCGTACTCCCGCACCGGCGCACGCCCCGGCTCCTGCGGGGTGGCGCGCACGGCGGCCAGCACCCGGTCGCGCATCGCGGCCGGCGGAGGCGCCGACTGGGACCAGGCGAGCCGGACGGCGTCCTCGGCCAGCGCCCGCACCTCGGCGGCGCAGCGGTCGCAGGTGGCGAGATGCTTCTCGAAGCGGCGGCGCTCGTCTGGCTCGAGGGCGTCCAGGGCGTAGGGCGCGGCCAGCGAGTGCAGGTCCCCCCGGCCGAACATCTTTCCGAACACGCTCACGCGGCCCCTCCCAGACAGTCCCTCAGCCGCGTGAGTCCGTCGCGCATCCGGGTCTTGACAGTGCCCAGCGGCAGCTTCAGCCGCTCGGCGACCTCTCGGTATGTGTAGCCGTCGTAGTAGGCGAGGGTGACGGACTGCCGCTGGAGGTTCGTCAGCCGGTCCAGGCAGCGGCGCACCAACTGGCGTTCGAGGCCCGCCTCCACCTCCTCCGTCACCTGGTCGAAGGCCGGGTCGTGGTAGCGCCGGCCCTCGCGCTGCTCGCGGTCGGAGGCGGCGCGGGCGCTGCGCACCCGGTCGACGGCGCGCCGGTGGGCGAGCGTGAGGATCCAGGACAGGGCGCTGCCCCGGCCGGGGTCGTAGCGGGCCGCGGAGCGCCAGGCCTCCAGGAGCACCTCCTGGGCGACCTCCTCCGACTGCGCGGGGTCGCGCACGACCCGGCGCACAAGCCCGAACACCGGCCCGGACACGAGTCCGTACAACTGCTCGAATGCCCTCTGGTCCCCGCCAGCGACGAGCACCAGCAGCTCGTCCGCCTCCATCCGGTCCCCCTCTCCACGGCCGCACCCGGGCCGTCCCGTCACACCAGGCATTCGCAACGGACACACCTCCGGATGGGGTACGGATCCGAGCGGCCGAAACGCGGGTCGGGCAACGAAAAAAAGTTTTTTGTTTTTGACCAATCCGATCGGCCGTTTGCTCCGTATCACTGTCCGTCAGGCAAGTTGGCACAGAGGACGGACGGCAGGACGGCATGACTGCAGCTATCTCCAACAGCGGCTCGGGGCGCAAGGGCGTCGCGACTCTCATCTGTGGGGCGCTCGCCGCCGGGGGGCTCACTGCCGCCGGCGTCGCCGCTCTCGCCCCGGGGGCGGCTCAGGCCTCCAGCCACCGCGAGGCCCCCCTCATCTCGGGGACCCCTCAGTACGACAACACCGACTTCTACGCGTTCGTCAGCCCGGACCACCCGGACACGACGACGATCATCGCGAACGTGATCCCGTTCGAGGAGCCCGGTGGCGGCCCGAACTTCTACCAGTTCGCCGAGGACGCCCAGTACGACATCCGCATCGACAACAACGGCGACGCCAAGGAGGAGCTGGTCTTCCGCTACACGTTCAAGACGAACGTGAAGAACCGGAAGTCCTTCCTCTACAACACCGGTGTGGTCGAGAGCCTGGACGACCCCGACCTGAACGTCACCCAGACCTACGACCTGACCCTGATCAAGGAGAAGAACGGCAAGGTCGAGCACGAGACCAAGCTCGCGGACGATGTGCCGGTGGCGCCGTCCAACGTGGGCAAGGCCTCGATGCCGAAGTACTCCAAGCTGCGCGACCAGGCGATCTACAAGCTGTCCAACGGCGCCAAGACGTTCGCCGGCCAGGCCGACGACCCGTTCTTCGCCGACCTGCGCGTCTTCGACCTGCTGTACGGCGGTGACTTCTCCGAGACCGGCCGGGACACCCTCAAGGGCTACAACGTCAACACGATCGCCCTTCAGGTGCCGAACGACCTGATCACCGAGTCGGAGAAGCAGCCGATCGTCGGTATGTGGTCGACCATCCAGCGCGAGAACTCGCAGGGCTACTACGAGCAGGTCTCCCGCCTCGGCAGCCCGCTGGTCAACGAGGTCGTCAACCCGATCAAGGACAAGGACAAGTTCAACGCGTCCAAGCCGAAGGACGACGCCCAGTTCCTGAAGAACGTCACCAACCCCGAGCTGCCCAAGCTCATCGAGGCGATCTTCAAGGTCAAGGCCCCGGCTGAGCCGCGCAACGACCTGGTCGACGTGTTCCTCAAGGGCGTCAAGGACCTCAACCAGCCGCCGTACGTGACGCCGTCCGAGGAGCTGCGCCTCAACACCTCCATCGAGCCGGCGAAGGACCCCAAGCGGCTCGGTGTCCTCGACGGCGACACCGCGGGCTTCCCGAACGGACGCCGCCTCACCGACGACGTGATCGACGCCTCGCTCCAGGTCGTCGAGGGCGAGCTGCTCGGTGCCAAGAACGACCTCGGTGACGCGGTCGACAAGAACGACAAGAAGTTCGAGAACTACTTCCCGTACGTCGCCCTGCCGACCGCCGGTTCGCGCGGCAAGACCGTGAAGAGCGGCGCCGACACCAAGAGCGCCCTCGGTGACGGCCTGGCCACCACCTCCGAGAACACCCCGCTGATCGCCGCGTCCGCGGGCGCCGGCGCCGCGGGCATCCTCCTCATCGGCGGTGCCCTGATGTGGTGGCGCCGGATGCAGCGTCCGTCGTACCGCCGCCACTGAGGCACCGGCCGGACCCATCACCCGGCGGGCCGGGG